>JBCCZL010000567.1:0-6636 GCA_039187775.1 Myxococcota bacterium
CGTCGGTCTGGTGAAGCGAGATCGCGAGCTGCACCCGGCCACCAAACTCCTCCCCGAGACGACCGATCTCCGGAACGAGCCCGCTGGTCGACACGGTGATTCGCCGCGTGGAAAGATGAATGCCGTCCTCATGGGTGAGGAGCTTGAGCGCCCGCGCCACCGCCGGGTAATTGTGGAGCGGCTCGCCCATGCCCATGAACACGACATTTCGAATACGCTGTCCCTCGGACAGCGCAGCCCGCCCGACAAGCACCTGCGCGACGATCTCTGCGGCGGAGAGATGCCGCTTCAGCCCCGCAATCCCCGAGGCGCAGAACACGCATCCCATCGCGCAGCCAACCTGCGAGGAGATGCACTGAGTGATCCTACCGCCCGGGACCTTGCCGGGAAGCACCTCGACGCCCTCTTGCTCGTCGTCCTCGAGGGCGCGGAGTTGAGGAATGAGCACCGTCTCGACTTCTTTTCCGTCGTGAAGGCGCACCAAGAGCTTCTGGGTTTCATCGTCCGAGCGATGACGATGGCTCACTTCGCCGAGCGACCCATCGAGGCCCTCCGCCGCCAGCCGATCGCGCAACCGCCTCGGCAGGTTCTTCATCCGGTGGGCATCGAGGACGCCGCGCTTGTGAATCCAGAGGAATACTTGGCTGGCGCGGAACCGTGCCTCGCCCCAGGCCGCCATGACCGCGGTCCACTCTTCCGGCAGGCGCTCGACCGGGTGCAGTTCGAGAGGGGGCAATTCCGCGCGAGGCATCGTCATCCCATGCCACAGTCTGGGGATGCGTTCTACCGGAGGTTCGAAGCCCTCTTCTCGGCAGGGCGAGCAATCAACAACTCCCAAATTTATACTGGATCTAAATATCAGCTTGCGGTCTGGCCATCGGAGCCCAATGATTACACAGGAAGTTCGCATGGACCCCTCTTCTCCCACCGTTGCAAAGCTACAGGCCGCAGGCATTCGGCCCTCCACCCAGAGGTTGGTGATCGCGGAGTATGTGCTTTCGACCACCGACCACCCGTCGGCGGACCGCGTGTTCGAGATCGTGCACGACCGGCTCCCGATGGTGTCGCGAGCCACGATTTACAACACGCTGAATCTGTTCTCGGACAAGGGCCTACTAAAGCGGGTCACCCTCACCGAGGGACGCGTGGTGTTCGATCCCAATACCGAACCTCATCATCACATCATTGATGAGTCGACCGGGGACATCTACGACGTGCCCTGGAACAAGCTCAAGGTGAGTGGACTCGATCGACTCGAGGGCTTCGAGATCAGCGAACACCAGGTGGTGCTTCGTGGCCGGCGCAGCTGAGCTTTTGAGACCACCACCAGCCGACAGCTCTCGGAGCGCCCGCCACATCGGGTGGTCGGTTCCAATCATGGCCCTCGTGATTGGCTGTGGCGGCTCGACCGCCCAGGAGCAGGCGCGGAACGCGGGAGAATCAACGATGAGCGACACCCTTGGATTGCCGAATGAAGTCCGTCTCGCCGACGGCCTCGTGGTCGGTGGCCAACCGTCCGCGGATGCGCTTCGCCAGGCCGAGGAGAACGGCATTCGCGCGGTGGTGAGCCTCCGTCGCGCCCAGGAGGACGGCTTTGCGGAAGAGCGGGCGCAGGTCGAGGCCCAAGGGATGCGCTTCATACACATCCCTGTGGGAGGGGCGGGAGACCTGACCGAAGAAAATGCGCGCGCCCTCGATTCCGCGATCGGCGACGCGGGACCGGGAGCCACTCTCGTGCATTGCGGTTCGGGCAATCGGGTCGGTGCACTCCTCGCCCTCCGAGCGTTCTATCTTCAGGGAAAGAGCCCGGAGGAGGCGCTTCAGATCGGAAGAGACGCCGGTCTCACCGCGCTGGACCAAGCGGTTCAGAGTCGGCTTAACCAAGCCGACTAGGCCTAGACCGCGACCGCGTGCTCCCGCAACACCTCGTTGAGCGATACCTTCCGGTCGGTGCTCTCCGACCGATGGCCGATGATGAGCGCGCAGGGCACGCCGAACTCGCCCGCGGGAAACTTCTTGGGTCGGACCCCGGGGATCACCACCGCCCGTTCGGGGATCTCACCGCGGGTCTCGACTGGGCTCGCACCGGTGACATCGATGATTTTGGTCGAGCGAGTCAACACGACATTGGCACCGAGAACCGCTTCCTTTCGAACCCGTACGCCCTCGACCACGATGGCCCGCGACCCGACGAACGCCCCGTCTTCGATGATCACCGGAGTGGCTCCGGGGGGCTCGAGGACGCCGCCGATCCCGACTCCCCCAGACAGATGAACCCCGCGCCCAATCTGCGCGCAGGAGCCGACGGTTGCCCAGGTATCCACCATCGACCCCTCGCCCACCCACGCACCGATGTTCACATAGCCGGGCATGAGCACGACGCCCCGCCCAAGGTGCGCGCCGTACCGAGCCGTTCCTGGGGGAACCACTCGAACGCCCGCTTCCTTCAGGTTTCGCTTGAGTGGGATCTTGTCGTGGTACTTGAAGGGACCAACCTCGATCTCCTCCATTTCTTGGACGGAGAAGTAGAGCAGCACCGCTTCCTTGATCCATGCATGCGTCTCCCAGGTCCCGTCGTCGCGAGGTGACGCTACGCGGAGCGACCCCGCGTCGAGCTGTGCGATCACCTCCCGCACCGCCGCGCGGTAGGACTCGTCCTTTAGCTTCGTCCGGTCTTCAAAGGCTTCGCGAATCTTCGTCTGCAGTTCCATAGCGCCGCGGAGAATAGAGGGAGCCGCCAAAAGCCGTCAAAAGTCGCCGTCCTCGATGGCCAATCGACGCGATATTCGATGCCACGGTCGACGCTCCAGACCCTCCGCGGTCAGCGGCCGAGCATTGCGATGTCGGGGGCGAGGAGCCGACCGACGAGGGCGCGAACGAAGGGGACGACCGGAGAGGCAAGTCCGAAGTCTCCTTCGCGACACCGGACGACCATGCCCTCGGGGGTGCAGCTGATCCCGTCGCTCTCGACCGCCGCTTCCGTGATCGCGTCGAGGTCCGCGCTCGAGTTGGCATCGATGCGGAGCTCAGGCACCGGAAACAGGCGCGCTTCGATCGTGCTCAGCGGCTGACCGAGATAACGATCGACGCGGGACCAGCGAACGCGGGTTGCGCGCCCGGCAGCTCGGCGAATCGTCCAGTGCCCATCTTCGAGTTCGCCCTCGAGGACGATCTCCGCACTTCGACGCCTCGCGTCGGCCCCAAACGGAACAAGAAAGAGCCCCACCCGAAGCTCTCCCGGCTGAAAGAATGCACTCACCGCGTCGGAGAGCTCGGACGCCCGGTGATCTGGGTCGCTGGTCATCGCTCCCACCAGCAGCGCCTCTTCGCCGCGTTCGAGCGCGATGACCTGCGGCCCGAGGTTGTCGACGGGCAAGCGCGCCCAAGGATTCTTTCGGCCAAGGACCACCGCATACAGCGCGCCGGTCGGTCGGCCCGCCGAGACGAGCGCGGAGAGCGCATCGAACACCGAGTTGTCCGACAGCCGCAACGGCCGAATCGGACTCATCCGGGCCCGAGAGACGAGCGGACCGAGCTCGTGCTGAGCGAGCCACAATCCCTCTGCGACCTCATAGTCGACGCCGCTCCGAAGCACGCTGCTGATCTCGGTCGCGGCAGCCTCTGCGCCCCGGTCGGGGACGACTCCGACTTGCCGAAGAGAGAGGCGGAGCTCCCGAAGTCCCACCAGCGCGGCGCCGTGACGTCGAAGCGCACGCCAGGCGTCTCGGTCCCCCACTCCGGCATCGAGCGCGGCGTCGGCGAGCGCCGTCACGGCTGCGCCATCGCGAAGGTCGCGGACCAGAAGCTGTCCGAGCGACCAATGAAGCTCGGCATCGAGGGGATGCACTCGGATGCCCCGCTCGAGAAGCAGTCGAAGGTCCGAGAGCACCCGGTCTCGCGCGGCGCCCGACACTCCCACGAGCCGGTCTTGGTGAAGCCGAAGCTGATCCCGGAGGTGGGCGAGATTATCGAGGTCGACATCATCGATCGGCATCGGTTGGCGGCCCGACGCTTCCTCTCGCTCGGCGCGGGCCACCCGCTCCTCGTCCCGTCGCGCAAACTCGAGGTCTTCCCAGAGGTACCACTGCTCGGTGACCACGGTGCTCCCCTCGACCTCGCGTTCGCTCCGATCGGGGAGGGGCACGCCCTGCTGCACCCAGAGTTCAAGTCGCTCTTCGTCGCGAAGCGCCCACTCGTGGGCAAGGTCCGGATATGCAAAAGACACCCGGCGCGTCCGAAGCAGACCGCGGGCGGATCGAGTGAGCACTGCGTCGATCCGGCGCGGTAGGTCGTCGACGTCGCCCAGCACCACGACCGCGGCATGGCGCGATGCCACTTCGATCGCGGAGCGATGGGTCGCTGCGAGCGCGCGGCACTCTCCCTCGACCCCGGGCGGCCGCGAACGCCAGCGGCCCGAGCGAATCACCAGGGTGTGGTCGTCAAGGAACTCCGCGGTGTGAGTCGCCCCTTCGACCGGCGAGTCCTGGCCCCAGCGCAAGCGAACGTTGCTGCGGCCGTTGAAGAAGACCCGAGCCTGGGCGCGGGACACCGAGGTTCGGTACAGGGTCACCCGGGACCGCCGCCCGACCGGGTCCTCTTGCCAGGCGGTCACCGACGCAACGATCGGCGCCCGGGGAAAGGCGAGGATCGGAGCACCGGTGTTGAACCGCCCGGCGATGGCCCGTTCCTGCGCGCTCAGGAGGGGCGGCCGACTGACCACGCAGCCCGAGGCCCCATCGGGAAGCCGCCGAGCAAGCGTCAGCGCGTGGTCCGGAGGCGCGGGGGCTCGGCGTGCGCTCTCCGGAACTCCGCCGCAGCCGAGCGTGACAAGAAGGCCAACGGCTCCCCAGAAGGAAGCCATCCGTCCGGTGGACACTCTCTATAGTGTAGGGCACCGATCGCGGGGCGCCCACTCCGAGCCCCACGAATCGATCGCCGGCGGTCGCGCCGGTTGCCCTGCCGCGTCAGCCGACCTCGAATCCCGGAAAAAAGTAGGACACCTCGATCTTCGCGTTCTCGAGCGAGTCGGATCCGTGGACCGCGTTCTCGCCCACGTCCTTCGCGTAGAGCTTGCGAATCGTGCCTTCGTCGGCCTCGGCGGGATTGGTCGCGCCCATGAGCTTTCGGTACGCCGCGACGGCGTTCTCTCCGTCGAGGGCCATGACGACGACCGGGCCGCGGGTCATGAACGCGACGAGCTCTCCAAAGAACGGGCGCTCCTTGTGCACGGCATAGAACCCCTCGGCCGCCGGGCGGCTCAGGCGCAGCATGCGCATCGCCTTGATTTCGAGTCCCGCGCCCTCGAGGAGGGCGAGGATTTCACCAATCTTGTTCTTCTCTACGGCGTCGGGCTTGATGATGCCCAGCGTTCGTTCGACAGCCATCTCTTATCACCTATGGGTTTCGGCCCGCGACATGCGGGACCAGGGTTGAGTCGGCCCGCAGGATGCGGGCCCGGGATCGCGTCGGCGCGCAGGATGCGGGCCCAGAACTAGCAAGTCAGGCGAGAGCCAAAATGACTCAAAGCATCGACTGCAGGGTTTCGGCCATATGCGAGGGCGTCGGCGCGACCTTCACCCCGGCCGACTCGAGGGCCTTGATCTTCTCCGAGGCGGTTCCCTTGCCACCGCTGATGATCGCTCCCGCGTGACCCATCCGCTTGCCCGGAGGCGCGGTCGTGCCCGCGATGAACCCCGCGACGGGCTTATTGAAGTGCTTCTTGACGTACTCCGCGGCAATCTCCTCAGCGCTTCCCCCGATTTCGCCGATCAGAATCACTCCATCGGTTTCCGGATCGTCGTTGAAGAGCTTGAGCACATCGACGAAGTCGGTCCCGTTGACCGGGTCGCCGCCGATGCCCACACACGTGCTCTGGCCGATCCCGAGCGCGGTGAGCTGGCCGACCGCTTCGTAGGTTAGGGTCCCGCTCCGCGACACCACTCCGATGCGGCCTTCCTTGTGAATATGGCCGGGCATGATTCCGATCTTGCAGGCCCCCGGGGTGATCACGCCGGGACAGTTGGGGCCGACGAGCCGGGTCTTGTCCTGCCCGTCGAGCACCCGACGAACCTTGATCATGTCCGTCACGGGCACGCCTTCGGTGATCGCAATGACGAGCTCGACGCCCGCGTCGATCGCCTCCAGGATCGCGTCCGCGGCAAACGGCGGCGGAACGAACACGCAGGACACATTGGCACCGGTTTCCTTCACCGCGCCTTCCACGGTGTCGAAGACCGGAACCTTGTCCGCGAACTTCTGGCCGCCCTTTCCGGGAGTCGCGCCGGCCACCAGGTTGGTGCCGTACTCGAGCATCTGCTGCGAGTGGAACGAGCCGGCGCTGCCGGTGATGCCCTGAACGAGAAGACGGGTGTCTTTGCCAACGAGGATTGCCATCAGCCTTGCCCTTTCACGAGTTCGACGATCTTCTGGGCGCCTTCAGCCATCGTGCCAGCCGGAGTGATCGCGAGGCCCGAGTTCGCGAGAATCTCCTGACCCTGCTCGACATTGGTGCCCGCGAGCCGCACCACGAGAGGCACCGACAGACCCAAGTCCTTGGCCGCCGCGACCACGCCATTGGCGATGATGTCGCACTTCATGATGCCCCCAAAGATGTTCACAAAGATGCCCTTCACGTCC
>JBCCZL010000568.1:0-6611 GCA_039187775.1 Myxococcota bacterium
GCCCGCCGCTACGGCGGCACCGGGCTCGGGCTCACCATTTCGTCGAAGCTCGCCGAACTCTTCGGCGGCTCGCTGGAGGTCGAAAGCGAACCGGGGACCGGGACGACTTTTGCGTTCGTGGCCAACCTGCGCGTCAGTTCGCCTCCGCCAACGCTTGCGGGACTTCGGGTCGTCGTGGAGCTCGACCATCCGACCGAGCGCGAGGGGTACGAACGTCAACTTCGCGCGTGGGGCGCGATGGTCGGTCCGGGAGACGGCAAGCATGTCGACGCCATAATCGTCGAAGCGGGAACGACGCCGACGGTGGATGCCCTTCGCGTGATCCCGGTCGGTAGTTCGGGCCAAGGCGTCAAGGAGCGGGTCCTCTACCGACCGATCGGCCCGCGGCTCTTGTGGCGGGCAGTGCGGGGGGGGCGGCCGTCGCGCGATCTGACGTCATCGCTTCCGGTCGGGGTGGGCGGTGCAAAAGTCTTGGTCGTCGACGACAGCGCGACCAACCGAGACGTCGCTCGATCGATGCTTGCGTTCCTCGGCTGCCAGGGCGTGGCCGTCGACTCGGGTACGGCGGCGCTCGAGCTCCTCCACAAGCCGACCCACGGCTTTTCCGCAGTGCTTATGGACTGCCAGATGCCGACCCTCGATGGCTACGAAACGTCGGCACGGATCCGCGCGATGCCGCACGGCCGAGAGCTTCCCGTTGTTGCGGTAACCGCGGATACGAGCGACGAGGGTCGCGAAAAGGGCCGCGCCGCAGGGATGGATGCGCACGTGGGCAAGCCGCTTTCGCTTCAGGCGCTTCGGGACGTGCTTCGAGAACACGTGAACAATCGCTCGACCCCGCCGCCTCCGGGGCCCACGATCCCGATCGACAAACTTCCCGAGGACCTCGTGGATCGGTCGGTAGTGTCCGATCTGATCAGCCTGGGGAAGATCGACGGCCGAAGCGTATTCGGCCGAGCCGTCGATACGTACATCGCGGAAGCGGAAGCCTATCTCGAAGACCTCCTCGCCGCCGAACAGGACAGCAACGAAGACGCATTTCAGGCGGCCGCTCACGCGCTCAAAGGGAGCAGTCGGCTGGTGGGCGCGCATCGGGTGGCCACGATGGCGGCCGGGCTCGAGAACAGCGAGACGGACACTCGCGCCGAAGAGATCAACCGTCTTCAGCTCATGCTGGGGCGGGTGGGAAGCTTGCTGCGCTCGGTCGACCCCCATCGGGCGACGGGCGAGATTCGGGAGGAACCATGAGGGGCGCAACAGCTGGAGCCGTACTGCTCCTAGGATCGCTTGCGTCGGTGGCGAGCGCACAGGATGCGACGCGGACCGACGCACCAGACGATTCGACGGGGACCGCCCCGGAGGAGAGTCCATCGGACGCCACTTCACCGGATGCCGGCTCCTCAGACGGTCCCGGAGACCGTAGCGCTTCCGATGACGGGGCTGCCGGTGACGGGGCTACGGATGACAGGGCCTCCGGTGACGACGCTTCCGATGAGCCCGATGGCGGGAACGGGTCGACGTTGGGCGATCCCAGCGGAACCGATACTCCCAACGATTCGGCAACCGGTGAAGCCGAGGTCGAGGAGATCGAAGAGATCACCGGCGGTCCGCTCGAGGAAGCCACGCTCGAAGAGCTCAGCCTGGAAGAGATCGAAGAGGAAGAAGCGCGACCCAACCTCCGCCGAGATACGGCGAGCGGCGCGTATAGTGGACCGACGCTTCAGTTCTTCGCGCTTCATGGCTACGCCACGGTGGTGCTGGCGGCCACCGAAGACCGATTTGGAAGCACCACCCCTCAGATCCTTCTCCCGGGAATCGGCCCAAGCGGAGTCAACGAAGGAGGATTTACATCGGACTCCGCGATCTTCATCGGGACCGACACCAACCTCGACCTTTCTGCGACGGTGGAGGTGCACTTCATCGGCACCGGCTTCGATCCCGTGCTCACCGAAGCGAAGGTCAGTTGGCAGATCTGGCGGCTCTGGGAGGAGACCATCCCCGAGTTCACGCTTCGACTGGTCGGTGGTCGATTCTGGTGGCCGTTCGGCGATCACAATCACGAGTGGTTTTCCTCGGTCAATCGCTTCAATACGATCAGCCCCGCGGCAACCATCGCGGTCCCGCCGCACCACAACGAGACCGGACTCATGCTCGAGGGCGAAATCATGTTCGGCGAAGAGCTCGGGCTGAACTATGTGCTCGCCGTCGGCAATGGCCCCCGGGGATTTCGATTGAGTGACAATGTTCCCGCCGGGCCCTTCGACCTCGACTCGAATCGGGCGTTTACCGGGCGCCTCGAGTTCGTGTGGACGGATCGGCTTCGATTGGGGTTCAGCATTGCCCAAGGCAAGCTCCGGATCGGCGATCCGACGCTCCTGCCCATGGATCCGAACGCATTCGCCGCCGACTTTCTGTCGCTCGGCCCAAACCTTCGACTTTCGTTCTCCGGCTTCGAGCTGCGCAGCTACTTCTACTACAGCCTCGAGATGCTCGAGCAGGCGCCACGGGACGAACTCATCCACTGGGGAGCTCTCGGCGAACTCACGTACACCACCGCGGCACTGCCGGTCGTGGGCCGCGCGATTCCCAAAGTGCGACTCTCCCACGGACGTGCCGACGCGCTCCCCACGGGCGACAGTCGCGAAACGCAGTTGGGTTTCGGCGTCGACTTCGAGCCCCACGAACAGCTTCGGCTCAAGTTCGAATACGTGCTGGTGCGGGGCCCGGATTTTCTTGAAGAGGCTGATTCCGACGTCTTTTCCGCCAGTTTGAGCGGCAGTTTCTAGCATCGATCGCCAATGAATGCGCGCCCCCTGGCACCCGTCTTTCTGAGGTCGAATCCGTCCCTTGGTATGGGTTCGGCGACCGCAGGGACCGACTGGTGAACCAGTCCACCAACCGGGTGCGATCGCGCCCACCGAGCCACTGGAGCGGAGCGTCTCATCTCGTCGTGCTCTTGACGCTCGGACTGCTCGGCCCGTCGTCGGCCGCAGCGGGCGAGCTCGAGCCCGACCAGCAGGCGCTCCTCCTCCTTCGGGTCCTGTCCTACGACCGGGCCCTCGAAGGACGCAGCCTGCGGCTGGGGATCGTGTATCGCCGTGGCGACGATGCGGGTCAGGCCTACGCGCGGGCCGTCGCGCGCTCGTTTCGTACGCTCGCCGAGCGGTCGCCGCTCGCCCGGGGGGTTCGAGTGTTTATTGTGCCGATGGGCGATGGAAATGAGTACGAAGCGGCGATGGCGGAACAGAACATCAACGTCGTCTATGCGAGCCGCGGCCTCGGCAGCGCGCTCCGCCGCCTGAGCGAGCACTGCGACGATGAATCGCTTCCCCTGCTGACGGGAACCGTCGGCTACATTCGCGCGGGGGCCGCGGTGGCGGTCACCGAGGACGCAGGGCGGCCTCGAATCGTCGTGCACCTCTCGCAGAGTCGCGCCCAGGGGATGCGGCTCCACGGCTCGCTGCTCCGGTTGGCCACGGTGATTCGTTAGCTTGGCTCCGACTCTCGTCGAAAGCGGTGAACGTCCGCGGAGCTTCGGAGACGGTGGACCGCTGCGTGATTCCACGCGCCATCATGCATTCGCGCCTCGTAGCGCGCCCGGTACACCGGGTGGCGCCCCCAGGCCCACGCAAGGAGCCCATCGGTGAGGTGGAGGGTCCCTCGGAGACACTCCCGATTGCCATTGAAGAGACGCTCCCGAAACGCGAGACGTCGGACCGTCCGCCAGAGAAGTTGTGACACGGTCGTGCGTCGAGGTAGGTCGAGCCATACAACGGTGTCGGCGCGGGCCTGAACCAGGTCGGCCACCGCGACGTAGTTGCCATCCACGATCCAGCGAGGGCCGGCGATGAGCGCCCGAACCTGGGCAACGAACTCGCGTTCCGGGAGAGGCGTCCAGTCCGCCTGGTGATAGAGCGCATCGAGCTCGATCAACGGTAGCCCGGTACGCGCGGAGAGGTCACGGCCGAGTGTGGTTTTGCCGGCCCCGGGACATCCGAGGATCGCGATTCGTTCCATTGGGCCCCCTCAGACTACCGCGGCTGGATTCTTGGCGGCCTCGGCCCCTCGGGTACCCTGGGGAGTGTTTTCCCTGGCGGTCGACGAGCACCACGGAGTCTGCCTTCTCCGCTTCTCGGGTCCGACCAACAGCGCGGCGGACTGGAGCGCATTTCTCGACTTTCTCTCGAACCCGAGGACGCTCGAACTCAGCGAGCACCCGTCGGCGACGGTGATTCAGCTCGTCGACCGAGGAAACCCCCCGCCCGACGCCTCACTCCGGCGGAAGATCGGCGAGTTGGCGGCGAAGTTCCCTCCGCATCTTCTGTTCATCTTCGCGACCGAGTCGTCGCTGGTCCGAGGAAGCCTCACCGCGGTGCTGTGGCTGTTTCCGCGGGACTTTCCCACCCGGGTGTGCCGCAACTACTTGGAAGCTATGGCGATTGCCACCGAAGAGCGGGGTTTCCGGAAGGAGGCCTTGGAGCGACTCCTCAACGCGACACGCCCCGCGGGGGCCCCGGGCTAACACGACATTTTCCAGCCATTTCAAACAGATAGGACTATCTCGGAAAATCTTTTCAGCGATTGACCCGATTCGGTGCTGACGAAGCCTCTTTTGCGGTCATGACGGAGGCGTGGATGGGCCGAACGCGGATGAATCGTCGGACCTTGCTTCGGAGTGCGGGAGCGGCAGCGCTCCTCTCACCGTTTTATCAACTGCTCGAGGGGGCGCCGGCGAACGCGCAGATGGGCCCCGCAAAGTTCCTGCTGGTGTTCCACACCCCGGGAACGGACGTCGACGCCTGGTCGCCCACCGGTTCGAGCGACAACGAAATCGTCTTCAGCGAAATGACGGCGCCGCTGATGCCGATCCGCGACCAACTCATTCTTCTCGAAGGCTTCGACAGTCTCGGCACCGCGGGCCAACACGGCGCGGTCGGCGGCCTCACCGGGTCAAGCGACTGGAACAGCCTCTATTCGCTGGACCAGTTCGTCGCCGACCAGCTGGTGGCGTCCGGCGTGTCGACGTCGATCCCAAGCCTCCTCCTCGGAAGCGTGCCGGGCGAAGATCAACGTTCATTTTGGCGCCCCGGCGGCCAGTCCCTGGCGCCGATCACTTCCCCACTTTCGGCGTACGAGGCGGTGTTTACCGGCGCGGCCCCCAGCATGCCAGGAATGCCGGGGGACGACGGCGCCGCACTCCTTGCCCGACGTCGGTCGAGCCTCGACCTCCTGAAGGACGAGTTTCAGGCCCTCTCCAACCGACTGGGCGCCGAAGAACGGGCCAAGCTCGAACTCCACGCCGAATCGCTTCGCAATGTCGAACAGCGACTCGAGGGTCAACTCAACGGAGGAAGCACCGATTGCACTGCCCCCACCGCCCCCGTGGACAGCAGTCAGGACCGCGTAAACAGCCGCCTCAATCTCGTCCTCGCGATCGCGGCGTTCTCGTGCGACGTAACCCGCGTCGCCGCGGTGCAGTTTGGTCATCATCAGAACACCCAGGTGGCAATCCCCGGCATCGGAACGCCGGGCAACTGGCACAACGACTTCATGCACTCCGACCCGGCCCCGCGATCCCGACTCGTCGCGGTCGAGCGCTGGCTCTGCGAACAACTCGTCGCAGCCGCGGACCAGCTCAAAGCCACCCCGTCTCCTACCGGCGGCGGATCGCTGTGGGACGAAACGCTCATCATTTGGACGCGGGACATGGGCGATGGAATCAGCCACGCAGGAGACGACATGAAGTTCGTGCTCACCGGTGGCGCAGGCGGCTATCTCCGGACAAGCCCCAACGGCCGCTACATCAACGGCGGCGGCTCACCCCATCTCCAAGTGCTGCTGAGCGCCGCGGAGGGAATGGGGGTCACCGACTTTCAGGGCTTCGGCGACATGTCGCTCGGCGGCGACCGTCAGGCGGTGGCGGGGGCCCGGTCGTGAGGGCGCTCGGTCTCAGCCTGATGGGGCTTTTGTTCTTCGGCTGCACCGGAACCGTCGACGACGGGCCTGCGGGAACTCAATCGCCGACCAACCCGCCTCCGGTGATCGATCCCGACAATCCGCTTCCCGAAATCCAGTGCGACACCGTGGGACCTCGGCTCGTCCGCCGGCTGACCGCCGGTCAATATCGGGAGAGTCTGCTCCAGCTCTTCGGCAATGATCCGAATGTGCCGGACGCAGAGGTCCTTACCGATCCGGCCAGGCTCGGCTTTCACGTCGACGCCCGGGAAGCGGTGGTGCGGGACCTTGGTGCCCAGCAGCTGATGGTTCACGCCGAAAAGGTCGCCGCCTGGGCCGTCGAGCAAAAGCTGGGACAGGTCGCCGGGTGTCAGAACTTCGACGACAGCGGATGTCGGCGGAGCTTCATCGAAGACTTTGGGCTCCGGGCCTACCGACACCCGTTGGAGAATGCAACGGTCGACGCGTACGAAACCATGTTCGTGGCCGAGGGAACTTTTCCAAAAGGCGCGGAAGCGGTCATCGCCACCATGCTGCAGTCGCCGCACTTTCTCTACCGGCAGGAGATCGGCCAGCCGAACGGCGACATGCACGAACTCGACGCCTACGAGCTTGCGACGAACCTTGCGTTCACACTGACGGATGCTCCCCCGGAC
>JBCCZL010000569.1:0-6611 GCA_039187775.1 Myxococcota bacterium
CAAACATCGCCTCGATCGCGTCGCACTGCGCCGGGTAGGGCGCGTTCCTGTCGAAACCGACGGTGCTTGCCGCCGCGGTGCGCGGCGCCGATCCATCCACGGGAATCGGCGCGACATTCGGCACCGGGCGCCGGCCCATCCGGCCCGCCCGAATCTCGCCGAGGACGCGCTCCTTAAACTCCTCTTCGCGGCTGTGCGGCAGGATCATCGTGTGGAACACCACCACCAGCAGAACCCCGAGAACAAAGCCGAGTCCGAGCCCTACCAGCCCTCCAAAAAAGCCAGTCCAATAACCGAGCGTTCCCGCGGCTCCGATCATGCAGATCGGAACGAAGATCCAGCTCGTCGGGATGCGGTACCAGCTCAGGCCGTAGGCGAGGAGGTCAGGCGGAATCCGCACGCTCTATCGTACCGCGGGCGATGCTCCGCAGCCAGCCGCACTACTTCGAACCGAGGCGAATGCGGGGGTCGAGGGTCGCGACGACGATGTCGGCGAGGATGTTTCCTACCTGAACCGTGAGCGACACCATGACCACTAGGCCGACGACCATGAACGCATCCTGGTTCACAATGGACTCGAGGGCGAGGCGTCCCACTCCCGGCCACGAGAAGATCTCTTCGGTGATGATCGCGCCGGACACCAGAATCGCGAGCTGAAGCCCCATCAGCGTTACGATGGGCAAGAGAGCGTTTCGCGCACCGTGAGCGAGGATCACTCGAAACGGGCCGACGCCCTTGGCTCGGGCGGTGCGGATGTAGTCGGTTCGAAGCGTGTCGATCATTTCGCTTCGCATGATCCGGGCATAGGTGGCGATGCCGATGATCGCCAGCGTGAACGCGGGAAGGACCGCGTGGCCGACATGGTCGAGCGGGTCGACGCCGTAGCCCCCAACCGGAAACCAACCAAGGCGAAACGCGAAGAAGTAGAGAAACACCAAGCCCGTCAGGAACGACGGTGCGCTGATCCCGAGAAACGCGGTGGCCATGAAGCCGGTATCGAACCACGTGTTGCGCCGCGTGGCGGCCACGATGCCGATGATCACGCCGATGATCACCTCGAAGCTGAGGGCCATGCCGCCGAGCAACATGGTTCGGGGCAGACGGGTGAGGACGACGGTGGTCACGTCATCGTCGTGAAGCATCGAGATCCCGAGATGCCCCTGGAGGAGCCCGCGTGGCGCATTCTCGGAATACTCGGAAGACTTCCGGACCACGGTGGGCCGCACGCCAAGGTAGCTCGCGTACTGAACGATGAGGGGCTGATCGAGTCCGTAGGCTTCCCGGCACTGGGATAGCTGCTCGGGCGTGGCCTGGGCACCTTTCGTGCCCGCACAGGGATCGCCGAAGCCGAACATCACGACGAACACCAAAGTGATCGAGGCCCAGAGGACGAAGATCGCCGAAAGCGATCGACGAACTAGAAACTCGGTCAATGCTCACTCCGACGGCCGAACGCGGGGAGCAACGCGCGGAGACCTCGTCCGGGCCCCGCGGGCCCAAAGCGCCGCGCCACTTCCCGGCGCGGCAGGTCGAGCCACACGTGGCGGTAGTCCTGGGAGTACACCGGATTGAAGCGATAGTTCTTCACGTACGGCTGCCAGAGCTCGAGGCGCGTTTCATTAAACGAAAACGCCCAGGGCGCATCGTTTGCCAGGATCTCGATCGCTTCCCGATACATCGCGAGGCGCGCCTCCCGGTCGGTTTCGACCCGGGCGGCGTCGAGAAGCGCATCGAAGGTGGGGTTCCGATAGAAGGAGCGATTGCTCGCGTTCTGCTCGCGCGCATGCTGGCTGTGAAAGAGCGGCTCGAGGAAGTTCGATGGGTCGGGAAAATCCATGCTCCAACCGCCGACGAGCATCTGCACGGTGTCCGGCTTGCCGCTCTCCTCGAGGTACACCGGAAACGACCGCTGTTGCAGCTCGACGTGAATGCCGATCTGGCGAAGGTCGTCCTGCACCATCTCCGCGATCGCGGAAGACCCTTCGCTGTTGGTGCTCAGAAGCTTCACGTCGTCCGGAAAGCCCTCGGCGACGAAGCGGCCGTCGATCTCCCGCACCGGATATCCCGCGAGAGCCATGTGTTCTCGCGCGATTTCGAGATCGAATCGCTGGACATCGCCGAGGCCTCGATGAAAGCCAGGGAGGCTCGGCGGCACCGGTTGGTTGGTGGGAACGAGCCGACCCGAGCGCGCTCGCTGCCAACCTTCGCGATCCATGGCGTAGGCCACCGCGCGCCGGAGTTCGACATTGTCGAACGGCGCCATCTGCGTGTTCATCACGACGCCCCACATATTGACGAGCGCCT
Organism: Myxococcota bacterium; assembly: GCA_039187775.1. Lineage (GTDB taxonomy): Bacteria > Myxococcota_A > Polyangia > Polyangiales > JBCCZL01 > JBCCZL01. The sequence goes on from JBCCZL010000569.1 coordinate 2,305, forward strand.
CTTCGTGGGAGTGGGGCTGCCACGCCGACGCCTGTTTGAACCACAGATAGTCGGTGGTGGTGAATCGGTGCACCGCGTCGATGTCGCCGTTCCGGAACCGCATCGCGGCGACGTACCGAGTCAGGTTCTCCTCAAACACCATCACGTCCGGCGCCGCCCGAGGCTTCCAGTACTCTTCGAAGCGCCGGAACTCGGCGCGTACACCGCGCTCCCAGCCGTCGCGGGGCAGGTAGAAGGGCCCCGTGCCGCATGGATAAAGGCCCGCGTCGTCTCGAGCATCATGGATCTCGTAGTGCTCGCGGGGGAGGGGGGTTGCGAACGGCATCGCGAGGGCGTTCAAGAACGTCTGGTCTGGCTCGCGAAGATAGAACGTCAGCTCGTAGGGACCCTCGGCAACAATGCCGCGCACGTGGTCGGCGTCCCCGGCCCGATACTCCTCGACCCCGTCGAGTACATGAAAGAATGGAACGCCCGGCGAGTCTCGGCGGGTGCTGAGGAGGCGCTCGAGGCTCCATTTATAGTCCTCGGCGATCACCTCCCGGCCGTTGTGGAATTTGACGCCGCGACGAAGCCGGAACCGGAGGGTCTTGCCGTCATTTTCGAGCTCAGGAAGCGATTCGGCGAGGGACGGCGTGAGCTCGGTGTGTTCGTCGTAGTCGAGGAGACTATCGAAGAGAAGACGGTTCCCCATGTTCGAGACCGTGTCGTAGCCGATCGCGGGATCGAAGGTTCGAATGTTGGTTTCGTGATGAAATACGAAAGTTCCTCCCGACCGCGGCTCGTCGTCGCCGGCCCCGGCCCAGCGCGGAGTGGAGGCCGGCTCGGGGGCGGTGACCACGAACAGCGCAATGATCCCCAGAACACCGAACGGAATCACGAGCGATAGGTTCCGTCGAGCCATCGACACTAGTCTTTCGGATCGAGGGCGTCCCGAAGCCCTTCGCCGAGCAGGTTGAAGCCAAACACCGCGGCCATGATCAGGAGGCCGGGGAGGAAGACCAAGCGGGGGGCGTGGGACAGCATCTCCTGGCCGTCGCGGAGCATCCGGCCCCAGCTTGCCTCTTGCGCGCCGATGCCGAGGTAGCTCATCGCCGACTCGATGATGATGACCTGAGCCACCAGCGTGGTGCCGATCACGATCGCGGGGCCGAGCACATTTGGCAGCACGTGGCGAAACACGATTCGGAAGTGGCTCATGCCGAGGGCCCGCGCCGCGTCGATGAACTCGAGCTCACGCACCTGCAGGGTCTTCGCCCGGGTAACCCGCGCAAGGCTCGTCCAGCTCAGGCACCCCAAAAGAAGGATTAGCGTGAGGAGGCTCGGGTCCTTGATGACCCGTTGAATCGCGATGGCGACGAGGAGGAAGGGCAGGCTTAGGATGATGTCCACCACCCGCATGGAAACGGCGTCCACCGGTCCCCGGAAGTAGCCGCTGAGCACCCCGACGAAGATCCCGAGGAACACGGCAATGCTGGTCGCGGCAAGGGCCACCTCCATCGAGATCGTGCCGCCTTTGAGAAGGCGCGACAGGAGGTCCCGACCCTTGTCATCGCCCCCGAGGATGTGACCGTCCACCGTCCAGGGTTCCACCGGCGACCCGTCATCGTGGAGGAGGGTTTCTCGATTCTGCTGTTCGGGGTCGTGGGGAGTGAAGAACGGGCCGAGGAACGCGGTGGCGATGACAAAGACCACCAATCCGAATCCGATGAGCGCGCCTCGGTTCTTACGAAACCGTCGATAACCTCGTCCACGCACCGCCGGGAAACTTCATGCACGTCCTGTGTGAGGTCAAGGGCGTTGCCATCGCGCGGAATCGCCACGTTCGCACACAGCGCTCGCAGGCAGCGTTCGTTCTGGACTCATGGCGCCCACGAAGAGAGAGAACGGACGTGATGAGCGATCGATACCCGATCGCGATTTGCAAAGATGAAGATTCCAGCGATCTGATTTTCTTTTAATCGATCGCTTAATTTTGGCCGCAGTAGGATCCAGGAGCTCCTTGCATCCCACGCTTGGTCGCAAATCAAAGTCGGTGAGCTGATCGCTTGCGGTTTTCTTCGTCGCCCGGCAGCCGATAGGCGACCGACGGCGGGCCGATCGAGGCTTCAGCTCAAACCGATAATTTTACTGTTCAAAATCTGCACAAATTTGTTGACCCAATTCCATTGAAAAGATTACATTGAATGCGGCTAGTTCAAATGAATCAATTGACAGGAGACAGAGACAGCTGGTCCGACGAGCAACTGTCCGAGATCGAAAAGGAATATGAGCTTGGGCTCACCGTTCAGGAGATCGTTCAGCTCGTCACCCAACGAGGCGTTCGCCTGACCGAGGCGACGTTCCGGAAGTACGTTCAGCTCGGCCTACTCCCCCGAAGTGTTCGCGTCGGGCGAAAGGGCAAACACCGAGGTTCTCAGGGTCGCTATCCGGTCAGTGCGCTGCGGCAGCTCGACAACCTTCGGCGGTTGATGAAGCAGGGGTACACGATCGAGCAGATCCAGCGCGAGTTCCTGTTCGTGCGGGGGGACATCGACGCGCTCGAGCGACAGCTCGCACGGGTGTTCTCCGCGATGGAAAAGGCCGCGGAGCGAGGAAGCGACGAGTTTATCGAGCGGGCGCTCTTCGACGCTCGCGAGCTGGGTGCCGAGCTTCAGCGGAAGCTTCAGGCGGTGGAGCAAAGACTGACGATGCGAGCCCGCATGGCGAGGGCCGTAGTTTGACGGGGGCCGCCCCGGGGCGGACACACGGAGGGAACGATGAGTGAGAACCAGGCGGCGCAGATCGAGATGACGGTGGCAGAGCACCCCGTCGAAGACACGATTCAGACGAACGAGGAGCGCGAAGCAACCACGGCTGAGCCGGAGTCGCTCGCCGACGCGATCGAGCCGGAGCCAAAAAAGCGGGGGCGGCGGAAGCGTCGTTCACGTCAGCGCGCGCGGACGATTTCCATCCGCCGGCTGAGCAAGGCGGAGCTCAATCGGGGCCGAACGCTGTATCCCGAGACGGATTATTGGAAGCCGAAGACTCGGTCTGAGTGCGTCGATATGGAGCGGCCCTGTCCCTACGTTTCGTGCAAGTACCACCTGTTCATCGACGTTCACCCCGTGCGGGGGTCGATCAAGCTCAACTTTCCCGATCTCGATGTGTGGGAGATGACCGAGACGTGTGCGCTCGACGTGGCGGACCGCGGCGGCATTACTCTCGAGGAAGTCGGAGAGATCATGAATCTCACGCGAGAGCGGGTTCGCCAGGTGGAGACCGCGGGACTTGCAAAGCTTCAGGCGATCGAAGACATCGAGCGTCTCAAAGACTACATCGTTTGACGCGTACCTGAATTTGCGCCGGGCCGGCAACCCTCGCCTTCCGGATGCGGCCAAAACGAACGTCTTATTCGTCGTTGCCGCTGCGTTTCTCTTCGACCGCTTCCGCGAGCTTCTTGCTCCACTTGGCCAGTTCGCCGGTGAGCTGCTTGGCGAGGGGCTCTGCGCTCTCACTGATCCGGGACACGATCCGGTCAGCCTCGTTGTGGGCCCGGTCCAAGGTCGGATCTTTCGCAGCCCGGTCGAAGAGGATGTTCGCGGCGGTGCGCAGGTGGTCGATGGCTTCGATGAGCTCGTCTTTCGCAGAGCTGTCATCGGTTTGCGTGTCGGAGCTTGGCTTTTCTTCGCTCATTGCCCCGATTTAATCATCATCGGAGTGATGTCACGACCCTCCCCGCGTTTGGGCTCTGAACCCACCCGAATGGTGCTTCTTCGCCCACGACCGCGTCGCCCGGACGCCTTCCACGCACGGCGACCACCCCGGTGCCGGTTCGCGATGCTCTGCCGTCTTCGACGAGACTCATCGGATTTCTTGAGGAAGGTTCGGGCTAAGGGCAGGAGACTCGCCAGACCAGCACTTCGTTATTGTCCTCACGGCACTCGGCCACCGCCCCACCTTCGAGTCCCTCGGGGCTGTCCAGCACGGCGTACCAGTTTTCCGGCCCCGCGGAGACGTCGACGTTGAAGGTCAAAAGCTCGCTATCGCCCTCGGGTTCGAGGGTTCGCGTGGTCACCTGTTCCGCCACCAGCTGGCCGTTTTCTGGGGGCCCGCGAAAGAGTCGCACGATCACTCCGGCCCCGGCCCGTTCGAGACCCCAGTTTTGCACATTGATTCGAATCTCGGCTCGTCCGGATCCGACGCAGTCAAACTCGCCGAGCCCTCCCCATAGATCCGGCACGGCGAGGACGTCGCCATCCTCGCGGAGGTTCTGTCGATAAGCGTTCAGCACCGTCCAGGAAGAGGACGGATTCCGAGGAATCGTGCCG
>JBCCZL010000570.1:0-6587 GCA_039187775.1 Myxococcota bacterium
CCCGGGAGAAGGCCCGGGAGAAGGCCGGGGGAATGCAGTGCTTTCGGGCGCGAGACACGCCGACGGGTGACCGATGCGGGCTAGCCGCGCCGCCGCCGGAGCACGAGCAGACCGACCACCAGCGTGCTCAGGAGTGTGCCGGGCATGCTGTCCTGCGGAGCGGTGGTGCAGCCGCAGCCCGGCTCCTGCTCGATCGGCGGTCCGGCGGACGGCGGGGTCTCGGGCTCCATCGGCGGGGTCATCGGAATCTCGCTCGGCGTTTCGAGGTCAAAGCACTCGCCGAACATGCAGGCCGTTCCGGCGGGGCAGTCCGCGTCCTCGTCGACCATGCCGTTGCAGTTGTCGTCGAGACCATTGCAGGCCTCGCCATCGGAACCAGTGGTCGCCCCCATGCAAACGCCCCAGCGGCCGGCTTCGCAAGCCTGGGTGCCTTCGCTGCAGACCCCGGTGCTCGAGCCGCAGGCCTGGCTTCCCCCGTCCACGCAGTCGCAGCCCGTGTCCACCGCGTCGTCGCAGTCGTTGTCGACGCCATCACAGATCTCGGGGGCTCCGGGGTACACCATCGCGTCGGCGTCATTGCAGTCGCGAAGCATCGGATCCGGTCCCTCGAGGCCCGGGCCGGTTCCGCACACCGAGTAGCCGTCCTCGTCGACGTCGAATCCTTCATCGATCCGCGTGTCGCAGTCATTGTCGATGCCGTCGCACATCTCGTCGGAGATCTCGCGGGCGATCGCATTGAGAACCGCGGTCAGCTCCGCAAGATTGCCCGCCTTGCTGTAGCACTGGTTCATCGCCAACGGGTCGCTGATGGTGGCATCGCAACCCGGCATCGCGGTGCCCGCGGCCACCGAGGCGCGGTTCAACGTAAGTGCGTCGACCCCCGCACCAAACCCGACGATGTGAACCGTCACGCCGGCCATCCGGAGCCGCTCGACCGCATTCACTGGCCCGAATCGGGTGTTTGGGTCGTGAGGCACGCAGTACTGCCAGCCGTCGGTCACCAGAATGAGGTGCCGCTCGGTGGCAGGGTTCATCATCGGCGGATAAGCGAGCGCCGCTTCGAGGGTCTCCGCCATGGGCGTGAAGTTGCCGCCGCTCGGCGGAGGCGCTCCGAGACCTTCGGTAATGTCCATCGCGGTGTTGCGTCCCACCTCGATGGTGATCTCCCCGGGCGCACATCGGTCGGGAAAAGGAAACACCTGAAGACCGAAGTCGATGTTGCTCGCAAAGGTGGTCGTAACCGATGAGATCGCCGCGCGGGCAGAATCCCATTTGCTCGCCCCGCTCCCGTCGGAGTCGAGCATGCTCGACGACTTGTCGACGGTCAGGAGGACCTGCGGCGGCACGCAGCGCTGGGCATTCGTGCCCGCAGGGAACAGCGCCACGGCTACCGCGAAAAGGCCGGCCAAAAGCGCACGAGCGTGGGGAGAGACGGGCATGGCGACCGATCTATGCAGCCTCTGTGCCGTGAACTCGCGGATCCGGCTTCCTCAAGATTCCTTGCCGTTTCGGATTCGGCAGGGTGGAAAGTCTCGGATCGGCTACTCCACCCGCCGGCGCACTGGGGAGTGCTGACCTCTCAGTTTTCTCACAGGTGCTCGGACCCGTAGACCGCGGCGAAAATCTGCAGGCGCCTACGGCGCGTCGATTTCCATGATCGGAAGGATGTCCTCCCACCACTCGGAGTCGCCGATCAGGTCCACCACCGCGACCGCTTCCGCCGCCGCACGGTCCGGGCGTCGGCCTTCGTGTTCGAGGCGTTGCCGGATATCCGCGGCCACCGCGTAGCGGGTCGCCAGATCCGCCCGCGCCCGCGCAAAGCTCCCGCTTTCGGTCCACTGAAGCGACCAGATCTCGTCGCTGATCCAGTCCGCGATCACGTCCTCGCCGAGCTCCTCCTCCGGCGCCCGAGCTTCGGCCCGGTCGAAAGCCTCGTCCCAGCGCAGCGGATCCGGCGTCCGCTGCTCCTTCGAAGTCACGAGCACGTCGACGCTCCGGGCAAACCACTGAATCGCCGCGCCAAAGCGGCTTTCGTCGGCAGACTTGAACATCTTCCGCGCCTTCTTTTTCCACCCATCTTCTTCGAGCTCAGGAAACGGATCCGCCGCGAGCACCTCCGCCGGGTCGTCGCCTCGCCGGAGTCGCGTCAGCATCTGGGACTCGATCTCGAGATATTCCTCGAAGGAGACCTTCCGGTTTTCTTCCAGCTGCACCTTCACCCCCACGCGGCGGTCCGCCCGAAGTTTTCCTCCGGTGGTCAGCGAGGGCGCCGCGGCGGCCGGGTCGAGGGGCGGCCGGTCCCCGAGGGTTCGGCACGGACAGCGGTGCCGCGTGGTGATGCGGCCCCCCGTGGGCGTCGCGGCAAGCCCCAAAGGGAAGCGTCGGCAGCCCTCGGGCTTGGCGTCCGGTCCGAGCGCCGCGTGAAGCTCGCAGCGCCCCTCCCCTAGGAAGAGGCAGCCCCCGTCGTTCCGAATCTGGAGCATGGGCTCGTCGAATCCCGACTCGTCCGCGTCTGCGACCACGTCCTCCGAGATGACCCGCAGCGCCTTCACTTCTTTCTTGGTGAGGGGCCCGAGACCGTGCAGATCGGTACAGCAGAGCCCATCGCCAAAACACGTGTAGCGTGCACCCGGACGGACGAGGAGGGGACGGACACCGGCCTTCTTCTTGAACGCGTTGGGGCTTGCTTTCGCCATGGAGGAAGGGGACGTAGCGCAGCTTTCGTTTCGAGACCACCCCATAAGAGCGCCTTCGGGCTGCCGTTCTGGTCTACTGGCTCCTACCCGGTCCGCGGTGATATCCTCGGACGCTCAGCTGCTTGGCGGACCCATGAAGGGACCTTCCCCCCTCCTCGGATACAACACAAACGTACGGCACAAAGGGAAGCTGTACCACATCCAGACCGAGGACTCGGGCGTGAAGCATCCCCACATCATCACCCATCTGTTCGCGGATGGCGGACGCATCATTGCGTCGCGCAAGACGAGTTACGCCGAGCACGTCGGGGCGCAGGATCTTCGCGCGGTCGTGAAGAAGCTCATGCAGGAGCAGCACAAGGGGATGTTCATCGCCCTTCGTGATGGGGTGTACGACGAGGACGCTCCGCCGAAGGAAGAGGTCGCGGAAGAGATCAGCGTCGACATCGACGTCGATGCACTCGAGGCGGCAGCCGCCCGACTCGCGACGAGCGTTCCACCCCCAGTCTCGTCGGGTCGCTATCAGACCACCCAACCCGCCGAGGTTGCCGGCGCAACAACCGTGAAGCCGTCCGAATCGATCTTTGGAGGGGACCTTCTGAGTGAGAAGTCCCTCGACGAGGTGATCCTTAGCTACCTCGCCGAAGACCTCGAGAACGAAGAGACGCCGGGCTAGCGGCCCCGGGCGAGGGCGCGGCGGATCTCGCGCCGAAGGTGAGGACTCGTTTCCTGAGCCATACGACGGCGGATACGCTCCCGCGCGTCGTTCGTGCCCACTCGGCTGAGGGCTCGAACCGCCGCTTCACGGACCACGGGATCGCGATGGCTAAGAAACGGCGCCACGTCCGGAATGCAGCGCTCACCGAACGCTTGCCCGAGCGCAAGGACGGCCTGCCGCATCATGAGATCGCTCTGATTTGGCGCGCGGACCATCGCGAGGAGGAAGGTCCTCGTCGCGGGCGTGGGAAAGGCTGCGGTCAGTCGCACCGCCCGGAGCCGTACGAACGGCGGCTCTGCTCCGTCGTTGGCAAGCTCGATCAGGAGCGGAAGCGCTTCATGGCCGAGGCTTTGAATCTGTTCCGCCGTCGGCACGAACTCGTAGCCCGAGAGAAGCGAGCGGATCTGCGACCGAGTCGGCGGGTCCGCCGATACCGGCGCCGCGGACTGGCTCACCGCGAACAGCAGTCCGGCAAGCAGAGCGAGATAGCCGCGACGTGACACGGTCGAAAGCGTACCCCCTTTATCGATCGGTTTCACCCCGCGGTGGAATCTCGCTTCACAGCACGCCATCTGGTATGAGGTCCGAGTGATTCTCCGGTCGGACCGGGTTCGGCAGGTGCTCGACGGCACCACGACGGCGGAACTCCTCAAAGACGTGATCATGACTCCGGGCACGGTGCCGCACGGCATGGTTCGAAAGCGCCGCGCCGAAGGCCCCACTTACGGGGCGGTGATGCTGGTCCACGGCTTTGGCCAAAACCGCTACGCCTGGCATACCGACCAGCGATCGTTTTCGGCGTACCTCGCCGCCGATGGCTGGGATGTGTTTAATGCGGATCTTCGGGGCCACGGCCGCTCGCGCCGGTTTGGCTCGCGACGCCCTGAGGTCCTCGCGGAGTACATTCGGCACGACCTGCCGGCCTGCGCGCGTGAGGCGCTTCGACTGAGCGACCACGATCAGATCTATCTCGTCGGGCACAGCATGGGCGGCATCGTCAGCTACGGCGCCGCCGCGACCTCGATGCGCGATGTGGTCGCGGGCGTCGCCTCGATCGGTTCGCCGTACCGCTTCGGCCACGGCTCGATCTTTCTGACGAGCATGTCCAAGCTCCTCCGCACCCTCCGGTTCACCGGAATGTTCGACTCGAATCCCACGGTGCCGCTCCGACTCCTCGGTCGCCACTTTCAGAAACGGCGAAGGGTCTGGGATTCGCGATTCTTTCCGACGCCGCTTCGACTCTGGCGACCCGGCTCGATCGAGCCTCCGATCCTCGACGAGTATCTTCGACGCGCGTACGACTGGACCACGATGGCCATCGCGCTCGACATCCTCAAAGCCGGCGAGGAGGGCGTGCTCGACACCCGGGTCGGCCGGTGGAACTACCACGCGGCATTCGAGTGGCTCGATCTGCCGTTGCTCGTGATCGCGGGAAGCCACGATCTCTTGGCGCCGCCGAGCTCGGTTCGGCCGGCCTACGACCTGAGCCGCTCGAGCGACCGAATCTATCGCGAGTTTCCGATGGGTCATCTCGACCTTCTCGTCGGGCAGAGCGCTCCGAGCACGGTGTGGCCGACGCTTCGAGACTGGCTCCGTCGGCAGGCGGGCGCAGAGGCCCAAGCGCGAGCAGCAAGCTGAGTCATTTCAGCCACTTGAACTTGGCCATCGCCCGTTACGGCTAGCGCTCGCCCGGAGACGACTTACCTTGGCCGTCGTGAGCGAAGGCGCGAAGATTGAACTGTCGGCGATCGCCCAAGCGGTGGACTCGACCCTCGACGACGCGGGCATCGGTGCGGCCCCGGTGGCCCTCGCGGAGCGTCCGGCGCCCGCGGTAGGAAAGACCCCTCGCTGGGCCGAAGGCTTCGTCCGGCTCCTCGACGACGGGATTCGGATCCCGGGCACGCAGCTTCGCTTCGGTCTCGACGGCGTTCTGGGGATGGTGCTTCCCGTCGCTGGCGATGCGGTCACCGGCGTCAGCTCGATCACGCTTCTTTTCCTCGCGCTCAAAGAGCGCGTGCCGACGGTCATCCTCGCCAAGATGGTGCTCAATATTCTTTGGGACACCCTGCTCGGGGCGATTCCGTTTCTCGGCGATGCTTTCGACTTTGTGTGGAAAGCCAACCGAAAGAACCTCGAGCTCATCGAGCTCTACCGCGACGACCCCGATGCGGAGCCATCGACCGCGGACTATGTGCTCGTCGGCGTCGGGATCGTACTCGCGGTGGTGAGCATCGCCCTTCCCTTCCTCGTCACGATGTTCCTCGTCCAAGCGGGGGCGTCGCTCTCCGAATAGACGCGTCGCTCTCCGAACAGAGACGCGCGCTTGAGGCCCGTCAACGTCGGTGCGCCGCCCGGAGCTCACGCACTTTGCGTTCGACCGGGGCCCGGCCCGGCGCATTGGGCCGGCCCTCGAGATAGAGCTCGAGATAGTCGGCCGCGTCACGGTAGGAGCGAAGCTGCTCCGCGGTGAGCGCCATATTGTAGTAGAGCTCGGGAAACGGAGCGAACTGCTGCGCATACTGAAACGCCTGCATCGCCGCCTCATATTCGCCCCGCCGATACATCGCCACGCCGTTATTAAAGAAGGTGCGGGACTCCTGGGTAAGTTCGTCGTTCGATGGCGGCGCCGCGATCACCCCGGTCTCCATGCGTCGCTCGAACTCGCGAAGTGCCGCGATGCGCTCGTTCACATCGGCGCGCTCTTCCGCGGTCGGGTTGCCGTGCCGAAGGTAGACGCGAAACCAGCTGATGGCGTGGCCCGCTTCGCCCATTCGCTCGAGAACGCGGGCGATATTGAAGGCAAACTCGGGGCGACGAAACTGGTGCTGAGCCGCCTTCATCTTCTGCAGCGCCTCGCGAAGTCGGCCCGCTTCATAGGCGGCCGCGCCCTCCTGAAAGAGCTGCCGGGCCCGCTCGATGCGCGCGCTTCGATCCTGCGCGAACACACTTAGCGGAGCAGCCACGAGTCCGCCCACCACGAGCGCGACAACGAGCAAACGACGCATACGTAGGAAGACTGCCATAGCCGGTTTCCGATTCAACATTCGCCTACCGCGAACTCCTGCCATCGCGTCCCTTCGCGGAATGCGCTAACGGGCCTGCTCTTCACGCTCGATGCGGCGCTCCAGGGTCCGAAGCGCGCGCTTGAGCTCCCGGACCTCCCCTTGGGTGGC
>JBCCZL010000571.1:0-6583 GCA_039187775.1 Myxococcota bacterium
CGGTCGGCCTCTTGCTTTTGCTCGGCGGCGCGTTCTTGGCACTCAGCGCTCCGATCGAGCACCAACGCATGGCCCGCCGCGCAAAGAAGGGGCCGTTCTTTGGCCGCGTGCTTCAAGTTCACCTCACCGACGAGGGTTACTCGATGAAGGCGGACATCAGCGACACACTCGCGACCTGGGACTCCGTCACGCGTGCCGTCCGGTTCGAGGACGGGCACCTGCTCTACGTGGGCCCTGACGCAGCGATCTGGCTGCCCCAAGGCGCGCTGACCGAGGGGTCGCCCACGGAAGTGAGAGCTCTTCTCATGGAGAAGATCCCGAACTACGAGGGAATACCGGATCGCTCAGAGGCGTGACGGCAATGGCTTTTGAACCGAACTCGGATCGGTCTCGAGGCACGCCGAACGCATGCACGGGGCCCTGTTTGCGCTCGTCGTTCTTGCGTGTCGCTACCTAGAAGCGACCGCCAACCGAAAGCCCGGCGAGGCTCGGGGTGACCACGATGGCGCGCGCGGGCGGCGGCAAGACGGGTCGTTTCGCCACTCTGGGCTTCGAAGTGGGCGAGGACTGTGAAACGAAGTGTCGGCACGGCTTTCGCGCTTGTCCCACGCGATGACCCGAAGACGCATCGTCACCCCCGGAACCACGTGGGCCCTGTCCCGTCGCACCACCCGACGCCACTTCCTCTTCAACCCGGACGAAGGTCGGCAGATGGAGCAATGCTACTGGTACTGCTTGGGCTATGCGGCGCAGACCCATGGCGTCTTGGTTCACGCGGCCTGTCTCATGTCGACGCACTCGCATGAAGTCGTCACCGATGTCCGTGGCGAGCTTCCTCGATTCCTTCAAACCTTCCATCGACTGCTCGCGCTCAGCACGAAGGCCTTTCGTGGGTGGCCCGAGGAGGTCTTCAACAAGCGAAGTAGCGGCGCCCATGCCCTGCTAACGTCCGAGGCGACCCTCGAGGCACTCGCCTACCTCATCGCGAACCCGGTGGAGGCCTCGGCCGTCCGGTACGCCAAGGATTGGCCCGGCGCTCATACGCTCCCGAAAGACCTCGGCACGCGGGTGATTCGTGTGCGTCGTCCGAGTCATTTCTTCGACCCCGACACCCGCACCTGGCCCGAGACCCTCGAGCTTCGACTGGAACTTCCTACCGAGCTCGAGGTCGACTACGGCGGCCCACTAACCCGACGGCGGGTCGCCGAGCGTGTCCGCATCCGCGAGCGACGCGCTTGGCAGGAGTCCAAGCGAACGGGCATCGCCTTTGTCGGCTCCCGCCGCGTCCTCAAGCTCGCTCATGCCAAGCGCGCCCGGAGCGGTGAAGCCTTCGGGGCGCTCAACCCACAGTTTGCCGCTGCGGGACGCCGAGCCGCGGCGACGGAAGCCGTTCGACGCCTGCGGGCCTTCCACACGCAGTACGAGAACGCCCTTCGTCGCTGGATGGAGGGCGACCGAACCGCTCTCTTCCCCGAGGGCACCTGGTGGATGCGCGTCTGTCACGGCGCCCGGTGCGGACCGGCGCCGTAGAGACGACCCTCACGAGGCTACACTTACGGCCTTCGTCGACTACACGGCGAGGGACGCCAAGTTGCGTTTTTCGTGACCCGCCAGGGTCAAACGACCCGGGGTCAGTCGTCACAAACGGCAGCAGAGCGACCACGAACCTAGGGCGGGCGTCCGATCTCACGCCGAAACAGACGATCGCTGCCTCCTCCACCCGGTCCCTGCTGGTCGTACTCATCGTCAACGTCGGTCAGATCTTCCATTCCACGATCAACGTCGGTCAGATCTTCTACCGGTCAGATCTTCCATTCCACGATCAACGTCGGTCAGATCTTCGCTTAGGGGCCGACCAGCATCTGATCGCCAATGTGCGCGCGCACTGTTCCCGCGTCGACTTCACGCCAGGTGATCTCGGTTTCGCCCTGGTTCGTGTGGGCGACGATTTGCTCACCAAAAACGACCAACGGGTCCCGCTCTCGGACAAAGACGGTCCCGTCCGATAGCACGAGCTGGCTCATTCCAATGCTCGCCACGGGGACGCGACGGACGAGTCGCCATTCGTTCGCCGAAGTCAGGTTGAACGCTACGAGCTCCGTTTGGTCTTGGCCCCATTCCCGATGGAAGAGGACGTACGCCTCGAGGCCGTCGGTGTTCCGACTGGTGGCCTCGGGCAACGGCGTGAGTTCGCCAACGAAGTCGGCGTGTGGCTCGAGACGCGAGATTTCATCGCCATCGGTATCGAGCACGGCGTAGGTGTTGCCGGACACAGCGTTGGAGGCGCGCACCACCACCGACCGCCCGTCCGACATCACCGTCGCCAGTCGTTGGACGAGCTGCGAGATCAGTTCTCCGTTGCCGCGTCGGAGCGTGTCCTGGCAGCGATAGTGGAGCACTCCGTTGCCGTCGAATCCGAAATCGCGGCCCACCCCTTCGCCACACGGAGGTGTGAGCACCACCGGATCGCCCGGGTCGAGGTTCTGTCGAATGCCGGAGAACGTTGCGTAGTAGTAGATTTGATCGTTATCCGGTCTGAACGCGTAGACGTCACCGTAACAATCGAACCCGGTGAAGAACGTCGACTCGAGCTCGGGCCAGAACGCCTGCAGCGCGTCTGCGCCGCAAGATCCCTCCGACGTCGTGCCCAAGAAGTATGCGTTGCCCGTGAACGGTGTGGTGTTGGCGATGGTCGTGTCGGGACACACGTTCCCGTCGTCGATCAAGCCGTCGCAGTCATTGTCGCGACCGTCGCACCACTCTGTTTCGAGCAGCGGGCAATCGGCGCCACCTGCGCCGCCATCGCCTCCCGCACCGGCCAAGCCGCCATCGCCCCCAACGCCACTCGCACCACCGTCTCCTCCCGTACCCGGCGAGCCGCCTTCCGCGCCGTTACCTCCACTACCGGCGGAGCCGCCTGCACCGATGTCGCCTCCCATGCCGCCCGCACCAACCTGTCCTGAAACGCCACCAGACCCCGCCGCTCCCGAGCTGCCGCCCGCGCCGAGCAGAGGGCCCGTGCACTCACACGTACCCAGGACACCCGCATCGTCGCAGGTCTGAGCCCCCTGACGCCCGTCGGGGCACGCACAGGGAACCATCTGGCCTTCGATACACGCCACACCGGTCGAGTCACCGCATCCAGTCGCGGCGACCCCGACCGCGAGAGTCAGGATCACAAGAAAGGCGAGTCGCACTTAGCAACGCTACCTCAAGGCGATTCCGCTCGACAAGTGACAAGTAGTTCCATCGTTCGCCAGATGCGAGATCCAGCCGACATTGGCCGAAACGCGTGAGGCTAGGCACGAAAAACGTCGGAGTTCCCCACGCGGCGGACGGCGGCGGAACGGGTCGTTTCGCCACTCTGGGCCTCGAAGTGGGTAGGGCTTACCCACGTTGGCCGCGGTAAGTTGGCTCTTCGGCCTCCACTCGCCAAGACGCCGCAGGCCGCGCGCCGAGGTCGAAGTCGATGCGCGAACGGGCACTGCAGGGCAATCTATCCGGTCCCCGCGGCCTCGGCCGCGCGCTGGAGGGCTTCTGCGAGCCCTTGTGCGCGGTCCAAGAACGGCCGTCCTAGTTCCGCGCAAGCGGCTGACAGGCGGAGGTAGTGGCCTTCGTCCGATGCGAGATCCTTCAATGCGCGCGCGATGCTCTCTGAATTGTCGGGTTCGCAGACCACGGTGGCTTCGCTGAGCACCTCCGAGGCGGGCACGACCGAGGTCGCGACGAGCGGTCGCCCCGCAAGAATCGACTCGATGGCCGTCATTGCCATACCTTCGTTGAAGTCACTGCGCGTCGGCACGATGCCCACGTGACTTCGCGCGCGTTCGGCGGGTGCATCTTCAGGAAGCAGGTAGCCCGGTGCCTCCACCACGTTCCCGAGCCCGCGCTCTTCGATGTTGGCCCGGAGCTCGTCTGCCGCGGCCCCCTCGCCGAAAATCCGAAAGTGGAAACGGCCCGGGAGCTCCCGCTCGAGCGTTGCGGCGGCCTCGACGAGCTCGAACACACCCTTGTTCGACTCGAGCCGCCCCACGTACAGCACGTTGAATCGCGCGTCGTGTGCAGGCGGCGGCGTGGGTGAGGAAAACGAGTGCGACCAGAACTGCGCGAGCGCTTGAAAGCTCGGAGGCGCATGCCCACGCGTCAGCTCGTCGATCTGGCGAAGGCACTCGGGCGACACTCCGACGACAGCGTCGGCCGCGTACCGAAAGAACGCGGAGCTCGCGAACCAAAAGGCGTCGGCTTTTTTCCCCGACGGGCGGTGTCCGGCCGGCCAGAGCGTCATGTGCAGAATCGGAATCACCTTCAGCCCGAACAGCTTGAAGATGAACATCACGGGGTAGGTGGTGGCACCCGAATCGAGCAGGGCGACGTCGGCGCGAAACCGGAGTGCCGTCGCCACCAGCCCGCCGCCGTACCAGAGCTCTCGAAGGTGGTACATGATGCCCGCAGCGTTGGGCATCGGCCGCGGCCGATGCTCGATGACGAACTGCTTGTCTTCGACCTTGACCGCCTCGGGGTGGGGCGAGACGAAATAGGCCGCCGAGGCATGCGCTTCGCAGTAGTCGGCGATCTGGCTCGAGAACGTGACCGAGATCTCTCGCGTGTCGGGGACTTGCTCCCGCCAATGGCGATGCGCGCGGAGAACGTCACCCGGCCCGCCCGCCGCATAGAAGACGCGTGGCCGCCCCTTGTCGCGACGAGTCCCAAACATGGCTCCAGCCTACAGTCCGGATTCACACGTCGCCAACTCGCGCGCCGCGCCGTTGTATCGACGCTGATTCTGCCGCGTGGGTGGTGGTTGACCCTGCCTCGGGCGCGCCCTAGCGGCCGCACCGTTCCTCGACGTGCGGCCTAGTGTGCAGCCGCGTGAGGTCGTTCAGGGCGATCGCCAGGCCAACCTTGCTTCGTGTCGTCCAGGAGCGCCCTCCATGCGGCGAGCACACTCTCCGCCTCGCGTTCGAGCGAGTAGCGTTCGGAAAGGTACTCCGACGAGGCGCGCGCCTTGGCGATGGCCGCGTCGGCATCGGAATCGACCCACTTCATGGTGCGTTCCACCGCCTGCGCGAACCCAAGTACGTCGTCTTGATCCACGCGCTCGTACATCCCGTGCTCGGCATACTCGTCAGCTGCAGCACCCGTGTACCCGACGACCAGGCAGCCGGCCATACCGGCCTCGACTGGCGGAAGCCCGAAGCCCTCTTCCTCGCATGCGCTGAGAAAAATCTTCGAATGACGCAAAACGTCTGCGACGCCCTCCTCGCTGAGGCCGGCGATGGGTGCCAACTCCCAACCCTCGAGAGCCCCCCGTTCAGAGAGGATGTTGATCACCTGCTCCAAGTGATGCGGCATTCTTCGCGGCATGTACGCGATGCGGCGGAGCCTCGGCGAATCGTTGGGGTGGAACAGCGCAGCGTTCACGCCGTTTACCACGCGGTGCACCACGAGCCCTTCGAACGCGTACTCCAAGTATCGCTTGTTGTGTTCCGACACCACGATGGCCGCGAGCACGTTCGGTTCCGTGTAGATCGTGGAGCCTGAACGCTCCCCGAAGCCGTAGCCTCGGAACGTCCCGTGCACGTTCTGATTCAGGATGACCGTCGGAAGCTCGATCTTCGCATCCGCTAACTCGGCACCGGGATACTCGGGCATGACCAGCACGTCGTCTGCGCTCAAGGTGTGCTTTCGGCTTCGTCCCGACGCGTCCGGTAGGTGGATCGTACGGCCCTCGAACAAGTTCAGATCGAGCGGAGGGGTCATTCGCGGGACGACTTTCCCGACTTGGCGCATCGCGCTTCTCGGCAGTGCCTCGCCCAAGTAGGCGATCGGGGCTTGGTGCTCGAACCAATCGCAGACGAAGCCGCGCTTCGTATGCAACACCCGCGCCTCGACTCCCGCTTGGTCCAGGATCTCTACGTGGCGGTACGCCTGCTTCAAACCTCCCGTCGGGAGCGGAATGTCTGGCTGCCAGAAGAACAACAAGTTCTCGAAAAGCTAGCAAACGATGGTTTGCGCGACCAACGAACATTTCCGCGCGGATGAGCGGGGCGGTCCGGCGTTCAGAGAACCGCTTGGAGGCTTAGTTCACCACTCCGGGCTCATAGACCTCCAGCTCGCCGACCGAGATGAAGTCGGCACTTCCGCCGGGCGCGCCGTAGATCCGAATCGCATCGCCCACGATCGGCGCGAATGTGAGGTCGAATGTCTCGAAGGTCACCCCGTTGTTCCCTGGGTAAGGCGGATCGATCGCGAGACCACTCACCTCGGTCCACACACCGCCCTGCCGAACCTGGACGGTCAGCGTTTCGAACCAGCCTCCGTCCCCGAAGTGACGGCCCTCCTGAAATACGACCTGACCGAAGATCTGGTCGGCCGAGTACGCGTACCCAACCCAGGCTTCGGTCGCGCTCGTCCCTGACCAGCTGTCGTACTGGCGGGACGAATCGGTGCTGCCCACCGGGGCGAAGTCGTCGTCGCGGATCACGACCATCCACTTCAGTACGCTCGCGATGATCGATCCGTCGTCGGTGAGGTCGTCACCACCCGGAAGGGTCTCCACTTGACACAGGGCAGAGCAGCCATC
>JBCCZL010000572.1:0-6580 GCA_039187775.1 Myxococcota bacterium
GATTCGCGTTTTTGGGCCCGGACTTACACACTACCTAATCTCCGGCTCGGTCGACATTCGCGCCATTGTCATCGACCTGTTCCGCCTCTCCTTTTAGGACAAACACGATCTCGTCTTTCCGATCGTGCCAATGCCGTTCGGAAGAGCGAACCCCTGGGGGAAGCGTCTGACGGTACGCCCCAAACTGAGTGAGCCCCCCCGCCTCGGATAGCCGTTCGGTGAGAAGGCCTTCTTGCTGATCCACAGGAGTCTCGCCACCGCGAATGATCGTCATCCACAAAGTGTGGTCACCGTTGCGACGAGGGTCCATTCGGCGCGCCGCGTCCACCTTCGCACCCTGATCCTGTGGATGGCGAGACACCCGGGCACTTTTCACCACCAACTGCTCAGGCACGGGAATCCATTGGCCAAACCAATCGATTCCTGTGGGCACGATGCTCGCTTAGTCGAGGGCAAATGCGAGACGAGCCATGCTGATTGTTTACCTCATCTGCTTCCTCATTGGGGGAGTGCTAGTCGCCATTTCGGCCCTTGGCGGCGCCGACGCCGATGTGGACGCCGATTTCGACGCCGACGCAGACTTCGACGCCGACGCGGATATCGACGCCGACGCCGATATGGACGCCGACGCCGACGCCGACGGTCATGCCGATGTCGCCGTCGGTTCGCTGGCGCTGGACGCGATGTTCCCCGTCGCGTCGATTCGCTTCTGGACCTTCTTTCTCGCCTTCGGCGGACTGGTCGGAAGCCTCCTCACTGGCTTCGGCCTCCTCAACGCCATGCCAACCGCGGTCATCGCGATCCTTGTCGGTTACGTCGCTGGGCTGAGCGTGAGCCTCGTCGTGCGAAGGCTCCGAAAAGGTGAGGTCTCGAGTTCGCTCTCCACGAGCGACTGCATCGGAGCGACCGGGCACATTGTGCTTCCCGTGTCTTCGGATCGGCCCGGCCAAATTCGCGTCCGAGTCAAAGGACGACTGGTCGACTTCATCGCGGAGAGCGACGGCGAAGAGCTTCCCATCGACGGGGAGGCACTGGTCTACGACCTCCGAGAAGACGGCACGGCTCTCGTCACCGGCATTCAACAGCGGGCGGACCGAACGCCCCGAGCAAGAAAGGAACGAAGAAAGAATGGATGAGTTACTGAACGGCGGATACTGGTTGATCCTCGCGATCCCAGTTGTCGTCCTGTCTGTGGTCTGGCTCCTGATCCTCGCGATCAAGAACTTCCTCTACATCTGCGAGCCGAACGAAGTGCTGATTTTCTCTGGCGGAAGTCGCGTCGCCTCGGACGGCCAGAAGGTCGGATTTCGCACCGTATTCGGCGGCCGCGCCTGGCGGATTCCGATTCTCGAGAAGGTCGACCGGATGGACATGACGCTGATTTCGGTGCCGATGGCGATCAACGGCGCCTACTCCGAGGGCGGCATTCCGCTCGCGATGACTGCGATCGCCAACGTGAAGATCTCGAACGACCCCGAAGTGATCGGAAACGCCATCGAGCGATTCCTCGGACGGACCCGCGAAGAGATCGCCGGCGTAGCGAAAGAAACCCTCGAAGGTCACCTCCGTGGCGTGCTCGCAACGCTTACTCCCGAAGAGGTCAATGAGGATCGGCTCAAGTTCGCGGAGCGGCTCACCGCCGAGGCAGATCCCGATCTCCGAAAGCTCGGCCTTCAGCTCGACACGCTCAAGATTCAGGCGGTGAGCGACGACCGGAACTACCTCGACAGCATCGGCCGGAAGCGCATCGCGGAGATCGTTCGAACCGCCGAGGTCGCGGAAAGCGACGCGGTGCGTACGGCCGAGGAATCGGAGGCTGCGGCCCTCGCGCGCGGAGAGGTCGCCAACACCAAAGCGCACGCGGTCGTGCTCCAAAAGCAGAACGAACTTCGAGAGATCACCGCAGAACTCGACGCCGAGGCCCGTTCCGAAGAGGAGCGCGCCGAACAGGCCGCGGCCGCGGCGCGAGCCGAAGCCGAAAAGGAGCTCCAGGCGCTTCGGGCGAAGCTCGAGGGGCTTCGGCTCCAGGCGGATGTCGAAATCCCCGCGGAGATGGACCGGCGCGTCCGTGAGCTCGTCGCGGAAGGCGAAGCGGCAACCATCCAGGCCAAGGGTGAAGCGATCGCCACCGCGGTCGCGATGATTCATCAAGCGTGGCGGGAGAGCGGCCCGGATGCGATGGAGATGGTCACCGTCCAGCACTTGGACAAGATCTTCGCCGAGGTCACCGCCGCCGCCAAGGCGACTCAGGCCAAGCAGGTCGCCCTCCTCGATGGAGGCGACGGATCCACCGTCGCGAACTACGTCGACGCGTACCCCGCCACCGTCAGTGCGCTCCTCGACCGAATCTCGAACACCTTCGGCGTGGACATCTCGGCGGTCCTTCGCGGCGACGCCCCTCCCCAAGCCACCACTCCCGACGGCGAGCGTAAGAGCCAGCCCGTCGAAAAGAGCGCGGCCTAACCCCCAACCCAAGGAAAGGATTCTCAAGACATGGAAGTCATTTTAGTCGTCGGCTCAGCGCTGGTTCTCGTGCCGGTAGCGATCGTCCTCATCGTCAAGAAGCTCATTTATCTCTGCCAACCCAATGAAGTCCTCGTGTTCTCCGGAACCAGGCGACGCGTCGGAGGCCGGACCGTCGGTTACCGCCTCGTGCAGGGCGGGCGCGGGTTCCGCGTGCCGCTCCTCGAGACCGTCGGAAAGCTCGACCTCACCAACATGATCATCGATGTTCGGGTCACCGGCGCATACTCCAAGGGCGGTATTCCGCTCAACGTGGCCGCCGTGGCCAACGTCAAGATCGCGAGCAACGAACCGACGATCGGCAACGCGATCGAGCGATTCCTCGGCAAGCACCGAGAAGACATCGTGCGGGTGGCCAAGGAAACCCTCGAAGGCAACCTCCGCGGCGTCCTGGCGACCCTCACCCCCGAAGAGGTCAACCAGGACCGGGTGAAGTTTGCCCAAAACCTCCTTCAGGAAGCGGACACCGATCTCAAGAAGCTCGGCCTTACCCTCGACACGCTCAAGATTCAGAACGTGACCGACGACAAGGGATACCTCGACAGCATCGGCCGAAAGCAGTCGGCCGCACTCCTCATGCGTTCGCGGGTCGCCGAAGCAGAGAACAAGGCGCTCGCTGCCGAGCGAAACGCCGCGAACTATCAGACGCGCACCGTTGCGAAGATCGACGCAGACATCGCGATGGCCCGCGCCGAAGCAAGCCGACGCATTGCCGACGCCCGCACCAAGAAGTCCGCAATGATCGCGGAGCAGCGCGCCGAAGTGACCGCGATGATCGCTCGCGCAGACGCCGAACTCGCTGTTCAGCGGGCCCGCATCGATCAGGTTCGGCTCAAGCTCACGGCAAACTGGATCAAGCCAGCGGAATCACGCCGCTCACAGAGTGTTGAAGAGGCTCGGGCAGAGCACGCGGGAATCGTGGAGGAAGGAAAAGCCACCGCCCAGTCGCTCCGTGCCGTCGCTGCAAGCTGGCGCCGGGCGGGGGCCGACGCGCGGCGTATTTTCGTCGCTCAGAAGCTCGGAACGCTCGTCGACCAGCTCATGGACACCGTCGAAGACATGCCGATCGATCGGATCACCGTCATCGACCAGCATCTCGGGGACGGCATTGGAACCCGGGCCAAGGTGAGCGCCGAGCAGCTCAAGGAGACGGTGGGCGTCGACGTCCCCGCCCTTCTCAACCGGCTTGGGGGAAACCTCGCCGGCGGCGCGTTCGGCACCCTTCCTGAACCCAACCGCTGATGGCCAGCCCGTACCTGTCGGCACCGAGGCTCGCCTCGGTGCCGCTCCAGGCGTTCAACGTACTCACCCTCGTCGTTGGGATCGGCATTGCATGGGCGACCGCGCCATCCATCGCATCGTACTTCGCCGCCCTGATCGGCTACCTCACGGCGGTCCTCTTGGCCTCGCTGGTGCTGGTGTCCCGCGAGCGTCTTCCTGTCGCCTCGAACCACGTGGTTGCCCTCCGCGGCCGACAGCGGACCATCGCGCGCATGCTCGAGCGTATCGTCACCGGCATCAATCTGTCATTGCTCATCGGGGGCCTCGGCCGAATCTGGGCTTCATCCGGAGAACGGGCGGACGTTGGCCCGATCCTCGGCACGACCGGCGCGGTGATCGGCGTGATCGCGATCGCGGTGGCACTCGGACTCGGCATTCCAAGACTCTTTGCCCTTCGGCGTCAGCTTGGCCTGAACGACGATCTGAAAGGAGCTCCGGGCTACTTTCTCGGCGGGGTGATCTACTTCAACCGCGAAGACCCCGCCTGGGTGGTTCCCAAGCGAAACCAAGTCGGCAGCACGTTCAACTTTGCCGCGGCGAAAGCATGGGGATTTCTTCTATTCCTGCTCGCCGGCTATGGCCTGACGTTCTTCGCCATGTAGCGGGAAACCATGTGAAGAGCCCTCAGAAGATGGAGCTTCGGGGAAGAGCTCACGCTTCGAGCTCTTCGTGGCGGCTTGCCCAATAGGAGATCAGTTCGGTGTCGTCGACGATCCGCGAGTGGTAGTGGCCCCAGATATCGCTGACCATCACCATCGCCCCGTCTTCCATCTTGGGCGTTAGATAGAGCGCGAAATAGGCGGCGCCGCTCCCATCGTCGACGTCGGTCATCCGCGGAAGGGGCTTCTTCGACACCGGACAGAAGAGCTCGCACTTTGCCCCCACAGGAATCTCGCGGAAGCTCCGCTTGCGTGGGTCCCCATGAATCGGGCTGAGGTGCACGAGGCCTTCCTCGCCATCCACCCGAACTCCGATGGTCACTGCGGGTTCCCCATCAAAGGTTACGTCTTCGATACCGACGAGATTGTCGCCGTTCGGGCCAAACGCCCGGGTGACCACGATGATCGTCCCGTCATCCTCTCCTCCCCGGATATCGACGTTCGAATCTCGCTTACCCTCGTGGGCTCCGGTGATTGTGAGGTCGTCGGTGTTGATCTTCGCCATCGTGTGCCTTCTTTGCCGAAGCGGCGATCCTGCCCGAAGTTCGGACGTGGGAAAAGGCACGGCGAGCAATGAAAAGGAACCCGGCTGACGCGGGCTCCCGATCGTCGATTCGCGAGCGGGCAGGGTGACCCTCCGAGGGAACGACCCTAGCTTTCGCGAGAGCGAAAAAGTGTGAAACGGTTCGCTTTTTCGCCGGCGTGGCGCGCGCTTCGACCTTCCGCCCACCCTTCGTTGACCCGTTTCGGCGGGCATGCTACTCCGCGCGCGGCAAAGCGCCCCCACCTAGAGGAATTCATGGCAGAGCTTCAGAACGGTCGCGTTACCCAGGTTATTGGCCCCGTGGTCGACGTGGAATTTCCCTCCGGCGGTCTTCCGCCGATCCTCAGCGCCCTCAAGGTCAGCAATCCCTCGATCAGCGAGGACCAGTGGAACCTGGTCCTCGAGGTCGCACAGCACCTCGGCGAAGGCACGGTCCGAGCCATCGCCATGGACGGCACCGATGGCCTCGTGCGCGGCATGGAAGTGCAGAACACCGGTCAGCCGATCCAGATGCCCGTGGGCAAGGAGTGCCTCGGAAGGATCCTCAACGTCGTCGGCGCGCCGGTCGACGACGGTCCGAAGGTCGAAGCGCAGCGGTACTCTCCGATCCACAAAGAGCCCCCGCCCTTCGTCGACCAGAGCACCAAAGTCGAAGTGTTCGAAACGGGCATCAAGGTGATCGACCTCCTCGCTCCGTATCGGAAGGGCGGCAAGATTGGCCTCTTCGGTGGCGCTGGAGTCGGCAAGACGGTGCTGATTCTCGAGCTCATCAACAACGTGGCGAAGTCGCACGGTGGTGTGTCCTGCTTCGCCGGCGTGGGCGAGCGCACCCGCGAAGGCAACGACCTGTTCCTGGAAATGAGCGAGGCGCTCCTCGAGGACGGCAAGACTCCGGTCATCTCGAAAACCGCCCTGGTGTACGGCCAGATGAACGAGCCCCCTGGAGCCCGCGCCCGCGTGGCCCTCAGCGCGCTGACGGTGGCCGAGCACTTCCGGGACGAAGAGGGCCAGGACGTGATGCTCTTCGTCGACAACATTTTCCGATTCACCCAGGCGGGCTCCGAGGTATCGGCGCTCCTCGGTCGAATCCCGAGCGCGGTCGGCTACCAGCCTACCCTCGCCACGGAGATGGGCGCCCTCCAGGAGCGCATCACGTCGACCACCAAGGGTTCGATCACCTCCGTGCAGGCCATTTACGTGCCCGCCGATGACCTTACCGACCCGGCGCCGGCGACGACATTCGCTCACCTCGACGCGACCACGGTGCTTTCCCGCTCGGTCGCCGAGCTCGGCATCTACCCCGCGGTCGACCCGCTCGATTCGAGTTCTACCCTGCTCACTCCCGACGTGCTCGGGGAACGGCACTACCAGGTCGCCCGTCAGGTTCAGCAGACCCTGCAGAAATACAAGGACCTTCAGGACATCATCGCGATTCTCGGGATGGATGAGCTCGACGAAGATGACCGGCAGGTCGTCGACCGCGCGCGGAAGATTCAGAAGTTCCTCTCCCAGCCGTTCTTCGTCGCCCAGCAGTTCACCGGCTTCGAAGGCCGCTACGTCACCGTCAATGACA
>JBCCZL010000573.1:0-6562 GCA_039187775.1 Myxococcota bacterium
ATCACTTCGGCGACGACTTGGTCGCCGGGCCGAGCGTCGCGGGGGATCTTTCCCACCACCCCCATGGGTCCGCGCAGTCGCGGATCGTCTGGATCGATCCAGCAGTTTCCGCCAGCGCGACGAAACACTCCGCCCACGCGGCGCGCCGAGCGGTCGATGACGCCAACAATTTCGCCTTCCATCCCTTTGTGGCTGGGACGGGCGGTCACGCGGACTCGGTCGCCTTGGAGCGCACCACCGATCGCCGGCGGCGGTATGAAAATGTCCTCTCCCCCTTCGAGAGGCATCACGAATCCAAAGCCGCTCGGATGCATCGTCAGGTAGCCCTCGATCTGGGCATCGCCCCGAGGCCGGGGCGCTCGTCGCTGGGGCTTCGCCCGAAAGCCGTGCCCTGGCATCTGCTGGGCGAGGCCCAGCGTGACGAGCTCTTCGAGAATGTCGAGAACGCGATCTCGGTTCGATTTCTTGGCTCCGACTTCGACGCATACCTCGCTGAGGTGCATCGCCCGAGGAGCACGGGTCTGCAGCGCGTCGAGCACTGCGTCTTTCGATAGTTTTCTTGCCATGAGTTCTGCCGCTTTCGCGGTCGCTTTCAGGCGCCTGCTGCAGGCGCGGGGTTGTGAATGTGGCCGGATCCTTCGAAGCGCTAGCGGAGCGCGTGGAGTCCACCGTCATCGGCGCCGACGTAAATGGTTCCGTCGCTCGCGATGCTCACGGTGGAGTCGATGTCCTGGCCGAGATTATGGCGCCAGAGCAGCTGACCGCTCGGGCTAAATGCGTATAGATGATTGTCCTGCGAGCCCACATAGATCCGTCCGTCGGCGTCGATCCGAGCCGAGGAACGGATTCGGCCTTCCGTCTCCGCGGTCCACCGAACCTGCCCATCCGGGGCAATGGCGTAGACCTTTCGATCGTACGAACCCACGATGACCGTGCCATCCCTGGAGATCGCCGGGGTGGCGCGAATGTCGTCGCCGGTGTCGTAGCGCCAGCGGACCGCGCCTCCGGGGTCGAGCGCGATGAGCTGGCCTCGATCCGTCCCGATATAGATGGTCCCGTCTTCGGCCACCGACGCGCTGCCATCAACGCTCGCCCCAAGCCCCGTCGCCCACCGCCGCTGGCCATCGTGGCCCACCGCGACGAGGTCTCCCCCCGGGGTGCCAATGATGACAAACCCGTCGGGATGAACCGCCGGCGAGCTTCGTACGTGGCCCGCGGTCGCATGATGCCACGCCACCTCGCCCCGGAGGGTAACGGCGTAGAGGCCGTCCGCAGGAACATAGATCACGCCGTCATGCACCACCGGGCTGCCATCGATATGCTGTCGAAGTTCGCGCTGCCAGCGCAGCTGACCACTCGGGGCAAACGCAAGAAGCTTCTTGTCATCGCACCCCACGTAGACCGTTCCGTCTTCGCCGATCGCCGCGGAGCTGTAGAATTTGTCGCCGCCGGTATGGCGCCAGCGGATCGAACCGTCGGGCGACACCGCCGCGAACGTGCGGTCGAGCGAGCCGACGTAGATCGTCCCGTCGGAGCCAACCACCGGTGAGGCAAAGACTCGGCTCCTTGTCCGATAGACCCAAAGCTCGGACGGAGCGTTCTCGGGACCTCGCCCTGCCGTCCGGCCGTGATGGGTCGGCGCCCCCATGAACATGGGAATCTCTACCTGGCGTTCCGGCGCGCTCGAATCGATCGGAGTGGGGGCCGCGTCGGCGGGATTCGCCTCGGCGACCGCCGCGTCACGATCGTTCAACTCCTGGCGAACTTCAGCCAGGAACCGACATCGGCCCTCGTGGCAAATTCGATCGTCGCCGCGGCACTCGATGTCGCTCATGCAGGGTCCACTCTGACCGGCCCCGGGCGGTGGGCTCGCGCCGCACGACATCGAAAGCCCGCCCGCAAGCAGCCATCCCGCGCGGAGGATGCGGGTGATTTTCATTGGTTGGCGATGCCCATCAATCAGCGTAGACCGAAGTCCCGAGGCGCCAAGGACAGCGCCGCCAAAACCCACGGTTGCGACGCAATAGCAGCAAACGAGGCCCGAGTCCAAGGTCCTCCATCGACGGAAAATCCCACCACCACCGTTCCTTCCGGTCGCATTAGGGAGCTGGCGGCTCGCTCCGCGCGGGTCGGTCGCTCAGTCCCCCGCGGTCAGGCTCACGAGCTGAACACGCCCATTCTGAACGTACGCGACATGCGTACCGGACGGAGAGATCGCGGGATGCGGAAAGGGCGCGTCCGTGGGCCAGCCCTCCGGCCGCACCATGCGTTCCTCCCCGCCGCGAACCAGAATCCCGTACGGAGTGGCCTGCGCATACGCCGTGCCATCACGGTTCGAGGAACCAAGGGGGAGCGGCAGCGGCGGGGGCGTATCGTCGGACAGGACCTGACTCGGACCGGCGGCTTGTCCGTCGCCGGTCAGGGGGACGAGGTGAAGGGCCCGACCCCGAGCGAGAAGGAGACCCTGCGGCGCCCAGCCGAGGGCCACAAATCCTCCATGATCGGCCCGGGCGGCGGGAGGCACGGTTCGACAGTTGGCGATCGGCTGCGCCTCGATGAGCGGCGTGGCGATCGGGCTTCCGACCACCACTCCTTCCACGACGTCTCGGGCGCGATGCACGATCAGCCGGAACCCGTCGCAGCGACGTTCGATGCCCGTGGCGACGAAGCGACCCGTCGGATCGGCTACGAGGTTTCCGGCAGCTTGGAGTGCGGCGCCTTCGGCGGGCCGCGGCGGTTCCCCGACGGTCCACAGCTTGGCCGGCCGATCGCGAAGCAAGACGAGCTCATCTGACAGGAACGCGACCGGCGGAAGCCGAAGCGCGGGCGCCGGAGGGGGCGCGATCGGTGGCCCCGCCACCTGCGCGGCGGGCGTCACGGGAAAGCTCCGAAGCCCTTCCTCCACCTGAGCCTCCACCGCGGGCAGCCGGCGAAGGCCCGGCCCGTCGAGCCCGCGACGGGCTTCAATAGCGTCGAAGTATCGTTCCGTGGCCACGAGCGCCAGCACCCGAGTCGCCGCGGCAACAAACGCGCCGGAGGAGCGCCCGCAGTCGATTCCCTCCACATCGCCGAGGTCGAACACGCTCGCCTCCGACTCTCGGCAGAGCAAGCGATGGAGGAGCTCGGCGCTCGTGGACAGGCGAAGCGCCTCTTCGGGGCGCCGCTGAAGCATCCCCCGGGCCCGGTCTGCGAGTGCAGTGATCGTCTTTTCGGGCTCTTCGGTATCTCGAGCGAGGCCACTCGGTCGATTGAGCCAAAGGAGAGACACGCGGAGCGCATCATCATCAAGCGCCACGGTGAGTCCGAAGTCGGGGTGACCGTCGTCGTCCGCGTCACGCACTACGGGCGAGAACTCCGGCGCCGACACCTCCGGTGTGGGGGACCACGTCACGCGTTCCAGACCGCGCGGGCGATCGCTCAGGCCAACCACGAACAGCACCTCCGGGCCCACCTCGGTGTCGCACTGGGTGCCCACCCGAACCAGCCCGTACTCCGGGGAGAGCGTTCGCAGGGTCGCCTCGTTCACATCGCACCCGTCGGCTAGCGCCGAGCGATCGAGCCGCCGAAGCGGAAGAAAGCGCTCTCGATCTCGAAGTGCGTGATGCACGCCAAGGCTGCCCTCGCCCTTGGTGAGCACGATGCCATCCCGATCCCCGTCCCGGTCGAGATCGACCAGCAAAAGGCCCCGAAGCTCGTGCCCCGGGAGTTGGATCGGCGCACCTTCCACCGCCACGCTCGTCGTTCCAGCAGGAAGTACCCGGCCCTCCTGAGACTCGAACGCCGGGGTCGGTGCTTCGGTGGGCACCGGAGACGGATCGTCGCCGAGGCCAAACTCGACCTCTCGATCGTCGTCGGAGCCGCAGCCTCCGATGGCCACCGGGACAAGCACCAAAAGGAGCCGCGGCAAGAGAGCGATGACACAAACCGAAGCATAACCACGCACGGTGACGAATATCCTCGAGACCCGGCAACGGAGCAAACGCTTGTCGCAGGCCATGCATTCCTGGGGATTCCCTTTGCAAGACGGGCCTTCTAAGGTACGCACCGCTCCAGGGGCGGAATACGACATGAAGCTCTCCCATATCCACCGCCGGCTTTTTCTCTCCATTTGCGGAACTTTCCTCGCCTTGAGTGCGAGTTCCCCGGTCCACGCACAAGAAGGCGAACCCGATGGGTCCGAGTCCGGGCCGCAAGATGTGCCGGATGCGAACGAAGCGGCGGAACCCGATGCCTCCGAAGGAAACCCGCCGGCCGTCGCCGGAGCCGAGGCGGAAAACGCCCCGGGCGACGGCGAGGCCGACGAAACCCAGGATGGCGCAGGTTCCTCCGCGACAGAGTCCTCCGCGACAGAGTCCTCCGCGACAGAGTCCTCCGCGACAGAGGACGAAGATGACCTCGACGCCGAAGGCCCCCCATCCAACGACGACCTCGCCGAAGGTGTGGAGAACGGCGAGGCGAACGAAGAAGCATCAGGCGAGGATGCCGAGGCTGAAGACGCAGCGGACGACGAGATGGTGGTGTACGGCACCGGTGGTGGCACCTACCAGCTTCGAGTGCACGGGATGAGCGATCTTCCCCTCGCGACGCTGCCCCGGGACGAAACCGGGGAGACCGGCGATCTCGACCAAAACTTCTGGGCCGAACAGTGGTTTCGCGTCAACGCGGAGATCGGTATCCGGAACAACGCAAAGCTCGTGGCCGAAGTCGATCTCTTCGATGGAGTCGTGTTCGGAGAGTTCACCGAAGGGGTGGGGGTGGCGGACCGGCCGCGGGAAGACGCGAGTGCGTTTCCCGGCATCGAGCTTCGAAAGCTTTACGCCGAAGTCGAGATTCCCATCGGGCTCCTCCGCCTCGGCGTGCAAACCTTCAACTGGGGCCTCGGCATCGTCGCCAACGACGGCGCCCGGGACACGCCGTTTAGCGACCCTCGGTACGGCGACGTCGTCTTTCGACTTGCGTTCGCCACACGGCCGCTAGGGCTCGACGTCCCATTTAATGTGGCGATCGCCGGGGATATCGTGATCGACGACGTGATCGCCGAGATCACCGACGACGAGTTTGCCTCCCAAGGGGTACTCGCGGCGTTCTACCAGGAAGGCGAACGAACGATCGGGGGCTATGTTGCCTACCGAAGCCAGAACGCGGAGCGATCGACGGGGGCGGGAACCAATTTCGACGACGAACTCCGGGTTTTCGTCGGAAATATTTTCGCCCGCTGGGATGCGGATGAGCCCTCCGGCGGAAAGATCTTTGGAGCGGTCGAAGCGGTGGGGATTCTCGGCACGACCAACGAGACTCGAAGCAACACCTTCGCGGAAAACGACGTTCGTCAGTTCATGATGGCGGCGCAGCTCGGCCGACTTCACGAGGATATCGATACCATCCTGGAAGTCGGCTACACCACCGGCGACTCCAACACCGAAGACGACCTGCAGCAGCGGGCGGTGATGGACCCCGATCACCGAGTGGGGATGCTCCTCTTTCCCGAGGTCCTCGCCTGGCAGTCGGCCCGGTCGGCAACGCTCGCGCAGTCGGAGCTCCTGACCGGTCGGCCGTCGCCGGGAAGCCAGCGCCTGCCCACGAACGGCGGCGTGTCGGGCGCGGCCTACTTGTTCGGTTACACCGTGTACCGGCCTCTTTCCTGGCTCGACCTTCGCCTTGGCATGGTGTGGGCTCGGGCAACCACCGACGTGGTGGATCCGTTCATTCAGCGAACAGAATCGCGGAGCCGAAACTTTCGCGGCGGGGACCCCACCCGTCGAGACCTAGGATTCGAGTTCGACCTGGGGGTCCGCGTTCGCGGAGAGATCGCGCGAGGCATTGAAGTGAACGGACGGCTCGAAGGTGCAGTGCTCCTCCCCGGTCGGGCATTCGACGACGACAACGGCGATCGAATGAACGTACTCGGACTGGTTCGCCTTGGCGGCGGGCTCACGTTCTGACCGGGCTGTCCCTCTGACAGTCGAACGGTCAGCCTCGGGCTGAACACCGTTCCCATTCCGCGTCATCTTCGTTCCGCGTGATCTTTGTCACGTCACCCTTCCCGTCCCGGGCCTTCGTACCGCTAGCCTCTTCAGATCGCGTAGTCGCCGCTGGGGCTCGAGGAGGACAGGATGCGCAGGATACGGGGTTCGATCGCTTTTGCCGGAATGGCTTTCCTTCTCGCGCTTGTCGGCTGCGGCGACGACGACGACCCGAGCGAACCCGATGCCTCGGTGGATGCCACGGTCGACGCCACCGCGGACGCGATGGTTGAAGAAGACGCCCCCGCGGGGGATGCGGATGCGATGGCCCCGATGGACCCGGACACTCCCCCGCTGCAAACCGGAAGCGGTCTTCGGGGGACGATGGGCGAAGACATCTTCTATCTCGACCCGGCGATGGCGATGCCCGCCGACTTTTCCTGTCGGGGGATGAACACCGCCCCCACCGACGGCGCGCTGATCGATTTTCTGCTCGAGATCCGGGACTTTCAGCAAAACAACCCGGTGAGTGGGGCTTGCCTCAAGGTCTACGACGACAATGTGGTGCCCGTCACGGACAGCTGCGATCCCGCGTCCGA
>JBCCZL010000574.1:0-6556 GCA_039187775.1 Myxococcota bacterium
CGGCGACCCCGAGGCGACGACGGCCCGCACAGGGTACTAGGGTAGGAACTCCGCCATGGAGTAGCGTAAACCGGGCACTCGTTCCTCGACGAGACAGTTCGCTCGCGCGGCCCGACCGGAGTAGCTCGGGGTGCGCGAGCAGTCGAGCGGAGGCCGCGGCTCCCGCCTGACGTTCGGCGATACGCATCAGGCCGTGCACGATCACGCCGGCGCTGGTCGCCAGCAACCCGAGGCTTGCGGCCTGCGCAAAGGCGTCACCGGATTCGAGGCCCAGCCACTCGCCTTCGATGATTGCGATCGATCCAACCGTGAGGCCGGGGACTACTCCGGCCATTGCGATCGAAAATGAAAACAGCTGTCCATCTGCGTCGGTGTGATGCATATCGAGGATCGCGTCTGCCAACGGGTCGGGCGGCTCTTGCGCGTGGACGGGGAGCGACGCCGCGAGTATGAGGAGCATCAGCGGCGCTGCCAGATCCCGCGCCGGCGTTGTCGTCAGCGGAGCTGAGATCCGCGGTGGCTGGCAATCACGAGCGATCATTCACGCGAGAGATTCCAGCGACCTCGAGGGGACGTCAACCGGACAAGCGACCTCGCTTCCCGGTTTCTCCGGCCGCCCAGACATCGTCCGCCGCCGTGCGGTGGACCGAAAGAAACGCCTCCGTCAGCTCGCTTCCGAGAGACCGCCACTCCGCCTCCGGGATGTGCTCGGCAGAGTTATCGCTTCTCCGCCGGACCTGCTCCCGACTCAGGGCTCGTCGAGGACTCGCACGTTGAACCGGTAGGTCCGAATATAGTGGCGGACCGCGTGAGAGTAGCCGGGGTCGCCGTCGCTGGCCTCACCAACACAGGCGATGCCGCCCCTCCCGTTGCGGTCGGCCCGTGTCACGAATCGGAAGCGGACCTCACCGCGTTCGTTGGCGTCCTGAACGAGTCGAAGGAGGCGCGCCGCCAGGGCGTCGGGCGCGTCATCGTGGAACTCTTCGATGTCGATTCGCCCGTCGGGCTGGATCGCGATAGTTCCCACCGCCGAGGTGTCCTGGAACACGCTCACCCGAAGCGGTTCTTCGAGCGGTTCGCCGAGGATCGTTGTATCGCAGGGTCCGAGC
Source organism: Myxococcota bacterium (assembly GCA_039187775.1). Lineage (GTDB taxonomy): Bacteria > Myxococcota_A > Polyangia > Polyangiales > JBCCZL01 > JBCCZL01. Next base: position 1,110 of record JBCCZL010000574.1, read on the forward strand.
GCCCAGTCGACCGGCGGCAACGTGACCGACGCCTCCGCGGGCACAACCGTGCATTGGCCACTCTGGCATGCTGCGGTCGGGGTGAGCCATCTGCCTCCGGGAGGGCGAGGGCAGTTGGGCCGGTATCTCCGAATGTCCTCGAGCTGTTCATCTTCGAACTCGCGGTTTACCGCGCGCGTCATGCACGCGCGCTGTAGTGCGACGCACTGTTCGTCCTCTGCACACGACCGGACGTCAGGCTCGACTGGGGTCGCACTGGATGGAGAACTCGGGCCTTCGTCGGCTCCGCTTCCTCCACACGCACTCATCGCCAAGAGGCACGCGAGCCATATTTGGGGTGCCGGCATGACGGTGAGACTGCCACCCGAACCAGATTCTTGGGAAGTGCCGAGTCCCAACCTGTCTCGGCACTCAGTGACCCCGGTGTAAGCCACGTTCTCGACAGTAGGCGGACCCTTAGAGTCGTCCATCCAGTCGAGACGACCAGCGATCGAGACGGCGAGTGCACGGGTGGCAAACGGAGATACGAGCGTTCCGCCGTATGGGTTCGCCGAAAGCGAACAGCGGGTGGGACATCGCGCGGAAGGCGGCAGTTCGTGGGCGATGTGCAGCAGAAAACGCGAACGGACGGGCAAGCGTTGCCTGCTAGTTTGAGGTGCGAGGCGTGCGGCGCCGACGCCACGGCTCGTCGTGCATCGCCTTATCGCAAGCAGGACCTCGCTCGATCACTTCGAGCCGAGTCGGACGTTCTGCGCGCAACACCCATCTCCATTCCAACTCCTCTCTGAAAGGACCCCTCATGACCTCCACACGTTTCGTTCTCGCGCTTTGCTCCGTACTCCTCCTGGCCTGTGGCTCCGAGACGCCAAGCGAATCTGCGCCCGAACCGTCCTCGGCCAGCGAAACTCCTACGTCGGCCGCGGCCGCACCCGCGCCCTCCGTCGAAGAAGCCCCCCCGGAGACGATCGGGCGCTTCGGTCCCTTCCGCCTGTCCTACAACAGCATTGCCCAGGACGGTCAGTGCTTCGAGTTCGGACACGAAGACGAAGACCCCGAGGCGTGGTCGAGTCTTCGCAATATGCTGACCCAGTCCGCGGAACGGAGCGGCGCTGGTACGGATGCGGTGTCGACCGACGCCCGCTGTCCTCGAACCGACCGCCTCTCGGGGAGCTGCGAGTTCATGCACGGACACATCGGCTACTACTCGAGCGGCCCGAGCGCAGTGAGCCTCGACGAAGCTCGGACCCACTGCACCGAAAACCGCGGTGCGTGGGTCAGCTGAACGTTGCACGTCGGCCCGTCGTTGCGACGCTGTACCGAGGGTTAGCGGGGGGGCCGGCGGCGGTTCTGAAACCACTCTCGGTATTGCGCCATTCTTGCTTGCTGGTCTCGGGGGGCTCGACGTCGGCAAGATGCTTGCTCGTCGCTGCCCTCGGGTGCAGCCCAGCGGATCTCCACGCAGTCGTTCGGGTTGTAGGCCATCTCGAACGCTTCGGCGCGCTCCGCCACATCGAGAAGGGTGAGCTCCTTTTCGGTTCCGTCGGACCGGGTGTAACGGAAGCTCCGCGAGGATAGCGCCTCGGTGAGTTCTTCCCGAAGGCGCTCCGCGGTTTCCGACGCTTCGCCGTCGGCGATTCCAAAGCGGCTCGGGAGCCGTTCGACCCCGTCGGCGAACTGAGTCACCGCGTCGATCGAAATCAGGAGCCGGAGATCGCGGGCCGGCGTCGAGAAGTCTTCCCATGCGCCAGAGGTCTCGAAGATCGCGTAGCCGGTGGGCATTTCGATGCGCGCCCAGTTCCGCGATTCGTTGAACTCGATGCCGTTGTTCACGGAGTTGAGGCGCCGTCGCACCGCCTCGTCGAGGGCGTCGACGAGGGTCGCCTGCATCGCGCTCGGGTCGAGGGGCCGCGGATTGATGAGGGCGCCCATCCGGTCGTAGAAGTCGTCCGCGGTCCCTTCGTACTGCTCCTCCGAATAGGGGACGTACTCGCGGCTGTGTTGGAGTTCGCGATTGTCGACGGAACGAATCGTATGGCCCCGCCGCTCGTATTCGAGCGGTCGCCACGCCTGAAAGCCCGCCCCCACATCGGTCGTATCGGTAGTGAAGAGGAACGAACCGCGCCAGAAGCGCCGCCGCCCGATCGTCCCGTCAGGCTGCGCGTCCGCGCCGACGAGAATACCGTAGTCGGTCGCGGTCTGCGGGATCCAATCGGCGATCACGAGAAGGTGCCCATAGGGATCGGCAAACACGGTGCCCGGTCGGAGTGCGGCGCGGGTCATCGGAATCGGGTAGACGTCGGTTCGGTTGTCGCGAGGCGCGGTCCGCGGGTTCGCCGAGTGCACGCCATCGCGCACCGTGCGGGCGAAGTTGGCAAACACCCGGCCTTCGTCGTAGCCGTCGCGCTCGGCGAGGTTGGTGTTGATGTCTCCACAGGTGGGCGGCTGGCCCGCGCGCCCGCGACTGCAGCGCCGAAATGCGAACGGGAGCCGCGTCTTCCAGGAAAAGTATGCGCGGAGGAAGTAGGGAAGGTCCGCGCAGTCGGGCTGGAGCCGAAGTCCTTCGTCTTCGTCCTGGCCGAGGTGATTGAACAGGAGGTTCCGATCCCGATCTTGAAGAAGCGACTGGAGATTGTTCCAGGTCAGGTCTTCATCGATGGGATAGTCAAAGAGCTGCTCGACAAACGCCGCGTAGAGGTTCTCGGTGTCGTTCTCCCAGCGCCAGCGCGGTCGCCATACGTTCTCCGAAAGATCCGGCCCCGCCGGACCATTCCTTGCCACGGTGAAGCGCTCGCACGCTTCGACCCGAGTCCCATCCCCAAACACCGCGGTCCAGCGGCCGGGAGGCGGCGACTCGACCTCCACCCAGTAGGTGTAAGGCGGCCCGCCGATGCGCCGGACCTCAGGGGTATGCCGGTGGCCACTGGGATCGGTGAGCGCGAGCTCGACGGGGCCCGGGTCGTCGTCCGCGGTGACGATCACCCGAAGCGGTTGACCGGGGTGGGGAACCCTCGGCGACCGAAACACGGCGGTGGCCTGCGAATCCTCGCAGACGGCGTCGCTTTCTGGGACGGAGGTCGGGGCAGGGGCGCGGAGGCTCGCCGCCCCCTCGAGTTCTAGGCCCGGGGCGTGGCCGATCACGGTGATCCGGTTGATGCGTTCGAGGAAGCTTGTCCGGGACGTATTCGCGCCGAGCGAAAGGTCGCTCACCGTCACCCGATCGACGGTGCGAAGAATCTCGCCGGGCGTCCCGTCGTCCAGCGTGATCCCGTCGCAGGGCTCGAGGTACTCGGCAAACGCGTGAATCGCCATCGGCGTGCCCGTCTCGGTGCGGCCGAGATACATCATGATGTGGCCGGGAAAGCTCAGAAGCACGAGGCCGCGTTTTGCGGCGCTGTCGATGAGGAGCGCTTTGTCTCGAGGATTGTCGAGTTCTCCGACGTCGATCGAGAATGTACCCGCGAGGGCCTGCCGGCCGCTGTGTCGAGGAAGACCGAGGCCAAAGTGCGCGAACACATCCAGGACAAACCGGGAGCAGTCTCGGCCGCCGGCCTGTCCCCCCCAACCGTAGGGCGAGTCGAGAAGGGTGAACGCCTTGGTGAGCGCGGTTCGCCGGGTCAGCGCCCGCGACTCTTGCTGAAGGACCCCGTCCGCCTCGGCCGCCGACAGCGCGCCGCTCAGGGGAGCGTCGGCGGAAACCCACCCGAGCGAGTAACGGGTTCGGGCCAGCCACAAGGTTCCCCAGCGACGAAGAAGCTGGACCGGCTCGCCCCGCCGGGCGGTGCTGCAGTTGTTCCGGTCGAAGTTGAGGTCAAGGCTCTCGGTGTAGAGCCCTTCGACCCGAGGACCGCAGCGGACTGGCACGAGGCCCTCCGCCCGGCGGAGTTCGGGGCGAATGCTCCCGAGCGAGCCCGGCGGCGAAAACGCCGCGAGCGCCGCCCCGGACACCTGGTCGCCGTCCTCGGTGAGGTATGCCCCGGAGCGCAGGCGTTCTTCCATGAACGCGAGGCGCTCGGTCACCTCTTCAAAGAGGAGCGCTTCATCGACCGGCGCGGCGAGGTCGGTCTGGCCGAGCGGTCGTTCCGCCACCGGCGCTTCGAGGCCGCGGTTGTGATCCGCGATTTCGCTCGCCGATAGGAGGACCTCGTCGAGGTCCGCCACCGCGCCGACGCGCTCGAGCCAATACGCCAGGGTGCGGTGCCGCTCTTCGATCCCAGGCAGCGGGCGGGGCGCTTCCGCCCGCGCCGGGCAACTGTCGGGGCGGTTCTCGTCCGCCTCGGCCGCGGTCCCGTTCTCGTTGCCCGGCCCGCCGCAGCTCATTCCGGTGAGGAAGAGCGAGAGCACGAGGATCGACGCGCGGGTCATGGGGGCTCAGTGTAGAAGGCCTTTTCCGTTCCGAACACTTATTGAGAGACGGGGCGACGACCGGAGGTATTCCCTGTTGCACCGAGTCCCGATGCCGTCGCCGGATGTTTCACGCCTCGCGGGCGGTCCGCGGAAGGGAGTCCGGCGCGCAGAGCCAGCGCAGGAGTTGAGGTTCGAGCTCGTCGGGGCCCGTTCCGAGGTCGACCTCCCGGGGAAAGCCGACGTGGCCGCCGTGCTCGAGCCAGACGGTGTGGAGTCGGCTCGCCCGCTCGGTCACCGGGCGAATCGACGCCGCGGTCACCATCGGGTCGGCTTCGGCGGCGACGAGGAGGGCAGGGAGGCGAAGCTCGTGGAGCCCGTTCGCCGCGCTGACCTTGCGGTAGTACGCATCGGCTGAAGCGAAGCCGTAGCGAGGAGCGACGATCCGGTCATCCCACTCCCGCACGTACTGGATCCGCAGGGCGTCGTCGACGGACAGCGGGAGGGGGCCGCCGCGTCGGTCGATCTCTCGGTACATTTCCTTCAGTCCGCCCAAGAGACGGTGCCGGTAGGGCGCGCGACGCCGCTGGTCGATGATCGTGGCTCCGCGCCGGAGGTCCAGCGGTGCGCACACCGCGGCGACGCTTCGGACGCGTGGGTCGGCGGCTTCACTTGCAAACCGAAGCACCATGTGGCCGCCAAGCGAATACCCGAGAATGTAAATGTCTCGATAGCCTCGGAGCTCCTTGGCTCGGAGCACACGATGCAGGTCTTCCGATTGGCCGCCGTGGTAGAAGTCCTCCCCCCTCCGATCGGCGCCCCGAAGGTTGAGGCGGAGGCAGTCGAAACCCGCCTCGTCGGCTTGACGGCAGGCTCGCCGGATGTACGGGCTCTGCGCTGATCCGCCCATCCCGTGCACCAGAACCAACAGCGCCGTGCGGCCTCGCTGATGAAGCCGTCCGGTCAGCGTGATTTCGCCACGGAGCGGGTCCGCCACCGGGAACCGAAAATGCTGGGCGACCAGGTCGGGGTGGGGCTCGAAGGGGGAGCGGAGCCAGGGGGCGATGGTGAAGTAGTGTCCGAAGAATGAACGCCGAAGACGGCGC
>JBCCZL010000575.1:0-6550 GCA_039187775.1 Myxococcota bacterium
GCCGAAAGGCGGGCAAGTTCGCTCGGCATCGCCGCCGGCGTCGCGTTGGCAAAGTCGCCAGTGTGAAGCTCGACGGTTCGCACCCCGAGCTCGGCCGCCCGCCGGATCATCGCTTCGTCCGGATCGATAAACAGGCTTACCGGGAGCTCAGCCTGCGCCAGCCGACCTACGGCGTCCACCACCGCCGGAAGTCGCAGGTCCAGTCCCCCTTCGGTGGTTCGCTCCTCTCGCCGTTCTGGAACTAGGGTCACAAGGTCCGGCCGCACCCTTCGGGCGAAGGCGAGCATCTCCTCGGTGGCCGCCATCTCCAAGTTGAGGAGGGTGCTCACCCGATCTCGAAGGGCTTCGACGTCCCCATCCTGAATGTGGCGCCGGTCTTCCCGAAGGTGCACGGTGATGCCATGGGCGCCAGCCTCCTCGGCAAGCTCGGCTGCCTGCACCGGATCGGGATAGTTCGTCCCCCGGGCCTGTCGGAGGGTGGCGACGTGGTCGATGTTCACATGGAGCTTTACAGTCACTTTACCGGAGAATGTAGAAGGTTCGCGCGAGGATGCGAAGCCTGGGGGGATGATGAGCTGGGTCAGATGTCATCGAGCCGCTTCTCGAAAGCCACCCCACCGCCCGGTGGGTCGTGGTAGGTGACGCTGTGGCCAACGCCGAAGACCCAGAGTTCCATTTCGGGGACGACTATCGGGAAGAGTACATCCTCAACGATGGTCGCCGAATCGTGCTCCGACCGGTCCGTCCGGCCGACAAGGTCAAGCTTCGGGAAGGTCTCAAGCGCCTAAGCCCCGACTCCCGCTATCGGCGGTTCTTCACGCAGAAGGATCACTTCACCGAGGCGGAGCTTCGCTATCTCACCGAAGTCGACGGAGTGGATCACTTCGCGATCGGCGCGGCGTGGTTCGACGAGGAAGATGAGGAAGGCGAGGGCCTGGGGCTCGGAGTGGCCCGGTTCGTTCGCCTCGACGAATGGCCGGAAGCCGCGGAAGCGGCCATCGCCGTCGCTGACGATGCCCAGGGCGTGGGCCTCGGTCGACGAATGTTCATTCGACTATGCCAGGCAGCACGAGAACGGGGCGTCGAATGGTTTCGCTGCGAGGTCCTGAGTGACAACGAACCCATGCGTCGCCTCATCGACTCGGTGAGCGACGACGTGCGTCGGGGTTTCGACGGAGACGTGGTGGTCCTCGACATCAAGATTCCCGACATCTCTCTCGAAGAGTCGGAGTCGCCCCCGGAAGGAAGCATGTACCAGCTGTTTCGAGCCGCCGCCGAGGGGACCTTCTCGGTCAGGCGCGCCCTCGAACGGGTGCTCGAGCGACTCCGCGACTTGAAACAGAAGGCGGAAGCTCGGGCGGCGAGCTTGCGATACGACTCCAAGGACGAACCGTCCGACGACGGCTGAGTCCTCATCGCGGTTTCGCCGACGGTCAGACGTAGTCGGCGCCGACCCGAACGAGGGTTTGCGGCTCACGGCTTCGCGAGGTCAGGACCTGGACGGTCTCCGCGGGACAGCTGACCTCCCACACAAGGAGTCGAGCAGTGAGACGGAGGAGGTCCGACGCGTCGAGGGCGGGAGCCTGATCATGAAGATGGATCCCCCAATACGCCTCGCCCGGAAAGATCTCGACCCGCGCAAACGGACCGGTACCGTCAGGTGCGAGCATCTCCCAGAGTTGGTAGCGCGGAGGAGTTCCTTCCGGAGACCGAAGCTGACGAAACTTGACTTGTTCGAGCTCCGCCCTCACCCGTCGTAGCGCTCCCCGATCAGTTCCCCTAACGCGTCGCGGATCGACGATGCTTCGTAGCCATAGTCGTCCTGGAGGCGCTGAAGGGCCGCTTCCGCTCTCTGCTTTCGTTAGGTGCCCGGGTCTCGTTCGTCGAGAATGACGAGGACATCCTCGGCGATCTGCTGAATCTGTTTTTTTCGTTGGCCGAAGTAGGCTTCGCGAAGTCGGTCGATGTAGCGTGGAAACAGCCGACCGTATTCCACGTCTTCCCCCGGATGGTCGATCGCATACGCAGCGACCGTACTGATGAGGTTTCGGCGAAAGTCCTCCGCGGTGTCGGGATCGACCTCTAACTGATCTTCGACTCGTGAAAGCAGATCGGCATCCGGGTCTTCGTATTTGCCGGTGACCTCGTTGTAGATCTTCTCTTTCTTAACCCAATAGGAGACGTGCGACACGTAGTCGTCGAAGAGCTTGCGATACTGTGTCTCCTCGATCAGCCCGGTGCTCGTTCGAAGTTCCTCATCCACCCGGTCGAGCCACCGATTGCGTACATGGCCCACAAACGCGCGATGATCGTAGTAGCCGCGGTCCGGCGTCTGCTTCAGAAATTCGTAGTCGTCGCGGCGGCAAAACGCTTCGATCCGTTTGAGTACGGCGAGCGGCGAGAGGCACTCGTACTCGTCGTCGTTGGCCGCCTCGAGAAGCATCGCGCGGATTTCTCGGGGCGACGCGCCGGTCAACCCTTCGTAGTCTGCGAGGCTGTCGCTCTCGCCGTAGATCGCCTCGATGCCCGCGCGAAGCTCTCGGGCGTCTTCGGCGGACAAGCGCGCTGGAATTCGGCCGTCGGCGTAGAGCTCGGCCTTTTCGAGGGGGGTCAGGTCGGCCGCGAGCTTGCCAAGCTGACCGGGAAGCCGGTCCGCGTGGGCGCGCCGAAGTCGCGTCAGAATCGCCCACAGCGCGGCCACATAGGTCGCATGGGGCGCTACGTGGCGCCGGACCTGCGGCGCGATCTGCGTGTCGTAGATCGATTGCTCCTGAGCGACGTTTAGGAGGTACGGCACGCGAACGAGCTGAAGCCTTCCTCGAAACGAGTTGTATTCGTGGTGCTCCTGAAACGCGCGAAGATGAACCTCGTTGGAGCTCGCAATGAGTACGGCGTTGAGATGAATGTTGCTGAACGACAGCGGCACCTCTCCGTTTTCGATCGCCAGGAGGAGGTACTTCCACGCATCGAGGGGTCGCTTGAGCAGATCCGAATACTCGATGACCCCACCGGAAGCGTCGACAAGGTCGCCATACACTTCGAAGAGCGTGAGTGAAGAGAGCGACGCGGGGAGCGAACTCAGGCTCCGATCCGCCGTGATCTGCCGCTCGCTGGCGTCGACCGCCATCTGAGGTCCGATGGTCACCGCCCCTACGCGGTAGCGCCGCGAGAGGTAGTAGCGCTCGATGCGTACGTGGTGAAGCACCCGACTCAGATCCCCCCGGTACGCGGTGAGGAGCGCGTCGAAGACCTTCTGATTCTTGAGGCTCAGCTCACCGTAGCGAATCCACTCCGGCACCCCGGCCACCCCGACGGTCTCGAAGAGTCGCTGGCGCTCGGGTACCGGAAGGAGGAGCAACGGATGCTCGCGAAGCTCGCTTCCGAGGCGGGCATCGATCTGCGCCTCGGGAAGATGCGCAAAACTGCTTCGGGACGAGCCGTCGTCGGACGAGCCAAAGCCGATCGTTTTCCCGTCGCGGCCTCGCGGAAAGATCCAGCTAAAGCAGTAGAGCGCGCCTTCGTCGGTCGAAGAGTAGTGCTCCATGCCCCGCATGAGGCTCGCCGAGAAGGTGGTCTTCGCGCTCCCGTTCGGGCCGTGAAGGAGAATCAAACGGTTCGATCGGCCCTCGCGGACGAAGTTCTGCAGCACCTGGTAGAAGGCCCGCTGAAGCTCCTCCTGACCAATCAGATGCGCGCGCCGGTCGTCGTCGTCGAGGAACTCGAGGTCGAAGAGTTTAAACCGACGGGCCCGCCCGACCGGCCGGTCCACCCACTCGGTTCCATAGTGGTCGAAGCAGTCACGAAGGTAGCGACTCGCGTCGCGGGTGTGCCGCTCCGGAACCTCCGAGAGGAGGGCGAGGTACTCGGTAAAGGAAAGAACGCGACGCTGGGCTTCAAAACGATCGCGCACCGAGTCACCGATGCGGGAAAGCTCCCCCAGGATGTCACCGGGGGTGGAGGAAGCCGAGGCCGACCTCGGATCGCTGGGCATGCGCGCTACTGAACGGGAAGGACGAGCGCGAGGGTGCGCTCGTCGGGAATGCAGTTCGAGGGGGTGCAGACCGCGAACGAGACTTTCGCAGACACCTCGTGTTCGCCAGTCGCGCTCGGGGTGAAGGGAACATCGAATCGCGCCGCCTCTTCACCGAACTCCGCCGCATCGGACTGGCCGAGTTCGGCTTTCGGAACGTCGATGCCCTCGGGGACCGTCAGCTCAACACTGATCGGAAACTCTTCGTTCACGTGCCACTCGCCCCGTGGGGTAAGGCTGATCGCAAACTGGCTAAGCTCGCCCGAAGAGAATGGCCCTTCGGCGGTCGCGCGGAGCTCGAAGGCCGGATCATCGATGACGGACGCGGCTTCTTCCCCCTCGGCTTCTTCCCCGTCAGCCTCCTCGCCCAGTGCGGCACCGGTCCGGGTGGATTCTTCGGGCTCACTCTCCGACGCCGACGCGCCGGGCGCAGGCTCGGGTTCCGGTTCGAGGGTCCCTTCGGGCTCCGAATCGCCGCAGGCCATGAGGAAGGCGAGGACGGAGACAAACATGATCGAGGCCGAGGTACGCATGAGCTCTCCTTTGGGACCGGTGCTCTCCTCCGATCCTTGGACAGAACGCCAGATTGGCAAGGGTATCGCATCGCTCCACGCCCGGCGACCCTCGTAGGGTCGGGTCTCGACGTGCCGTGCAGCGGAGCAAGGCCTGCTAGAGTGCGCGACGTGCGGGCCGTCTCCATCACGAGGGTCGTTCTTGCTGCACTCTCGGTGGGGGCGTGCGGGTCGCCGCCGGTATGCACCTCCGCAACCTGCGCTCCGGGGGTCTGCCAGGCGAACGGCCAATGCGCCCCGCTGGTCGACGAGACCGGATTCGGGGCAAGCCGGGCCCTCGCCCCGGTAGACTGGGCCGAGACATCGGACCGCATCCCTCATCGTCGCCTGCGCTCGAGCGATGCGGTACGGGTGGGCGGCAACTACCGGACCCACCTCCGCTTCGACCGGGTTCCCGAGAGAGCGGTCCATCGCGCGATGCTGACCCTCTACCCCGACCGACGGTTTGCCGGATTTGCCCGCGCTACCGATGTAGTCATTCATCGCACAACCGGGTTCGACAGCGAGGTTCTGACGGCCCGTTCCCGTCCCGATCGCGCCGCGGAGGTCGAAGTGCTCCGAGCCACTCCGGGGCAACGACGCTTGGAAATCGATGTGACCCTACTCCTCGAAGGAGCCCAGGCGGCCGGCGATTCGGATCTTTCGCTGGAGATTTCCAGTCCGCGCGCGCGTCGGGTGTTTCGCTTCGCTTCGCCCTGGGTTCGCGACCGCCAAAAGCGCCCCACACTTTTTCTCATGATGCGACCGAGCCTCCAATCCCTCGCGGAAACCCAGTAATCTTCCCGTGGAGCGATGCGCCGTACCAAACGTCTAGGTCGCTATCATCTGACCGAACGGATCGCTTATGGCGGGATGGCCGAGATCTTTCGCGGCTTCACCTACGACAACGATGTCTTCCGTCGGGACGTCGCGATCAAGAAGCTCCTGCCACACTACGTCGAAGACCAGCAGTTCATCGACATGCTCACCGACGAGTTCAAGCTGGTGAGCCACCTTCGGCACCCCAACATCGCTGAGGTGTACGAGCTCACCAAGCTCGACGAAACCCTCCTCATCGCCATGGAGTACATCGACGGCAAGGACCTCCGGTCGGTCGTCGAAAAGGCACGGCAAAACGGCCTCTGCCTGCAATTCGACGACATCTCCTACATCCTTGCTCGTGCCCTTGACGGCCTCCACCACGCCCACGTTGCCCGCGACGACAAGGGCCACATGCTTCGCATCGTGCATCGGGACTTCAGCCCCTCGAACATCCTCGTGGGCTATGACGGCACGGTGAAGATCTGCGACTTTGGCATTGCCAAGGCGACCCACAACCGGGTCGAAACCAAGACGGGGATCATCAAGGGCAAGGTGAAGTACATGTCGCCGGAGCAAGCGTTCGGCCGCAAGCTCGATTCGCGGAGCGACATCTTCAGCGCGGGGAGCGTGCTCTACGAGCTCTGCACCGGCCAGCCGCCCTTCAAAGCGAAGAGCGAGATCGATCTGATCTTCGCGGTGCGCGACGCGGACCCAGTACCCGCCCAGCAGATCAATCCGCACATCCCTGACGAGCTCGCCGAAGTCATCAAGCGTTCGATGGCCCGCTCGCGTTCGGCACGATTTCAAACCTCGATGGCATTCCGGGACGCCCTCCTGCAGTTCCTTCGAAACCACAACAACAAGTACCGACGGACCAAGCTCGCCCGCTTTCAAAAGCGGATTTGGGCCAAAGAGATCGAGACCGAGCTCCGGGCGATGGAGGACTTTGTGCTCGACGCAGGTCCCGTAGAAAGCTTCGGCGAGAACCTGATCGCCGATGCGCTCGGGCCCGACGCCGCGTTTTCGAAGTTCAGCCCTGAGCCCACGCGGACGAGCGGTCCCCACGACCCGGTCCACGCGGCGCGAACCGAAATCATCGAAACCGTGAAGAAGGGCGCGGGCATGGACGAAAAGACCGTGCAGGTAC
>JBCCZL010000576.1:0-6547 GCA_039187775.1 Myxococcota bacterium
CTCGAGGCGCTCCGCCGGGACGGGGCAACCCACCGGGGTTCGGTGGAGGTGGAACTTCGTCGTCGGCGCGCAAAGCTCATTCCCGACGATGTGGCCCTCATTGCTTATACCTCGGGAACGAGCGGCCTTCCAAAGGGGGTCGTGCTTACTCACCGGAGCCTGAGCTACGGCGCGTGGGCCGCCGCCCAGGAGCTCGACCTCGCGGTGAGTGACGAGCAGCTTCTCGTGCTTCCGTTGGCGCACGTTCTCGGCCACTCGACGATCGTGCTTCAGCTTTACGCGGGGTACTGCACCACCTTTGGCCGTGGCGGCGTTCATCTCGTGGAAGAGCTCGCCAGCGTCAAGCCGACGCTGATGGTCGCGGTGCCGCCGGTCTGGGAGCGGCTTCAGGAGGAGCTCCGTCGCGTGTTGTCAGAGTCGGACCGGCAGGACCCGCGCCTCGTCGACTGGGCGCTCCGAGTCGGCAAACAAACCGCCGACCGAAAGACCGCAGGACGATCCGTCGGGATGCTTCGACGCGTTCAGCGGCGGTACGCCCAACGGTCCGTGTTCACTCCGCTGGATCGACGCCTCGGGGGTCGACTTCGGCTTCTCCTCTCCGGGGCGGCCCCGCTCCGCGCTACTACCGAGGAGTTCTATCGGGCGATCGGTCACGAGCTGCTCCAAGGGTACGGCCTTACGGAGACCGGCGGAGCGATCACCGTTAACCGGTCTGGCGCGGTCTCACCGGGAAGCGTGGGTCGGCCGCTCGTGGGCATCGAGCTACGGGTGGCCGAAGGAGGAGAGATCTACGTTCGCGGACCGTCGGTGATGCGCGGCTATCTTCACCCTGATCCTACCCAGGACGGGCTGGAAGACGGCTGGCTTCGCACGGGAGATATGGGACGCGTCGATGCCGAGGGCGGACTGGTGATCACCGACCGGAAGCGAGAGGTGTTGATCACCGATGACGGGCAACGGATCGCCCCGAGCCGCGTCGAGCGAGCCCTCACCAAGCACCCCCTCATCGCGCACGCGGTCGCCGTAGGGCAGAGTCGGCCGTTTCTCACCGCGCTAGTCGCGCTCGACGACGCCGAGCTCCGCGGGTTCACTCGGCGCTTCGGCCTTCGCGGCGACTTTCGGTCGCTCTGCGCCCATCCTGCCGTCGTCGCGGAAGTGGATCGCATTAAAGTGGAGGCGAATCGGGGCTTTGCATCCCAGGCAACGATTCGGCAGATTGGAATCATCGATGAGCCCCTCACCGTGGAAGCGGGGGAACTCACGCCAACCTTTCGGGTGCGTCGGGCCCAGGTCCTTGCGCGGCACGCGGCCTTGGCGGATGGGCTCTACGCGTCGCGTTGATCGAAGGAATACTCTCTGCTTTAGTTGCGTCTCAGTATCCGCGGCGGCCGCGTGTTGGCTCCGGCCCCGTTCCGTGTGATGAGGAAGTCCTTCAAAAACCGACGGTTCTCGGCGTTCATCGCAGGGCCCGCAGTGCTCGTGCTGTGGTTCACGGCTGGCCTGTCCGCGCAGGACGGAATCAGCTACCCGGAAGGCACTCGCTCGGTCCGGGTGGTCGGAGGCGCCGCGTCGGTCCGCGCCACGACCGACCTCGACGGGCCGGTCCGCGGTGCGATTCGATTCAACACCCGCCATCCGGTGCTCGAGACCGCAGGCCGCAGCGGCGGCTGCCCGGGGTGGACCCGCATCGATGAAGAGAGCTGGGTTTGCAACACCATGCTCGAACCATCGACCGAAGAGCCGGCGGGGCGCATCGAACCGTGGATTCCTCGCGGCCGAACCGTGCCCTATCGCTATGCCCGGGTTCGTCGGGGCGGCACCGATGCTTTCTCTCGACCCGACGGCACCTCGCGGTCGCGGCGCCTTGCCTCGGGGTTTGTCGTGGCGCTTCGGCCGCATCGAAACCCAGAAGGCGCCGTGCCGATGGCGCGAACCCTGTCGGGTGACTTTGTGCGGGAAGACGCGATCGACCGTCTGTACCCCAGCCGCTTCGAAGGAATCGAAATCACGGAAGACACCGACCTCAGCACCCTTGGATGGGTGAGTCGGTTTCGAGAGCCGATGTACGGGATTCCACGGGTCAGCCGGCGCACCGGCCGCGCCCGATATCTTCGAATCGTCACCGTGATGGGCGAAGAGAACGGGTTCTATCAGCTCGAAGACGGAAACTACATCGACGCCGAGGCGGTGTCGCGACCGTCGCCGACCACCGAGTTCCCCGAGGGAATCGGCGACGACGAGCATTGGATCGACGTGCACCTCGACTCGCAAACGCTCATGGCCTACGAGGGAACCCGGCCGGTGTTTGTGACCTTGATCAGCAGCGGCCGGCCATACCGCGGCCGAGAGACACCCACGGGGGAATTTCGCATTTGGGCCAAGCTGGCCACCGCCACGATGGACGACATCGGAAACGCGGATGCAAGCGAGGACTACTCGGTTCAGGGCGTGCCGTGGGTACAGTATTTCGAAGGATCCGTCGGCTTTCACGCCGCGTTCTGGCACGCCGCGTTCGGAACGCGCGTGAGCCACGGCTGCATCAATCTCTCCCCGATCGACGCCCGCTGGCTTTTCGGCTTCACCGAGCCGGTGCTTCGGCCGGGCTGGGTCTCGATCCGGCCCAGCGAATTGGATCCGGGGACCCTCGTCCGGGTCCGCTAGCGAAGGCGTTGCAGCACGCCCGCGGTCATCCACTGAAAGAGGATCTTGCAGGCGTCGAACGACCCCATGTGGGTATGCTCGAGAATCCCGCGCACGTCACGCACGCCATCCACTGCCGCCAGCACCTGCCGCTCCGCGAAGCTAAGGGTGTCCTGGTCCACATTCGCGAGCACGTCCTGTCGCACGCCGAGCACGATCGCGAAGTTCGTGATCTGTTCTTCGATGAGGCGCCATTCGTCGACCCGACGGAGCCCCTCCATGAGGATCGCCGCAACCGGCAACGCAAGGGCCGCAGCCCGCGCCTCGCTCCGCGAGACGTAGCGGTCGAATCGAAAGAACCCGTCCTTCCACCGAAGCGCGTCGTAGATGAGTTCCGATGTCTGTCGGACGAGGGCCCGCTGTAGGTCTTCCTGGCTGATGTAGCCGAGCTTGACCAGCTGGTGGCCGAGGAGTGGAGCTCCCATCTCGCGGTTGCGAAGGAGCATCTGAAGGTCCTCGCCGTCGAGAAGCCGATCTTCGAGAAGATAGCGGCCAAGGAGAAACTCATCCTCGCTTTCGGACGATCCATCGTTCAGCCGGAGCGCGAGATCCACCTTGCCTTCGCGAAGGCAGATCGCAATCGGCTGCCCCGACGATCGACGGGTGGTCACGACCCCGGTCTGCCGCTGGTGCTCGAGGAGCTGAAGGAGCTCACCGAGAGGAATGTGGCCGGTCTTTCCGGTGAGTGACGCCTCGGCGCTGGAGGCGGCGAACATCCGGTTCGCCAGGCCGAGAAGCTCGTCGGTCGTGGTTCGTGCGAGTGCGTCGGTGGGAAGTTCGATGTCGAGCGACCGAAGGAAGTCGGTGAGCACGGTGGCGATCTCCCCCGCGGGGTCCGAGGCCTCCCCGACCGCCGGGCCGTTTTCGGCCCACGACATTCGAGCGCTCGACCGGTCGGCCGCGCCCTTCGTGAGCACGTGGCCGACGACGGCGACGAGGGCCTCCGGACCGAACGGTTTGCCGATCGCGTCCGCCGCCTCGATCTCCTCGCACATCTGCTCTCGCCGGGTGCGCTCGAGGGCGCTCATCAGGACGATGGGCACTTCGGCGAGGTTCTGAATCCCTCGCATCGCCTTCGCAAACTGCACCCCGTCGAGATGGGGCAGCACGCAGTCGAGGAGCACAAGGTCGGGAACCGTGTGTTGCAGGCGCTCGAGTCCCTCCCGACCATCCGCGGCGGTGACTACGTGGTAGCCCGCATCGACGAGGCACCGCTCGGCCACTCGCCGGACGGTCGCGCTGTCCTCCACGATGAGTACCTGGCAGCGGGTCCGAACCGGTTCGTCCATTTCCGCCTATTCGTTGTCGAGCATTCCCAAGGTTTGCCGAACCGTCATCGCGTCCGCGCTGACCCAGTAGCGAACGAGGTCGGCGACCGCGGGGGACCCCTTCACCAGCGCCGGGCCGTGGAGGCCTCCAAGTTCGCGCTCCATCCGTTGAAGAAGCTCGACGCAGCTCGGAAGATCGTCGCTGAGGAGACAGGCGAGGCGACGTGAGGTCCGCTGAATACCTTCGGTCCACCGAACGAAGTCGACTCGGGGGGCCTCCACATACCTCGAGGCGACGGCTTCGACGGCCTTCCGCGAGCGGCGAGGGAGCGATTTGTGCAGCCGCTTGGCCCGCTCGTCGAGAATGTCTTCGCTGGTCAGGCCCGCGCCGTAGCCCGGTGAGACGTTCCGCGCCGCGGAGGCCAGCGATACCTCAAGCTCGCGGGGAGTCAGCTTTTCGATCGCATGAAGCCGCTGGGCGATCGCGAGGAGCGGGCGCGCGAGGAGAAACACCTGCTGTGGTTCCGGGAGATCGGCGACGCTCGCCGGTACGAGGAGCGATGGCGGGCTCGTGAGCTCGACGGCGACCCCGCGCGTGCGAACCCGGTGGATATAGAGATCGAACTGCTCCACGCCCATGATTACCGCGACACGGTCCGCGACCTGACGAAGCGAATTCTGGTGCTTCGGTAACACTTTGTCGCGCGGGGTGAGTCCGTACGCTTCGAGGTCGGGGGCGTAGATCTTGCCGAGCGCATCCACCACGTGGATGAGCAACTCCTGCGCGGCGTCGGTTCCTTCGGTCCGCTGCATGAGTCCCGCCACGAGCTCTGGGGTAAGGCTTCCCGGGGCGGCGCTTGCCGGCATCGGCGGGTGCTGAGAGAGGTGGGCCTTCTCCCGGTCAGACGCGGCACCGAGCACCTGGAGCGGCATTACCGAAAGGCGCGTCTCGTTCCGCGCTCGGAGCGCATCGAAGCAGCGGGCAAGGTCGCGATAGGTGTCCACCCGGGTGATGTCTTCGTCGAGGAGCACGCGGAGTTCATCGATCGCTTCCTCGTAGCGACGGGCGCCGCGAAGTCGGGCGCAGAGATCGACCCGAAGAGTCAGGGGGCTCACTCCTTGGTCGATGCCCGCCCGAAGAAGTTCGATCGCGGTATCCGCCCGCTGAAGATGGTCCTGCTGGACCCGGGCAAGCTCGAGGTACACCGGAGCCGCGTCTTCGCCCCGGGGAGTCGCGCGGCTGAGAAACTCACCGAGTGCACGTGCGTAGCGGTCCCAGCCGGTGGGCGAGTTGATCCGGCTTTTGAGTTCGAGGGCGCTTTCGCTTCCCGGTCCCTGGAGGGCGAGGGCGGCAAGCAGCGCGGTTTGCGCCGCGTCCTCGTTCTGGGCGTGGTCCTCGAGGTGGGCCATGCGCACGAGCGCGTCCGCTCGGTCGGTATCGCTCTTGGCGACCCGCACGAGACGTTCGACGGTCTCTCTCGCCGGTCCGACCTTGCCTTCGCTCTCCTGAAGTCGGCTGAGCCGGTTCAGCGCCTGACTGTTGTCGGCGTCGATGGAGAGCACCGCTTGAAGACTGGTCAGTGCGCGAGCCGGTTCGTCGAGCCGATCCTGTTGGATCCGCGCAAGGTCGAGGTGAGCATCGCGCAGCACCTGCTTGTCGGGCGCGAGCTTCACGACCTTGGTGAGCAGCGATACCGCTTCTGCCCACTGACCATCCCGTTCGTAGAGGGTCGCGAGGCGCCGGAGAGTGGAGATGTGGTTCGGTGCGACTCGAAGCACGCGGTTGAGCGAGCTGATCGCACCAGGAAGATTCGAGAGCTCGTCGGCCTGCAGATCCGCCACTTGCATCCAGAGCGATGCGATCCGCTCGCCGGACTTCGCCGATCCCGCCGCGCGGGCCAAGAGATCGCCGAGTCGCGGGATCTCCTTCTTTTGTCGGAGCATACGGGTGAGGAGCGACGCCGCTTCGGGGTCGTCGGGGTCGAGCTCGAGGGCCCGCTCCAAGTCCTCCTGGGCTCCGCCCCGATCATCGAGTCGCTCGATGCGAACCTTCGCTCCACGAACCAGGAGTTTGGCGGCTTTTTCTGGGCTTTGGGTTTGGCTCGCCTCGCGCCGGGCCGCATCCGCAACCGCGTTCGGATCGTCGAGTTCGTTTGCGACCCGAGCGAAGTTTCGCGTGGCGCCGACATTGTCCGGTTCGGCCTGAAGCGCGTCCCGGAGGGCCTGGAGCGCGCCTTCGTAGTCCCCGGCGACCTCGAGCGACTCGGCGAGTCGGGTGAGGTAGCTCGCCCGGGTCGGCGCGGCTTCGGCCTGCTGGCTCAATCGGAGGTCGACCTGCGAAAGGGTGCGACGGTCTCCGGTGGTCAGGGCGACCCGCTCGAGCGCTTCGAGCGCTCCCGAATCGGTCGGATGGAGGGCGAGCATGGCGCGATAGGTGTCGGCGACCTCCGAGCCCAGAGCGCGGGTCTCCTGGAGCCGCGCGAGCTCCCGAAGCGCCGACGTCTTCGCCGCCGGGTCGGTCACCACTGCGGCCTGCGCGGCGTACACTTTGGCGAGGTCGTGCCATGAGCCGACCGAGC
>JBCCZL010000577.1:0-6505 GCA_039187775.1 Myxococcota bacterium
AGCTTCTGCTGGACGAAGGCAGCCGTCGCGGGCATCGGCATGTCGCCGGTGACGGTGGCGACGATGACCATGTCGAGGTCCTGGGCGCTGAGCTCCGCCATCTCCAGCGCCTGAATCGCGGCTGCCGTCGCCATGTCGCTGGTTTGCATGGTGGGAGCGGCGATTCGTCGCTCGCGAATGCCAGTTCGCGTGCTGATCCACTCGTCGCACGTGTCGACCCCCATGTCGCGGATGTCGTCGTTGGTGCGAACCTGCTCGGGGAGGAAGCTGCCCGTCCCAAGAAATCGGGTCTTAGGATTGGGCATCGTGAATCAAAGTCGAATTGGGCATTGCGGGGGGCCTCCGGGTTACGCCAGAGGGAGCCCCCAACGCGCTTAGTGCAGAAGGCCCCGATTCCTGGTCAGCCCAGGTCCAGCAGCTACTGAAATGCCATACCCAGGCTTTTTGAGCAACAGGTCCCGCGCGAACGGTGGCTCAACGTCGACCGCGGCAATGATGATGACCGCGATGGCGGGGCGGTTGACCCCGAACGTTGAAACTCCAGCCGAGTGAGACGACAAAGCCAAGTTCGATGCCGTGGGTTTGCATGGTCGGATCCTGCTCATTCATCGAGTCGTGAATGGGCAACGTGATCCGCCCACCGATCCCGATCGGGCCCATGGTGAATGTCTTGCCGATATGGATGCCGGTGGTCGCTGCGAAGCCGTCTGCCGCCGTGCGGTGAGCCAGACCAAGCTCGAGGCCGAACCCTCGAAACCCGAAGGTCATACCGCCGACCGTTCGAAGCCCATCCGCGAAGCTCTCCCCGAGGGCCTGTTCGGCGTTGGCAAATCCGCCCAGGCGGAACGACGACTGGCCGATGTAGTGCCGGTACTCGAGGCCGACTCCGAACGAGTGAAAATCGCTCTCGCCACCGCCGTAGCTGTAATGCGTGGATGGTCGAAGCTGTATCGCGCTTTCTTGAGTGTCCTGCGCGAGGGCGCTACCGGCCGAAAGGCCGATCGTCGACATGAGCCCAACCCAAACTACGAATGTCTTTCCCATGTGTCCTCCAACTTCCCGCGCATCCTCCGGCCAGCAGAGTAGCGGACATCTAGGGTCGTGCGGGGTCCACTGCGAGAAAGTTTCCTGAGCGGCGCTCGCGATGACTGCGGGGTGCCAAGCCCTGGCACAAAGCCACTGAAAGTATTGGGAAACGGGAGAGTGCAGCTCTCACCCTCGAGGCCGCTGCTCCTCAGGTACCGGAGCCTCTGGTTCCGGCTCCCGTCTACGAGGTGTTTCGAAGTGCCTTGTGCAGCTCGATCGCAACCAGGAGCTCTTCCACCCGGAAGGGCTTGCACAGCCCAAGGACCGCACCGATTTGCTGCGCCCGAGCTTGCTGGTTTCCCGATGCCGTGAGGAGGACCGCAGGGGGGGAGTTCTCACGGAGCTCTCTTCGGATCTCGGCCAGCACCATCTCCCCGTCCATGCCCGGCATCGCGTAGTCGACGATGGCGAGACTCGGGTGGTGTTGCCGAGCGAGCTCTACCGCAGTCCAACCATCGGACGCGGCGATAACGTGATGACCCTCGCGGCGAAGAATGCGGGATAGAGCCCGAAGAAGATCGAGGTCGTCGTCGACGACCAATATCGTGTCGTTCGGTTCCGGGATGTCCGTCCTGGAGATGTCCGTCCTGGAGATGTCCGTCCTGGAGATGTCCGTCCTGGAGATGTCCGTGCTCGAAATGTTCGGGCTGGAGATATCCATCGTGGAGATGTCCATCGTGGAGATGTCCATCGCGGCAATGTCCATCGCGGACGTGTCGTTGGCTGGCATTGGGGCTCCTCCCACGTTCACGACGATGCCAAAGCACCGATCAAAACCCAAACGTTGGAAGGCGCCGTCCACAAAAAACTGCGCGGGCGATCAAAATACCCGGAACGTTAGGATCCCGCCCGCAGATAAAGGGCGATCCGTCGTCACTCAAGTGCCGCGTGGGCGCTGGATCATACGCGCTACCGTTTGGCTAACCGCCAACGATTTCAAGCGTTCCGCAGCGAGCAACATCTTCACCGCGATGCACCGATACCGCACCGCCGCTGCTGTCGAGGGGAACCTGGACTTCGAGGGAGGTGAGCTCGCGCGACGAGACCGGTGCAATCGTCCCCCCGATCCGGACGCTTGCCTGATCGGTAAACCCTGCGCCGCGAATCACGATCGTTCCGCCTCGCGGTGCCTGAGGGAGCGAGAGGCTGCAGTTGAGCGTCTGCCCAATCGTGGGCGTGGTACCGCCCGTCGGATCGATCGGATCCGGCGCCACCGCGTCGGGGCCGAGTCCCACATCGACCGAAGGAGTCCCGGGAGTGTCGGTGGGAACGGTCGTTCCCGGGTCGAGGACCACGCGATCGACGGGCAAATCGATCTCCGCCGAGGGAATGTGGACCTGAATCGCTCCTGGCCGTCGATACGGCTCCTCCGGCTCCTCCGTCGGAGGGCGCCAGTAGGGCGGGTAGTAGTCGAAGTTCCCCTGCTCGGCGACGGTGACCGGAGGCTCCCAGACGAAGCCGGGTTCGGGGAGCTTCCACTCGCCCGGCGTCCACACCCACTCGTTGACCCACACCCAGTGCCCCGGAACCCAGACGCACCGGGGATCAGGCTTTTCGGGCCTTGCCGCCGGCTCGCGGAGCGGCGGAGGTTCGGTCACCCGAATCGAGGATCGCGGGCGAACGTACGCTTCGGCTCGAACGTGAAAGGAAGCCCGGCAAGTCACCCCAAGGGAGCTCGCCGCGAGGACGAACAGGAGCAGTCGGACGCGAATGGCCGAAGCCTCAAACCTGCGCATTCGGCGGAACTACCACGGCCCACTTCTCGGGGGCAATGTGCGGAGACTCACGGTCGGGCCCGCGGTCGCCATCGGATCAACGCGGTCGGTAGCCGACCCAGGAGAAGTAGGGCAGGCCGGCGTCCAGATCGGAAGCCACCCATCGACCGTCGTCGGACACGGTGGCGCGGCCGAAGGGCTCGATGTCTGCCTCCTCGATGTAGGTTCCGTCGGGCCGCTGGGTATCAAGGCCGCCGAGAATCAGAAGATCGACTTCGGTTCCCGGAGCGAGACCCTCGGTGTTCGGAAAGCGAATCGGAAACGGGGTGCCGATGACCCGTCCTTCGAGGCCAAACGCATAGAGCGCGGTGAGATCGGTCGTGCCTTCCAGAAAGCACAGCGTCGCATCGAGGGCGACGCGGCGGGCGCTCATTCGACTGTAGTCCGCCCCAATGCCGAGCTGCTCGGGAATCACGTCGATCTCGACCCCATCTGCCAGCTGCACCGTTCGCATCGCCGCCCGATCGCCTTCATCCGGCAAATTCACCGGCGGGTCGACCCGGTACAGTACGAACGGCTCGGGGGTCAGCACCGAGTCCGTGGTCGTCAGCTCCATGTGACAGTAAGTCGTCGCAAAGTTGGCTTCCGGAGCGACCACTCGCATGGCCGCGGCCGACATGCAGCGGGGCGACTCCGGGACGAGCACCTCGTAGATTCCCGTCGCGTCGGTTTGGGGTGGGTTGAGGCATGCGAGGACGTCGTCCGGCCAGATTCTTACGCAGGTCTGGGTAAACGCGTCCTCCACGGGCGCACCGGCCTCGTCCCGGACCTCGCCGGTGACCCCCACGACCCAGGTCCCACCGCAGCTGGGGTCGGGTGTCCGGTCGATCGTCCCGAGGGTGGCGTCCGGGCTGGCGTCTTCGGTCGCATCGGCCACGACATCGGCCCCATTCGCGTCCGAGGCCGCATCGACGGGCCTTCCATCGACCGCGGCATCGGCGGCGTCCTCGGGGGCGTCATCGCCGCAGGCGGCGAGAATTGCAGAGGCAATCAATATCCAAGAAATCTTTGAAAAAGTTGGTAACCGCACGCTGTCTGTCCCGTACCTGTCGCGCGCAGCCCTACGTCCTCGTCGGTCCTGCGCTCCCAATGGATGTATGGTGGTGCCCAGCATGACTTGCCAGACCCAACCGCGTACGCGTTCGAATCGAATTGGTTTCGGCCTAAACACCCACCCAGTGCGGAAGCTTCTCCCGGTCTCGGATGCGTTCCTCGGCATCCGGAGCTGGACGGGGCTGTTCCTGAACTCCGCCCTCCTCGTGCTCGGCGCATTCGGCGTGGGCTGTGGGGACGACACGCGGACGGGTACCCCCCTGGTGGAAGCGGGCACCGACGCCTCGGTGACCGCGGACGCCTCCCCGGATGCCTGCGTTCCCAGCTGTGGCGCCAATGTGTGTGGCGATGACGGGTGCGGCGGCTCTTGCGGGACCTGTGCGGAAGGCGAATGCGTCGAAGGGATGTGTCAGGTGCCGATGACGGGCCTGTGTCCGCCCCAGGAACCGTTCAGCCCCGACGGCGTCGCGCCCAATGTGACGCTGATGGATTGCGACGGGAACGAGCACAGCCTCCACGAACTCTGCGAGGCTCCCGCGTCATGGGTGTTTCAGTACACGGGGTGGTGCCCCCCTTGCAACCGGTTTGCCCAGAACCTGGCGGGCCCGACATATCGCCAGTTCGAGGACCAAGGGGTCGAGGCGTGGTTCATCATTACCGAACAGGCAAACCCCGGTCTGGATGGCCCCCCGGATGCGGAGTTCTGCCGACAGGTCCGGAGTCAGTTCAATCTCCCGATGACCGTGCTTTACGACCCGCAGCAAGTGTTCACGAACACGATGACGGGGGCCCGGAGGAACTCGTACAGCTTTGTGATGCGGGAGGGGAACCAGGTAACGTGGCGGGCGCAGTACCAGGAAGACAATCTTCCGGCGCGCATCCAAGAAGCGCTCGCCGATCGGTGAAACCGCACACGCGTCCACCGCGGCGCGCCCTCGCGACCGGCCTAAATCCCGACCAGTCCCAACCGGCGGCCCTTGGTCTTTGGCGCTTCGAACTCGACGGGGTACTTCCCGCTGAAACAAGCGTCGCAGTAGCCCTCGCCCGTCACCGCCTTCCGGAGCCCCTCCACAGTGAGGTACCCGATCGAGTCCGCTTTGATAAAGCGGGCGATATCTTCCGCGGAGTGGTTGCTCGCGATGAGCTCGCTCCGGGACGGCGTGTCGATGCCGTAGAAGCAGGGCCAGCGCGTAG
The DNA here is from genome assembly GCA_039187775.1 of Myxococcota bacterium. Taxonomy (GTDB): domain Bacteria; phylum Myxococcota_A; class Polyangia; order Polyangiales; family JBCCZL01; genus JBCCZL01. Next base: position 5,109 of record JBCCZL010000577.1, read on the forward strand.
GTGGCGAACTGATGCGCATATGGACCTCTCGTGCGCCGGCTTCGCGCAGCATGCGAACGATCTTCCGGCTGGTGGTTCCGCGCACGATCGAATCGTCGATGACGGCCACCCGTTTGTCCTTCAGCACGTTCTTGACCGGGTGAAGCTTGAGGCGGACGCCGAAATGCCGGATCGACTGCTGGGGCTCGATGAAGGTTCGCCCGACATAGTGGGAGCGAATGAGCCCTAGCTCGAACGGGACTTCCATGCGTTCGGCGAATCCGAGCGCCGCGGCGAGGCCGCTGTCCGGTACCGGGATCACCACATCGACATCCGCCGGCTGCTCCTTGGCGAGACGTCGGCCGAGGCGCTTGCGCGCGTCGTAGACGCTGATCCCGTTGAGGTGGGCGTCGGGCCGCGCAAAGTAGACGTATTCGAAGATGCACATCTTGCGGTCCGCGTCTTCGAACGGGCGAAGGCTGCGGAGGCCGAATTTGTTGATCACGACCATCTCACCTGGTTCGATATCGCGGCTGTACGAACCGTTGATGAGCTCGAAGGCGGGGGGCTCGGACGCCACGAGATACATGTCCTGCCGCCCGCCCAGGCAGAGCGGCCGAAAGCCATGGGGATCGCGCACCGCGATCAGCTCGTCGGGCGTCAGGAACACCATCGAGTAAGCGCCCCGGACCTGTCGAAGGGCATCGGCGACGCGGTCGACGGTGGTTTCGCCCTTTGAGCGAGCGATCAAGTGGACCAGCACTTCGGTGTCGCTGGTGGTCGAGAAGATGCTGCCCTCGCGTTCGAGCTGACGCCGGAGGTCGTCCGCGTTGGTGAGGTTTCCGTTGTGGCCGAGGGCGATCGAGCCGTGGGCGTAGTCGACGGCGATCGGCTGGGCGTTTTTGACGTGGGACGCGCCAGCGGTCGAGTAGCGCACGTGGCCGATCGCGCGGTCGCCGGGAAGGCCCTGAAGAAGCTCCTCCGAGAAGACGTCCTGGACCAATCCGAGGGCGCGGTGCGCAAATAGCCGGCTCCCATCGCTGGCGACGATCCCCGCGGACTCTTGCCCCCGATGCTGGAGGGCGTGGAGCCCGAGGTAGGTCAGGTTCGCTGCTTCCTCCGACCCGTACACACCGAACACGCCGCATTGGTCGTGAAAGTGGTCGTCATCCATCCCCACCCCATAGCGCTCCGCACCGGGGGCGTCCATGTATGCTTCGGCCGAAAGTGTGCGTGGCTGAACGGAGAAATCTGGGAAAACGGGGAGCTTTCGCCCTGGGAGCGAGCCTCCTTGGCGTCCTCGCGCTCCCTCCGCCGGCCGGGGCGCATTTGGGAAGTACCAAATACCTGCGCCTGACACCGACCGAGGCGGGAGCTCGCCTGCAGGTGGCGATCGAGGCGGTGGATGCGTCGATGGA
>JBCCZL010000578.1:0-6496 GCA_039187775.1 Myxococcota bacterium
CCGTGGATGATCGTCATCATCACCTGGGGCAGCGGCGTGTCGGAGAGGGTTCCGGATGCCGACGGCTGAACCCGCCCGCTCGGCCGTCCGGCCCGGACGCTTTCCGGTCGTTTCACCTCATTTGGCGTACTGCCCAAAGGCCTCTGCTCCCGCTCCTCGGTCGGTCTAGGGCTCTAAAGCTACTCCGCCCCACACCCGTGTGCACTTACTGCAGCCGCGTTCTTCATAGGCATTCGAATTCCTTACAGAAAACCAGTGTATTGTCCCTTACACGGCGGCGCCGATGCTCCTCTGAAGGGTAGCCAAACGCGCAGGTCGCTTCCCCCATGTAATGCACACAGTCCTCACAGGTCGCGCGAAGCCGGTACGCGGCCGCTTCTGTCCGGAAGAGCGCCGGGTCGTACTCAGACTTCAACTGGTGGACTCGGGCTCTCCGGAACGCGCGATCTTGCCCACGCGTCGCTGGTGCCGGCCACCCTCGAACTCACCGTCGACGAAGCGATCGAGGATCTGCACCGCGAGCCCGATTCCCACCACCCGCTCACCAAGGCAGAGCACGTTTGCATCGTTGTGGGCCCGCGCCATCGCCGCGCTGAACACATCGCTGCAAACAACGGCCCGAACCGATGGGTACTTGTTCGCGGCCATGCTCATGCCTACGCCGGTCCCGCAGCAAAGAAGCCCGAAAGCGACCTCGCCACTCGCCACCGCGGCGGCAACCGGATGAGCATAGTCCGGGTAGTCGACGCTCTCGGTAGCGTCGACGCCGAAGTCGCGCACCTCGATGCCCCGCGACTCAAGGTGGGCCTTGAGCTGAGCTTTGAGCCGGAAGCCGGCGTGGTCGGCGGCGATGGCGTATGTCGGTGAGGGCATCGCGCTTTCGTCGCCTACACGTGTTTCGCGAACGCGAGGGTGACGTTGGTGCCACCAAACCCGAAGGAGTTGGTGAGCACGAGGTTGAGATCGCGGTCTCGGCTCTCGTTCGGAACAAGATCGATAGGACCCACCCCGTCGTCCGGGTCGTCGAGATTGATCGTTGGGGGCACCACGCCACGCTGAACCGCCTGGGCACAGAGCACCGCCTCGAGGCCTCCCGCCGCGCCCAGGAGATGGCCGGTCATGCTCTTCGTGCTCGACACCCAAAGGCCTTCGCCCGCATGCGAACCAAAGACATTCCGAATCGCCGCAATCTCGTTCATGTCCCCGAACGGGGTCGAAGTGCCGTGCGCGTTGATGTAGTCCACATCGTGGACGTCGCGCTGCGCATCGAGGAGCGCGGCGCGCATCGCGCGTTGGGCCCCCTCGCCTTCCGGGGCGGGTTGCGTCAGGTGATGCGCGTCCGCGGTGGCCGCGTAGCCCACGACCTCGGCCACGATGGGCGCACCGCGCTTGATCGCCATCTCGCGCTCTTCGAGCACCACGATCCCCGCACCTTCCGAAATCACGAAACCGTCGCGCCCCTTGTCAAAGGGGCGGCTCGCCTTTTCCGGCTCATCGTTTCGCTTCGACAGTGCCTTCATCGCGCAGAAGCCCCCGACCCCCACCGGGGTGACGGCGGCTTCCGCGCCCCCGGCGATCGCTGCGTCGATGCCCCCGCGCTGGATCCACTTGAAGGCCTCGCCGATCGCATGCGCACCGGAGGAGCAGGCACTGGTGGTGGTGAAGCTCGGTCCACGAAGGTTCCATCGCATCGACACCTGGCCCGGCGCGAGATTGGCAATGGTCGACGGAACGAAGTAGGGACTGATGCGGCGGGGACCTCGATCGAAGAGGGTCTTGCAGGTCCCTTCGAAGTTTTCGACCCCGCAGAAGCCCACTCCGATGAACGTCCCCGTCCGGTCACGGAGCGCATCGTCTGGCGCAAACCCCGCGGTTTCGATCGCTTCATGCGACGCGCCGATCGCCAGCTGAATGAACCGTGCGCCTTCCCGAAGCCGCTTTTTCTCGATCAGGGTGAGCGGGTCCCACCCGCGAACCTCGCCTGAAATCTTTGACGAAAACCCCTCGGTATCGAAGCCCTGGGTCATTCCGATCCCGCTCTGGCCCTCGATGATCGCCTTCCAGCCGGCTTCGATGTCATTGCCGCAAGGGCTAAGCGCGCCCAAGCCGGTGATCACCACCCTTCTCATATCTACCTCCGGACAACCATGAGCATAGCCCGCTGGTCGAGATTGGGGAGCCCCGGACCCAATCCTTGGCCCCGCTGGCGAGGCCCGTCGGCCTCGCATGTTCCTCTGCCGTCCCCCCGGCCTCCGCTCATTGGCGGGAGGAGACTACGCTTCCGAGCGTGACGGTTCCGCGCGCGACTCGATGTACTTGATCGCGTCACCGACGGTCCGAATCTTCTCCGTGTCCTCGTCGGGGATATCGATTTCGAACTGCTCTTCAAAGGCAAGCACCAGCTCGACGACCGCCAGGGAGTCGGCATTCAAATCGTCAATGAATGCGGCTTCCTCTTTGACGCTTTCTTTATCCACGTCCAACTGCTGCGAGACGATCTCTTTTACCTTGGCAGCAACTTCCATCTCATCCTCCGCGGTTTCACACGTACATTCCGCCGTTCACTCGTACAACTTGCCCCGTCACGTAGGCGGCTTCCTCGCTGGCGAGAAACACGACGGCTGCTGCAACTTCGTCCGGCGTACCGATCCGGCCGGCCGGGGTCTGCCCGATGATTCCTTCTCGGGCCGCATCGGGAAGGCCCGATGTCATGTCGGTCTCGATGAACCCGGGCGCCACCGCGTTCACCGTCACCCCCCGGGAGGCGTACTCTCGCGCGAGGGTCTTGGTCAGACCGATGAGCGCTGCCTTGGAGGCGGAGTAGACCGCCTGGCCCGGATTTCCCGACTCGGCGACCACGCTCGAAAGATTGATGATTCGGCCAAACTTTGCGCGCATCATCGGTCGAATCGCCGCCTGCGCGCAGTGGATGGCCCCACTCACGTTGACGGAAAACGTCTCGCCGATCTCGTCGGGTTTGACCCGCATTAGAAGATTGTCGCGCGCGATCCCGGCGTTGTTGACAAGGATGTCGAGTCGGCCAAACCGCTTCGCCACCCCGCCGATCGCGTCCCGGGACGCGTCGCCGTCGGAGATATCAAAGCGAGCAAGCTCGGCCTTGCCCCCTGCCGCCTCGATCGAGGAAAGGGTCTCGGCTGCCGCGGCTTCGTTGCCCGCGTAGTTGACAACGACGGTCGCTCCCTGGGCCGCCAAATGCTGAGCGATCGCCCGACCAATGCCGCGCGAACCGCCGGTGACCACCGCCACCCTGTCTCGGAGCTCGAACACCGCCGGACCGCTCAGAGCTCTTCTTGCGTTCCCTCGGTCACTTCGCGCCCCTTGTAGTGACCGCACGCGGGACACACCCGGTGCGGCACCATCATCTCGCCACAGTTCGGGCAAGGAATAAGATTGGGGGCGGTGACCTTGTCGTGCTGAGCGCGACGTTGGTCACGCTTCATCCGAGATGTCCGACGTTTGGGAACGGCCACGAGTGTTGCTCCTGATCACGAATCGAAGGACCGAGATGGTCCACCCTGTCCACGAGCCGAGCGGCCCGCAGAACCAATATTTGAGCCCGAGATATCGTCCCGTGGCGTGGGCTCCGGCCCCACGGAGCGCGTACTATAGGGGTGACCGTTGGCCTGTCAAGCAGACGTGCGATCCCAGATAGTCTTTTGGTTTCAAGGGTCTACTGGATGGCGAGCCCCGCCGCTCCCACCGTCAGCACCCGATGACCGGGACCGATCGGGACTCCGTCCGCCGCTTCGAGGGCGGAGCCGACGAGTGGGGGAGCGGCATACAGGTGCTGCTCCGGGTCGCTTTCTCCGGTCGATGCGTAGATGGCGCCGGTAGCTCCGGTGTCTTCGATGAGATCTTGGAGCGCACGGTCCCCCGCGCTCGCTCCCTCAAGTCCCCGAACCGTGGATGGAGCCTGCCACGCGACGACCACCCGATCGCCGTTCGGCGCATCCACCTCGCGCCGAAGCTCGAGATCGCCCGCCCCATATCCGCACGCGGTCGCCGAACGGGCGTAGCGGCCGCCTGCGGAGCCGCTCAACAACATAAGGTCGTGGTCGCCGAGGGCGACGCGCACGAGCCCCGTACCGTCGATGATGCGCTCGAGGCCCGTCTCTTCGGACTTGAGGAGCTCGCGCCACGCGCGCCCATCGTCCCGTCCCCCGAGGATAAAGATCGCGGGGAACTTCTCCGCGATCGTATCTACCGTTTGGCGTAGCGAGGTTGGATCATCCCCAAGACCACCGACCACGATCGCGAGCTCCGCGTCGATCGATTGGAGATCCTCGGTCCGGGGAGGCGCCATCGGCGCACTCCCCGAAAATACTGCGATGCGCGTGGGCGGAGGCTCGATCGTGAGCTCCCGACCGTCGACTCGAAACTGTCGGCCATCGACCGTCCACTCCCCCTCCGGCGAAGGGAACGCGCTGCAGCGAAGGTAGGGATGGTCGCCGCCGACCTCCAGCCCGCCATCGCCGCAGCTTCCGCACCCGCCGACGCTACCGACAACGCCGAGGGCGAGGACGAGGCGGAAGCCAAAAGGGGTGACGAGAGCCCGTGAGTGGTTATTCGTGGATCGAGAGAACAAGGAGCTTTGCCTGGCGCCGTGGGCCCCGGGCCCGGAATCAACGTTCACAGAGTCCCCTTTTGGCAGATTTGGCCACGCATTTCAGCCGTCGCGGGGTCTCTCTTTTCAATGCTGGACATACCGCGCCGGGACTTCGGAGCCTTGTGCTTCGGCCGATGGCACAGGCACAATCGATAGGAAGCCGATGATCTTTTATTCTGTCCTCATTGCCCTCGCCATCGGCGCCGCCCTCGGCGGGCTGGTCGGCTGGAAGGCCGGTCGCGGCTACGAGCGCCTTCGGCCGGGCAGGCGTTCGAAGAAACGGCGCTGAGCGGATCCGCGGGCCGGCCGCGTCCCCGTTTGGAAACACGTCTGGTATACGTGTCGGCATGGCCGACTTCGCCCGATTTAAGGGAACCGACCGCTACCTGACCAACGACGCTCTCGAGTCGGCGGTCAACTGCGCCCTCGCCCTCGAACGACCGTTGCTTATTCGTGGAGAACCCGGCACCGGCAAGACTCTCCTCGCCGAGGCGGTCTCCGAAGCGCTTTCGATGCCGCTGCTCCGCTGGCACGTCAAGAGCACCACCCGGGCTCAGGACGGGCTCTATGTGTACGACACAGTGCAGCGGCTCTACGACTCCCGCTTCGGCGACGGCGACGTCAAAGACATCCGTCGATACATCCGCTTTGGCCCCCTCGGGGAGTCGTTCCGCGCCAGCGAGCGGGTCGTGCTGCTGATCGATGAGGTCGACAAAGCGGACATCGAGTTTCCCAACGACCTTTTGAACGAGCTCGACCGTATGCGCTTCACGGTGACCGAGACCGGAGACGAGATCGTCGCCAAAGAACGTCCCGTGGTCATCATCACCAGCAACAATGAAAAAGAGCTGCCCGACGCGTTTCTTCGGCGCTGTGTGTTTCACTTCATCGACTTTCCCGACACCGCGCTCATGGAGCGCATTGTCCGCGTCCATCACCCGCATCTCGGTGACCGGCTCCTCGAACAGGCGATGCAGGTGTTCTACGAACTCCGCGCGATGAAGCGTCTTCGCAAGCGACCGAGCACCAGTGAACTCATCGACTGGATCGCGGTTCTTCGGGCGGCGGGGCTTGCTGACGTGAAACTCGAAGACGCGGTTCCCTTCCTTGGTGCGCTCCTCAAGAAGGAGCAGGACTGGGTTCTCCTCGCCGATCAGCTGGCGGGCGGTCGTCGCTATCGAAGCTGAGCTATGCTCGAGGTGATGCCCAAGCTCCACGACCTGTGGATGGAAAGACCGTAAGGTGCTCGTCCCCTTCATCTACGAGCTCCGCTCCCGCAAGGTGCCGGTGGGCACGCAAGAAGCCCTTATGCTCGCGCGCGCCCTCGCCGCGGGGCTCCACGACAGTTCGCTCGACGGGTTCTACTATGTCGCTCGGGCGACGCTGATCCACTCGGAGGCGCATCTCGACTCCTTCGACCAGGCTTTTCTTAAGCACTTCAAGGGCGTCGAGTCCGAAGGAAAGGCACTCAAAGACGAGCTCTTCGATTGGCTCAAGAACGCCCAGGAGCGACGCCACGAGCTGACGGACGAAGAACGAGCGCTCCTCGAGCAGTTCGACCTCGAAGAACTTCGCGCAATGTTCGAAGAGCGTCTTCGGGAACAGACCGAGCGACACGACGGCGGCAATCGATGGATCGGGACCGGGGGCACATCGCCGTTTGGTCACAGCGGAGCCGCCCGCGAGGGCATCCGCGTCGGGGGCCGAGGGGGCAACCGGTCCGCGGTGCAGGTCGCCGACGCCCGCATGTACCAACCGTATCGAAACGACCTCACCCTCGACGTTCGTCAGATGGGCATGGCACTCCGGCGACTTCGCGCCTTCGCCCGCGAGGGGGGCGAAGAGGAGCTCGATCTCGACGGCACGATC
>JBCCZL010000579.1:0-6473 GCA_039187775.1 Myxococcota bacterium
GGGTCATAGCCGGTGACCTCCATCCCCATCGCCTGAAGGTATCCGCCGACGATGGTCCCGAGGCGCCCCACCCCGATCACCGCGGCCTTCTTTTCGAAGAGCTCGCCACCGCGAAAGAGGTCGCGGTTCCAGGTGCCGGACTCCACCGAGGTCGCCGCCCGGGGGATGTGCCGAATCAAAGACAGCGCGAGCCCAATCGTGAGCTCAGCGGTGGCGCGCACCCGCTTCAGAAACTCGGTCTCCCCGCGAAGGCAGGCCAGCTGGATGCCACGGGCCTCCAGCGCAGCCAGGTCGATGTGGTCGGTGCCCGTCACCGGGGTCGCGAGGACCTTGCATCGAGGGCTTTCCCCGAGGAGCTCCGCGTCGATACGGTGCCCGAGGCGAAACCAGACCACGTCGTAGGCCTGAAAAGCACGAGCCATTCCGGGACGATCGACAGCCTCGAGGACCACCTCGGCCGTCTCGCGCAGCCGGGCTACTACCTTCGGGCTGAAGTCGTCGGGCTCGGCGATCAGGATGCGCATCGGGGCTCCAAAAGGGGGGCGGACTATACACCCGTTGTCTCGATTCGGCAGGCAGTTCAGCCGGCCTCGAATGTTCCGTGGGGGTCGTGCAACAAGGATGGACAGGGGTGGGTGAACCCGCTACCCCACTGCCACTCATGTCCAACTACATCCTCTCCCTTCACGCCGGCCACAACGCGAGCGCCGCTATCGGCGACGCGTCGGGCCTTCAATACGCCATCCAGGAAGAACGCCTTACGGGGGAGAAGAACTACTGGGGCTTTCCCCGTCAGGCCATTCGTTCATGCCTCGATCAGGTGGGCGCGTCGCCAAGCGACGTCGGAACGATCGCCATCGGGTCCCACCAGGTAATCGCGCGCTACCACACGCGCCAGGATGTGTTGAAGGCGTACCAGCGTCAGGAAACGCTCGTCGGCAAACTGCGGCAGCGTCTCGCGATGCCCTTGCTGCTCACGCTCAAACCTGACTGGGGACAGTCCGGTCTCCACGAGCGCCTGGACAAGATGGGCCTCGCGGGGGCTCCGGTCGTTCACTACGACCATCACCTGAGTCACGCGGCCACGGCGTACTACGGCCTTCGCAACAACCACGACGAAGAGTGCTTGATTGTCACCTGCGACGGCATGGGGGACAACATCTGCGCGACCATTCACGTCGCCCGCCGCGGCGACTTCACCGAGGTCGCTCGCACGCACTGGGACAACTCCCTCGGCGCCATCTACTCGTGGGTGACCTACGCGATGGGCTTCGTGCCTCTCGAGCACGAGTACAAGCTGATGGGGATGGCCCCCTACGCGCCTGAAAAAGCGGCGCGGGAGACCGCCGAGATCTTTCACGCTTACCTCGGCCTCGACGAGGATGGACTGCGTTTCAAACGCAAAGTCCTCGGGCGGACCAACGATCTCTCCGAGCGCCTTTTCTCGGATCTTCGCGGAAAACGCTTCGACTATATCTGCGCCGGCCTGCAGCTCTTTACGGAGACAATCCTGACGCAGTGGATTCAGAACGCTGTCCGAAAGACGGGCGTTCGACGCGTTCTTGGCGCGGGCGGAGTCTTCATGAACGTGAAGGCGAACCAGCAAATCGCAGCCCTCGATGAGGTGGAGTCGTTCGAGGCGTTCCCCTCCTGCGGTGACGAGACCCTTCCCCTCGGCGCCCTCTGGTTGGAGCTCGCAAAGCAGCAGGGCGCGGAGTCGGTGCCCTCGCTGAAGCACTTCTACCTCGGTGACGACCTCGACGCCGACGCGACGCGATCGGCCGTTGAGTCGAGCGGGCTCTCCTGGGAAAAACCCGATGACATGGCGAGCGCGGTTGTGGCGTTGTTATCACAGGGGAAACCGGTCGCTCGCTGCGCCGGGCGGATGGAGTTCGGCGCCCGCGCGTTAGGAAACCGGTCCATTTTGGCGGACCCGCGCAACCAAGATGTAGTGCGGATCATTAATCAGATGGTGAAGAAGCGGGATTTCTGGATGCCCTTCGCGCCCATGATGATGGCGGAGCATCACGAGGAGTACGTGCAGAACCCCAAGGGACTGCGCAGCCCCTACATGATGATGACCTTCGACACCCGGGAGAACTTTCGCGACCTGATCGCGGCGGTCCACAACGCGGACCTCACCTGCCGCGCGCAGCTGCTGACGAGCGACCAAAACCCGGAGATGCACTCCATTCTCTCGAAGTGGCGCGAAACGACCGGCTCGGCGGTCATCCTCAACACCTCCTTCAACCTTCACGGCTTTCCGATCGTACGGACTGCGAAAGAGGCCATCGACGTCGTCCAAGCGTCCGGTCTTGAGCACCTTCAGGTCGGGGAGTACCTCGTTCACAAAACGTGATGTGCGGCGTCACCGCATTGATTGCCCGCGGCGGAATGCCGAAGACGGTCCTCACCCGGATGACCGACGCCGTCGACCATCGTGGCCCGGACGGCAGGGGTGAGGCGTTCTTTGCGGTGAGGTCCCAGGAGCTCGTGCCTTGCGCGCCCGGCGAAGCGAGCGTGGCGCTCGGACACCGGCGACTTTCGATCCTCGACCTCAGCGAAGCGGGCGCGCAGCCGATGCGGCGTGGGTCCGTGTGCGTGAGCTACAACGGCGAGATCTACAACTACGTCGAGCTTCGACGAGAGCTCGAACGACAAGGCACGACCTTTCGTTCGAACTCAGACACCGAGGTGCTGCTCGCGGCGTACGAACAATGGGGCCCCGAGTGCTTTGCCCGCTTTCGCGGCATGTGGGGTCTAGTGCTCGTCGATGCGGCCCGCCGTCAGGTCGTGCTGAGCCGCGACCGACTCGGCATCAAGCCGCTCTACTGGTGTCGCTACCCCGAGGGCGTCGCGGTCGTCTCCGAGCTGAAGCAGCTTCGTCACCTTCCCGGCGTGCGGCTCCGTCCGAATCGGCAGAGTCTTCAGGACTACTTGGACACGGGCTACGAAGATTCCCGCGCGACCTTCTTCGCCGACGTGCAGGCGCTTGGGCCCGGGACGTGGGCTTCGATCAACCTCGACGACCTCACGATGTCGGATGAGCGCAGCTATTGGAACCCAGAGCGGATTCGCGCGGAAGTGCGCGACCCCAACGAGGCGGCCGAGGCGTTTCGAAACACCTTCGACGACGCGGTTTCGATTCACCTGCGAAGCGATGTTCCGGTGGGCTGCGCCCTCAGCGGCGGGCTCGATTCAAGCGCGATCGCGGCAACCGTGGGCCTCGTGGAACGCGGGAGCGCGGAGCTCCACACATTTACTGCGGAATTCCCGAACGATCCGATCAACGAACGTCCGTGGGTCGATCGGATGGTGCGCGCGATCGACGCCACACCTCATTTCGTCCGGCCCACTGCAGAAGGGTTTCTTCGCGATCTCGATGCGTTCATTTACACGCACGACGAGCCGGTCGGCAGCCTCGCCCAATACGCGGGCTTCGCGGTGGCGCGCCTCACCCGAGAGGCCTCGGTTCCGGTGACGCTCAACGGACAAGGCGGCGACGAACTCATGGCCGGCTACTGGCAGAGCTACTTCGTCTACCTCCGTGGTCTCGCGCGGCGCTCGCCCGTTCGACTGATCCGACAGCTCGGCCGAAGCGTACTCCCTGGGGGAAACCCTGAACTTGTGGCTCAAGTTCCAGTCATGTTCCGCCGATATCTGTCTCGACGGCGTGCGTCGAGCGGGGCTTCGGCTGCCGGTTCGCGCCTGCAAGCCATCATGAACATGACGGATCAGGAGCGGCGGGTGTTCGAGATTCGGGAGATGTATCTTCCGCGGCTTTTGAAGTGGGACGACCGAAACTTCATGGCCTTCTCGGTGGAGGGTCGATACCCCTTCCTCGATCACAAACTCATCGAACTCGTGCTCAGTTTCGACGCGAAGGTTCTCTATCAGAACGGATGGGTGAAGGAACCGCTCCGCCGTGGATTGGCGGGACGGCTGCCGAGCGAGATCGTTCGACGACGCACAAAAATGGGGTTTGAGACCCCTCAGGATCGCTGGCTCACCAGCGGCCTCGCGAGCTCGATCGACACCTGGCTCGGGGGCGAGAGCCCCCTCTTTGAGATCGCAAATCGCGACACGTATGCATCCCTCGCGCAATCCACGGCGCGAGGGGGGGCCGATGAGCCCGGACAGGCGCTGCTGAGAGGGTTCTTGGCAGACCGCTGGTTACGGGTTTTCTGTGGGTAGGCGGGTTGGAACGGCCCCAACTCGGATGGTAAGTATTTAGCTGGAGTGAAACGGAGGAGCGCGGCATGAGGCGGATAAATGGCTTGATCGCCCTTTTGGCGGTCGCGGGATGCGTGACGAACGGTCCCGAGGGGGAAGGCGAAGTCGCCATCGTTGAGCGCGACACACCCGTCGTCGTCAGCCCGGGGTTCGACCTGGGCGAGGTGATGGTGCAGCTGCGACACTCGTTCCGGCCCGACGATCGTGGGTTCGAGGCGCACGTCGCCATCCACGAGGTGACGGCTGACCTGCAGGGTGCAATCGGTTTTGTTCCGGTGCATTGGCCGGCGGCGGAAACCGCGGAAGAGCAAACTCGCGTTGTCGGTGAAGCATTTCACTTTGAAACGGTGGAGATGCTTCGCGAACACGGTGAGTCGTTCGACCTTACTCCCACTGGCGTCGACGTCATGGGCGACGGTCAGCTCGGTATCGAGCGTGGCGGCGTGATGGAGCAGCTCCGAAACTACGCGGAAGGCGTCGAGCAGACGTGGACCTTCGCGGAAGCTCCGGCGGGCGAAGGCGACCTTCGCGTGGAGGTTGCGACCTCGGGCTACGAGTACGTGACGCAGACGGCCCAGGGTCATCACTTCCGGGATCCCGTCAGCGGACTCGGCGTGAAGTACGGCCTTGCCTACTGGGTCGAAGCGAACGGCGAGCGTCACTCGGTGCCCGTGGCGCACGAGGGCGACAAGCTCGTGATTCGCGTTCCCGAGCACGTTCTCGACAACAGCGCCTACCCGGCCGTGCTCGACCCGACCGTTTCGGCGGAGCGGGTGGTGAACTCGCCGGTAAGCGCACCGAACGCCTTCGACGAGGACCTTCCGGTCGTCGCGAGCAACGGCTCCAACTTCCTCGTCGTTTGGGGTGACCGCCGGGACCTCACCACGTGGGATCTCTACGGCGCCATCGTCAACTCGAACGGCTCGGTGGCCAACTCGCACGGCCTCCCCATCTTCCGAGGCCCCGGTGACCAGCGCGTTCCGGCCATCGCCTTCAACGGCACCGACTACCTCGTCGCGTGGCAGGACAGCGCCGCCGGCGATCAGGACATTCGCGGCATTCGCGTCGACACCTCGGGTGCGGTCATCGGCTCGGACTTCGCGATCTCTGCGGCGACGGGAGACCAGACCTCACCGGCCATCGGTGTCAGCGGCTCGACCTGGGTTGTCGCGTGGGAAGACTCCCGCACCGCCACCAAGACCGCTTACGCAGCGCGCGTCACCTCGACCGGCTCCGTGACCGACGGGTCGGGTGTCGCCCTTTCGATGGACGTCGCCGACGAGGTGGACGTCGCCTGTGAGGCGACCAGCTGTCTCGTCGTTTGGGAGCAGAAGCAGACGGGCGAAGACATCTTCGGCGCGACTTTCAACGTCGGATCCGGCGCGGCGGGCACTCCCTTTGCGCTCGACACGGGCTCGGGTCGTCAGCTCACCCCCGCTGTCGACTTCGACGGAACCAACTACGGTGTGGTCTGGTCGTCCTCGAGCGACATCGTCGGCGTACGCGTCGACACCGCGGGCACCCTCGTCGACATGATGCCGGTTCCGGTCGAAAACGGCGCGGGAACGCAGACGCAGCCGGACATCTCCTGGCGCGGGTCCCAGTACCTCGTCGTCTACCAGGACAACGCTGCCGGAAACTTCAACATCTCCGGCCGTCGCCTCGACTCCTCCTTCATGGGGGTGGGCGGGGCGATCAACGTGAGCACCGCCGCGAACGACCAGCGTTTTCCCACGGTCGTCTACGGTCCCAACCGCTGGCTCGTGACCTGGCACGACAAGCGCCTCAACGGTCCCGAAGACATCTACGCCTCGCGAATCTCCAACGTTGGCACTGTGCAGAACTCGAACGGGATTCTCGTTGGCCGCACGGGAAACCGTCAGACTCTCCCGGCGGTCGAATCGGACGACGCGAACTTTCTCGTCGTCTGGACGGACAACCGGGCCGGCGGTGACTTCGAGATTTGGGGCTCGCTTCTCAGCCAGTCGGGGGTAATTCGTAACCACCGCGGAATCGCGACCGGGTCTGGCATTCAGCAGGCGCCCGACCTCGTCTACAACAAGAACAACGGACAGTTCCTCGTCACCTGGCACTCCGATCAGGCCGGCGACCAGGACGTCTACGCCGCGCGTGTGACCACCACTGGAAACACCATTACGGTTCTCGATGCGGGCGGGTTCGTCGTTTCGAGTGCCACGAACGACCAGCGCCGCTCGGCGGTTGCGGTCTCCGACACGAAC
>JBCCZL010000580.1:0-6451 GCA_039187775.1 Myxococcota bacterium
CGCCGGGATCTCTCGGATGAGGATGTAGGCTCCCATCACCGCGACGAACACGGCGAAGCCGCGGCGGAGTTTGGGCTGGGGAACCGCTTTCGATAGCGCCGCCCCGATGAACGAACCGACGACCGCGGCGCCGACGAGTGCGCCCGCGATGGTGTAGTTCACTTCGACGTGGCTCACGTAGCCGAGGAAACCCGCGAAGGAGTTGGCCGAAACGACGACCAGCGAAGTGCCCACCGCCTGGCGAGGCTCGAGGCGACCGAGGAGGACGAGCGCGGGGACCACCAGGAACCCGCCTCCCGCACCGACCAACCCCGTGAAGAAGCCTACGAGGAGGCCCTGCGGAATGACGAGCCAGAGCTTCTTACGCCGAGCTTGTTCTACGGAGGCGCTCGTGTCGGAGAGCTCCTCCTTCAATGCCGGCCGTGGCTTGCGACCCCGCCACATGGCGACGGAGGTAATGAGCATCATCGATGCGAAGAGCAGGAGAAGGATCGATCCGGGAATGAACTGCGCGACCTGCCCTCCGCTAAACGCCCCAGTCATCGCGGACGCGGCAAAGATGAGCGCCACGCGCCAGCGAACGAGCCGGGCTCGCGCGTAAGGAATCGCCGCGGCCACGCTGGTCACCATCACGACGAGGAGCGACGTAGCGATCGCCTCTTTGTCCTCGAAGTGAAGACCGTAGACCAAGAGAGGCACCGTGAGGATCGAGCCACCGCCCCCTAGGAGACCGATCATCACCCCGATCGGAAGGGCAACTGCCGCTGCGACGAGCAGTTCACCCATCGGTGTGGCCTTCGCCTGCGTCGGCGACGGCCCCCGTCTCTTTCGGGCGGGTCACGAGGTGGTGAATCCCCATGCCTGCGAGCATCGACCCCACGAAGAGGAGGACCGTGACCGTTCCCGTGCCGATCGATGTCAGCGCCGGTCCGGGACAGAACCCCGAGAGGCCCCAGCCCACGCCGAAGAGGACGGCGCCACCGAGCAGCTTGGCGTCGATGTCTTTTGCCGTGGGAATGAAGTAGCGAGCACTGAAGAGAGGCTTGCGTTTTTGGGAGAGGCGAAAGAGAGGTAGATAGGCGGCGATCGCGCCTCCCATCACAAACGCGAGGCTCGGGTCCCAGTTGCCAAAGAAGTCGAGAAACCCGACGACCTTGGCGGGGAGCGTCATCCCCGAGATCACGAGGCCGCCGGCGAAGAGGCCGCCCGCGAGAAACGGAAGGATCAGGCGCTTCACACCATCCCTCCGAAGTACGTGCGCACGAGATAGACGGTGACGGCTCCCGCGGCGATGAAGGTCAGCGTCGCCACAGTCGACCGAGGCGAGAGCCGACTGATTCCGCACACGCCGTGACCGCTCGTGCAGCCGCTGCCGAGACGGGTGCCCACCCCGACGAGCAATCCGGCGACTGCGATCGCAGCCCAGGTTCGTTCGAGCTCAAACGCAAACGCCGACGGGAAGAGCTGGGCAAGCACTGCCCCCGTCAACCCCATGCCGAGGACGAAGGACGCACGCCAGTTCCGGCCCTCCGGACGAAGGAGTCCGCCAAGGATCCCGCTCACGCCGGCGATGCGTCCGTGAGAAAAGAGCAGAAGGGCCGCGCTCAGGCCGATCATCAGGCCACCGACGGCTGCGCTAACGGGAGTGAAGTCGCTCATGAGTGGTCTCCTCGCCCCAGGCTATTGTACGCGACCATGCCTCCTCGAAGGACGCTCAGCCGAGGGAAACCTTGTTTCTTTAGTCGCTCGGCGGCTGCGCGTGCGCGTTTACCGGACCGACAGACCAGAACGTAGTGCTCATCCGTGGACCATTCGCGTGCCCGTATGTCGAGGCTCCCGAGTGGGCACAGCTCTGCGCCGGGAATGTGGCCAAGCTCGCCCGCGAACTCCTCGGGTTCACGCACATCAATGATTCGGACCCCGTTCAGCGAGGCGTTGGGCGCTAGTTCGTCGATTTCGGCCACCGAGTTCTCCTTGGTCCGGCGGTTCGAAGCGGAATAGTGCTTCGCGAAGTCGGGTTCATCCTCCAAGCCGGGCTCCCTCGACATACGAGCACGACGCGTGCCACCTGGGTCCGCAGCCCTAGCGCGTCATCGATAGGCCATACTTCTTTCGCTTTCGCCACAGCGTCGGACGGCTCATCCCCAAGGCCTGAGCAGCTTTTCCCAAATGTCCGTCGTGGGCGTCGATCGCCGTCTCGATCCGCGCGCGCTCGTCGAGAGCAACCCCGTGCCTTGGCGTGCCGATCGATCGTGCGTCGTCGGGCGTCGGTTCGGCCCGAGCCTCGAGGAACTCGGGCGGAAGGTCGTCCATGGTGAGCGTTGCTCCCCGACCGACGGCAAACCCATAGTCGACGACATTGCGAAGCTCGCGCACATTGCCTGGCCAGCGGTGATGAAGGAGCGCGCGCATCGCCTCGGGATCGATGGTGCGGACCCGTCGAGGGCCCCGGCGATTGTTTGCTTCGATGAAGTGCCACAAGAGAGGTTCGATGTCGCTCCGCCGGACGCGAAGCGTGGGTAAAAAGATCGGCACGACGCGGAGTCGGTACATCAGATCCTCGCGGAACGTACCCAGTTCGGTCGCCCGGCGAAGGCCTCGATGAGTGGCCGCGATCACCCGGGCGTCGACGGGAACCGCGCGCTCCGCCCCGACGGGAACGACCTCACGTTCTTCGAGCACGCGAAGAAGCTTGGCTTGAACGTCAAGCGGAAGCTCGGCGACCTCGTCGAGAAAGATCGTGCCTCCGTTGGCGCGTTGGAAAAGCCCGTGCCGATTTGCCGCCGCCCCGGTGAACGCCCCCTTTTTGTGGCCGAAGAGCTCGCTCTCCACCAAGGACGGGGTGAGCGCCGCGCAGTTCACCGCCACGAAGGGGCCTTCGCGCCGGTGACTCTCCCGATGAAGGGCCCGCGCCACGAGCTCCTTGCCGGTGCCGCTCTCCCCTCGGATCAACACCGTGCTATCGGTCTCGGCCACATTTTGGATGGTTTGAAATGCTCGAAGCATCGCCGGGTCGCGACTCACCATTCCGTGGAAGGTGACTTGATCCGCCGGATCCCGCGGTCTCGGAGTGGCCGCGGACTCCACGGGCCGGAGCACCTCGATGCCTCCGAGAAAGTTGCCCTCACGATCAAAGAAGGCCCGGCCGCTCTTCCGGACGTGGACCGATCGTCCTGAGGCGTCGTGGAGTACGAGCGGCACGTCATCGATGTGTTGGTGCTCCGCGATCCCGCAGCCCACAAGGCAGGATGTGCACCGCTGCGCGTGAAGGCAGCTGTCTCCGAGCACATCTTCGGCAGCGAATCCGAGGAGCGCTTCCGCTGCGCGGCTCCACATAACGAGGCGCCTGTCCTGGTCCACCGCAAAGGCCGCAAGGTCGGGGAGAAGCGTACTGAAGGCTTCCACCACCGATTCCGGACCGACCGCATCGAGCCATCGGGCGAGGCCTGGATGTTTCGGGTGTTTCGCCAGCTGTTTCAGTCGATGTTTCAATCTGTTTCAGTTTGAAATGGTCGGCGAGGGAATGCAACGCACGAACTTGGCGAATCGACCAAGACGGAAGCCACCGAAGCCTCCGAGGAAGAGGCACGAAGGGTGCACTCTTCGGGTCGACCCTCTCGACCGACCTTGGAGCTCGCCATGAAGATCCGTGCATTCTTCGATGCCCCTACCTCCACGCTGACCTATCTGGTCTTCGACGAAGCCAGCCGCGCGGCCGTCGTCATCGATCCGGTCCTCGACTACGACCCGGCGGCGTCGCGCGTAAGCTATCGATCCGTCGACGAGCTCTCGAAGGCGATCGACAATGAAGGGCTCCGCCTCGCCTGGGTACTCGAGACTCACGCTCACGCCGATCATCTCTCGTCGGCTCAGGTTCTCCGCCAGCGGTTCGATGCCCGGGTCGCGATCGGTGAGCGAATCACGATCGTGCAAGAGACCTTTCGGGACGTCTTCGGTCTGCCCCAGAGCTTTCCCGTCGACGGGAGTCAGTTCGATAAGCTCCTTGCGGACGAGGAGACCCTCGATGTGGGCGCCCTCGAGATCAAAGCGCTCCCCACGCCCGGCCATACCCCGGCGTGCCTCTCGTATGTGATCGGCGATGCGGTGTTTACCGGCGACGCGTTGTTCACCGAGGACTACGGCACGGGCCGCACCGACTTTCCGAAGGGGAGTGCGAGCGCACTCTATCGGTCGGTGCACAATGGGCTCTACCGGCTTCCCGACGAGACCCGGGTGTTCGTCGGCCACGATTATCAGCCGGGTGGGCGAGAGGTCCGCTACGAGACCACCATCGGGCGGTCCAAAGCCGAAAACCCGCAGCTCCGCGAAGCCACCCAGGAAGCGGAGTTCGTCGCGTTTCGGCAGCAACGGGACGCGACCTTGGCCGCGCCCCGACTGATCTACCCAAGCGTGCAGATCAATATTCGCGCGGGTCATTGTCCCGAGCCAAACCCGAACGGTCAGCGGTACCTGCGAATCCCGCTTCACGTTCCCGCGCCTTTGGAAACCTCCCCCAACCCGTGAGCGGTCGACTCCAGCTATCCGCTTAGGGACTTTTGAAGGTGGGTTCGAATGTCGACGATGCCGTAGCGGCCGCTGTAGCCGGTGATGCGATAGCCGCGTTTTAGATAATACGGCCGATTGTCGGGTTGCTGCGAACGCGCGGCGGTTTCGATGGCGTGGCATCCCGTGTACTCGGCCCGGGCTTCGAGCCAGCCAAGCAGCTGGCTGCCGATGCCCTGGCCGGCCACCGCCGGGTGCACCGCCAGGCGCTCGAAGCTCAGGATTCCATCCGCGGTTCCGGTCCGCGTCGCCGCGACGTAGTGGCCATCCCGAAGTGCAAGAACCAGTACCCGCGGGCTTGTCCGAAGGTCGGCTACGGTCTCTTGGAGCGCGCTCGAGGGGTTCGGGTATTGTGCCGACGCGGCGAACGCGGCACGGGTCAGCGCGTGGACGATCGTCAGTTCGTCCTCTTCGGCTTCCCGAATGACGAGATGAGCGCGAGAGCTCATCTCAACATTCCTTGAAGTCGATCGGTGGAAAGGAGTGGGCGAGGTGGTGCGTCCGCGAGGCGAGGAAATGCCGAGTATTTTTGAGCCCGAGGGGATGGCAGCAGATGGCATGCAAAAGCCGCGGAGCGGCCCCAAGGAGTGTTGAGATGAGCGCTAGGCATCGGTGGGTCGGCGGAGCACCCGGAGCGTGCGGGTGATCTCGAACACCTTCTCGGTGGTCCGCTCCTCGCGGGATTTGTCGCGCTCCGCGGTGAAAAGGTCGACGCCCCGCGAAAGGAGCTTCTGCGTTGGAACGTTCCTGGTGCCGACGAGCCTGAACGTCACATCGCCGCACGCGTCATCGACTACCGTACGGTCGAGGACCTGGCTGGCGGCGAAGAGGGTGTCCCCCGCGACGACGCCGCCGGGATGGGCGCCGGCATCGAAGCCCATGTCCCACAGCGAGTTCCCCGCGACATCGCGGCTCGCGAGGCTTGCGATGGTGGCGAATACAAGCCCACCGTAGACCACGCGGGTGCCCTTAAACGAGTTCCCCGCGCGGCAGTACTCTTCGTCGAAGTGAATCGGGTGGGAGTTCCGGTAGAGAAGCGTGAGCTGCATATGCTCGCTCTCCCCGATCGTCTTGCCGTTCTGGTGCGCGTAGACCTTTCCGGGCTCGAAGTCTTCGAAGAATCCCGCGAAGGCCCCGCTTCGTCCGGGACGAACGGACAGCTGATCCAGGTTGACCGGATGGCGACGGCCCAACGGGTCGGGCTGGGCTGCCTCGAGGAAGGCTTTCGGTCGGCCGAACACCGCGCCCGCTCGAATGAGCGCCTTGCGCTCGAAGGAACACACCACCACCCCATCTTGGTTTTCGACCACCGTGCGGACGTGGACCACGCCTTTATCGCCAGCGCTCGAAGGCTTCTTACCGAGCACCTTCGACGTCGCGCGAACCGTGTCTCCGACGTAGCAGGGGTTCGGAAAGTACACGTCGAGATACGCGAGGTGTGCGATCGCCTGCTCGCTAATGTCGTGGACGGAGAAGGACAGGCCGAGGTTGAGGAGCAGGACCGGGGGTACCGGGTGCTCGCGGAACCCGAGTTCGCGGGCGAACGCGGCGGAGGCGTACACCGGGGCCGCATCGAGAAACGACGCGCGGGTAAGTGCAAGGAGGCCCCAGTCCAGAGTGACTTCCCAGGGATGGGGGTACACGGCTCCTTCTTCGAAATCGTCGAGGCGCCGCCCGTAGCTCGGCGAGGAAATCGTCATGGGCAGCGATGGTAGCGGACCACACCAAGGGCGCGAAGCG
Organism: Myxococcota bacterium; assembly: GCA_039187775.1. Taxonomy (GTDB): domain Bacteria; phylum Myxococcota_A; class Polyangia; order Polyangiales; family JBCCZL01; genus JBCCZL01. The sequence continues at coordinate 6,304 of JBCCZL010000580.1, forward strand.
CACGAAGTGAGACCAGCAATACTCAGAACCCCGTTCCACAGTCTGGGTGCACTCTGCGAGAAAGTCTCTCGGTTTCCGTGATCCGCAGGGGCATCTCCGCCTGGCACATGCGTTGCTGTTCCATCGCGCATTGGAGGCAAGATGACCA
>JBCCZL010000581.1:0-6439 GCA_039187775.1 Myxococcota bacterium
ATCGCGGGCGCGTATTACTTCAAGCCGGGCATCAGCTACGACTTCATTCGGAACTCCTTTGGTCAGCTGCTCGGCCTTCGAGCGGATCTGATCTACAGCCGAGCGGTGGCGCCGATTCAGACCTGGGGAAACGATCCCGACCTCGGCGTGGAGATCAACGCGACGCTCTATTATCGGTCCGAGGATGGCCCCGAGCTGCTCGATGGGTTTTATGGGCAACTCCAGTACGGGATTCTCTTTCCGCTAGCCGGCCTCGGGAGCCCCGAAGGGGCCGACACCCAGATCGACCTGTCCACGGCGCAGACCGTTCGGCTGATTCTCGGGGTCCAGTACTGACGCCACGCTCGGTGTTCGATTTGGCGGCGTTGTCAGAAGCAACTGCCGCCGACCGTCCCCGATAATCAGGGCGATGGCAAAAGCAAAATCAAAGACCCGGTTTGTCTGTCAGGCGTGTGGGGCCGAAGCGGCACGGTGGATGGGCAAGTGCCCGTCCTGCGGTACGTGGAACAGCCTGGTCGAGGAGCGGGCCCCGAAAACCGAGCGCCAGCGAGCGACCGGCGGACGGCGTCCGGTTGCCCTGGGCGAGGTCGATGCGGAGACGGTCGCGCGCCTTCCGACGGGGATTGGCGAGTTCGACCGAGCCCTCGGCGGAGGGTTCGTGCCCGGTGGGGTCACGCTTCTCGGTGGTGACCCGGGCATCGGAAAGTCCACCTTGCTGATGCAGGTGCTCGGCGCCTTCGCGGGGCGGGGCGGACGGGTGCTCTACGTGACCGGCGAAGAGTCGGCGGCGCAGGTGGCACTCCGGGGGCGGCGTCTGGCGAAGGCCGAGGGGCATACGGAGGGCATCGAGAAGGTGGCGCTCCTTGCGACCACCGAGCTCGAGGACGCGCTGCTTGCGCTTCGTTCTGCCGACTATCAGGTGGCGGTCATCGATTCGATTCAGACCCTTCGGGACGCCAAGCTCGAGTCGGCGCCCGGAACGGTGAGCCAGCTTCGCGAAGTCAGCACCCAACTCATCGACCTTGCCAAGGGGCGAGGGGTGGCGCTTTCGCTCATCGGGCACGTGACCAAGGATGGGGCCCTGGCCGGGCCCAAGGTTCTCGAGCACTTGGTGGATACGGTGCTGTCGTTCGAGGGGGATCGGTCGGGCGCGTTTCGCATGGTGCGGGCGACCAAGAATCGGTTTGGGCCGGCGCACGAGCTCGGCGTGTTCGAAATGGTGGAAGACGGGCTTCGCGAAGTTCCGGATCCGAGCGCGCTCTTCCTTGCGGAGCGCCGGAAGGAGGCGGCAGGCTCGGTGGTGGTTCCGACCGCTGAAGGAAGCCGCCCCCTCCTCGTGGAGCTACAGGCGCTCGTTGCGCCCGCGGTCTATGGCGCGGCCCGCCGAGTCGCCTCTGGGGTCGACGGAAATCGGCTGGCGATTCTGCTGGCAGTGCTCGACCGCAAGGCGGAAGTGCACGTCCTCGATCGGGATGTGTTTGCGAGCGTCGCCGGCGGAGCCCGGGTGGGAGAACGGGCCACCGACCTCGCCCTCGCCCTCGCGGTGGTGAGCAGTCTTCGGGGTCGGGCCCTGCCGGAGGATGTGGCCGCGTTCGGCGAAGTGGGCCTCTCGGGTGAGGTTCGCGCGGTGCCGCGGGCATCGCTTCGGGTCGCCGAAGCGCGAAAGCTCGGCTATCGACGAGTGGTATTGCCCAAGGGCAATGCCGATCGCATGTCGGCCGCCGAGCAAAAAGGGAGCCGGCTCATCGCGGTGGCGACCCTCGATCAGGCAATTGAAGCGACCTTCGACTGAGCACGTCACGGCGGTTGGGTCGACGTGCGCTCACCCTCGATGTCGTTCGTGCGTCCGAGCGGTCTCAACACGGTCGTCGAGTGGCCCAGAGGTACGGTGTCGACTGGACCGGGACAGGGAATTCGCATCGAGGGCGGTCCGTACCATGAGCGATGCGGGCATCCACCTGGGCCATCGTGTGCCTATCCCTCGGAGCACTTTTCTTTCAAAGCGCCGCCGAGGCGCGACCGAAGCCGCCGGTGCAGACCCCAGGGGAGCAATCCTGTCGACCCTTGAGCAACGGACCGGCGGCAGCGCGATGGGGTCGAGCGACGAGCACTTCAGGGTGCTTCTTCTTTAGTGGACCTCACGACCTTGGTCGTGATGATCAGCTTGGCCGGACTTCGCGCTTCACGCGCCGCGGTGACCAGGTCACGGTTCAGTTTGGAAACGCAACGTTCGTAGGCCAGGTACGGCAGGGCGCTGTCGAGCTTCGACGCGTTTCGCAGCACACGTTCGGGTCGATCTGGACGGTGACCGAGGTGATCTCCGCTCGCTTCGTTCGCGAGCAGGACTGCCTCGTGCTCCGCGGAACGTACCGCTATACCGAGTGCGACTCGGCAGGGGGCCGGTGCCCCGGCGGGTGCACCATTGAGGCGCCGGTCACCATCCGGGGCCGCTAGCCCGCATCGGTCACCCGTCGGCGTGTCTCGCGCCCGAAAGCACCGCATTCCCACGGCCTTCTCGCTCCAGCCGTCCTCGCGGTACGTCGAGTACCGCTGCGGCGTCTTCCAGTCCGAGGTCCGCGAGGCGTACTCGACGTACGTCGGGGAGCCTCGGAAGGAGAAGGCGGCGGGATTTCGGTGCTTTCGGGCGATAGGTGCGCCGACGGGTGATTCTCCGGGCTAGTCCCGCTGGAGGAGCGAAGGGACCGCATCCACGCCGCTTCGCTGCCGCGCCCGTCGGCATTCGTCCACGGTGAGGCGCTTGGGGCCGGTCACAAGTCCGAGGCTGCTATCTGCGTCCATAAGCCGCCACGGCTCGTCGGGCCCGACATTGTCGGGATGAAATGGCTGGTCGAGGAGCACATGGCCCATCTCGTGGGACTGCGTCCAGGCTTCTCGCTGCTGACGGATGCCATTCCGGTCAAGGATCACCGTGTTGACGATCGCGCCGCCGTCGGACTCGATGAATGCCTCCCCTTGGCGTGTACCGGACGAAAACCGATTCACGATGAAGAGATCGATGGTGGTTGGGTCGGAGTCCCCGAGCGCCTTGATCATCGCTCGCTCTTCCAAGGTTCCCGCGGCGGCGGTCATGTTGTCGAACTCCAGAAGGCCGTCGGTGAGATCGACAGAGGCGATTTGCACGGTTTGCCGCGAATCGGTGCCGAGCTCCCGCGACGAGAGGGGAGTGACGGGCACCGGCCGACCCGATCCCGAGCGCACCTGAACGTCGGCGCTCGGGCCTGCGCCAAACTCGGTTCGAGGGTTTTCGGTGACGACCGCCTGAAGGCCCGCTCGCTCCAACGCCTGCCCGATCCGGAGAGCTATATCGATGGGCGGTGCGCCCGCGCGGGTGGGTACTGGCCCAATGACCTGACCACCCGCCATAAAGGCCACGTCGCCGTCCCCTCGAGCCGGAAATCCGTCGCCATCGGCGATCGCAATCAGCGACGGGGGCGGAGGATCAACGACCCGGATGTCCGCTTCGTTCGGATCACCAAAGGACACCCCACACTGCATCCAGATTTCATTTGCGATGGCCAACTGCTCCCGTCCGATGCCGAGAGCGCCGCGCGCGTTCGTGCCCACGGCCGGAGTGCCGCCGGCACCCACCCGAAGGATTCGGACCCGCAGCCGGCCGCGACGGACCGCAAGGAGGCCGTCTTCGCTGCCGGGTCGGCCCACCCGAAGACTCTGACGAGCGGTTCCGACGCGGGCCTGCACTCGGTCACGAAGGCTGACCCGAAGCACCCGGTCGGACACCCCTGGAGCCTGCCGGTCGATTTCATCGCCGACCAGTCGGAGAAACGGGGTACGCCACCGGCCGTTGTTGCCGGCGACCAAGGACGCGACCCTTCGGTCCCGATGAGACGAGGCATCGGGAAGGGATTCGACCGTGAGCCGTGCATCGGCGGGAAGGCTCCCTTCCAGTTCGATCCGGTAGTTGTCCGGATCGACACTCGTTTGCTCCCAACCCGGTCCCCGCGGCAACGTGGCATCATTGGTGACCTGGCGCGAAGGCTGAAGGGCCCGGCGTCGCGCATCGATCGGCTCGTTCGCCGCGTCGAGGAACCGGATGCGAACAGGAACCACCTCGAGCGTCGTTCCGGTGGCTCCACCTGGGCCCGATGCCCGGACCGCCACCGCGATCGGGCCGAGGTCCGTCGCCTGTAGGCCCACGACTTCCCCCCGGCGGAGGAGAAGGGGGGTATGGACGGGTCCTCCGTCGCGAAGAAGGCGGGCAGCTCCTTCCACTCGAAGTCCACAGCTCGACGTCGCACGAATCCGCAACAGGTCTTCTTCCGGTACGCCCGAGGCCTGCTCGCGATCGGCGACGCCGTCGTCGTCGTCGTCGTCGTCGTCGACCGCGAGGAGCACAGACTCCGGGGGAGAAACCCACCGCTCCGCTTCGATCTCGATGCATGCCGCGGCCGGCGACGGAAGGATCATGGCGAGGAAGCTGGTGAGAAGCAGGGTGAGGGACAGTTCACGCATCGGCGGAGGCTTCTCGAGCGGGACTGACTCCGCTGCCCGGGTGCGGCGTCGCTTCATTCGGTTGCCCCGGTCCGGAGCAGTCGCTCGGCGTTTCGCGCGAGTCGGTACCGTCGGGATCGTTCCGCATAGATGATCCCTCGCAGGCGAGCCGCGGCTTCTTCCACCTGCTGATTGACGATCAGGTAGTCGAAGAAGAGGTAGTGCTCGATCTCGAGCGTCGCCTTTTGAAACCGTCGTGCGATGACTTCCGGCGCGTCGGTTCCCCGCGATTCGAGGCGCCGTTTGAGCTCGTCGAGCGAGGGAGGAAGGATGAACACGCCGATGGCGCGGGGAAGCCGAGCTTTGATCTGCCGCGCGCCCTGATAATCCACATCGAAGACGATGCCTTCCTTGCCCTGGTCACGGGCTCGGTCGAGCTCGCTGAGGCTCGTCCCGTAGAAGTTCTGGTGAACCTCCGCCCATTCGGCAAACTTGTCCTGGCCGACCATGGCCTGAAACTCATCGCGGTCGACGAAATGATAATCCTGGCCGTGGACCTCCCCGGTTCGTGGCGGCCGCGTGGTGTGACTGACCGAAAATGTCAGGTCGGGGAACGACTCGAGCAGCTTCCGGGTGAGGGTGGTCTTCCCAGCCCCCGAAGGGGAGCTGATGATGAGGAGGAGAAAGTCGTCCATGCGATCTGCGCTCTGTTCGAAGGTCACGCGCTGAGCGCCGACCGGGGAAACCGCTGCGAAGTGTCGATTATGCCTCAACCAGCCGTGGGAAGAAGCACCCTCCGGAATGGAGTGGTCTTGGGTGGACGAAGACACGGGCTCGCTCCTGACGACTTTGAGAGGCCCGATCGGGAAAAGTTCTAGAGAACGTTTTGCACCTGCTCTCGAATTCGCTCGACCTCCGCCTTCACCTCGATCACCAAGTGCGACACCGTCGCGTCCACGGATTTGGAACCGATCGTGTTGGCCTCCCGCAGCAGTTCCTGAAGGAGAAAGTCCATCTTTCGGCCGGCCGGCTGGTCGCTCGAGAGCAGCCCAGCGAACTGATCCACGTGACTCTCGAACCGCGTGAGCTCTTCGCTGATGTCGCCTCGGTCGACCAGGATCGCGACCTCCTGAGCCAGTCGCTGAGGGTCCAATTCCGCGGTGCCGAGGAGCCGTGCGAGTCTCTCCTCGAGCTTCGCCGCATGCTGACTTACGGAGTGTCGACTGGTTTGTGCGATCTCCCCGCGGAGCTTTCGAAGCTGGTCCAAGCGACGCTTGAGATCTTCGCTAAGAGCGATTCCTTCCTGGTGCCTCATCGCGTGGAGCGCGGTGCAGCAGTCGTCGGCGGCGCGTCGTACCGCGTGTTCGACGGTTTCTCGCTCGTCCTCGCCTCCGCTTTCGAACAGGTCGGGAACTGCCGCCAATAGCCCAAGCGGTACTGGCTCGCCGGGGGCAAGCTCGTCCCGAAGCGCAACGAGGTCGCGATAGGCGGTGACCGCGCGAGCTCGGTTGAGTCGAACCTTCCCCCGCAGGCCACCCTCCAAACGCCCGGACACCTCGACCCGCCCTCGCACCAGGCGCTTTCGAATCACGTCTTCGGCGATCGCTGTCGCCGAGGCGAGCTCCGGTGGGAATTTGACGCGGACGTCCATGAAGCGGTGGTTCACCGCCCGCGCTTCCACGACGATCTCCCCGTCGCCGAGCGATGCGCGACCTATTCCGAAGCCGGTCATGCTGGCGAGGACTCCCATGAGAGGGAGCCTATCAAACCTCGCGCGAACCCGTCCGGTCGGGCCTCGGGCGGCTACTGGAGGCCGCGCTTGCGCTTGATCTGTCCCATCACTCGCTCGTACTCGATCTCGAACGACGTGGTGCCTTCCTGAAGATTGTTGATGTTGGAACGCACTTCCTTGTCGAGCTCGCCTGCGACCTCCATGTGCCGCCGACGCAGGGGGGTGAGGGTTTTCCGC
>JBCCZL010000582.1:0-6435 GCA_039187775.1 Myxococcota bacterium
CGTACTCCGAGGCCTCAAAACGCTGCTCGGCGAGCCCGTGGAAGCTCCGGACCTCGCCCTTCAGGTGGGAACGCAGCTTCTTCCGACGGATGCCGAGATCGAGCGTTTGTCGGCGCTTTCCAAAGAACTCGCGGCGACCGAGCACCGGTTCTGGGAGCGCTTTGAGACGCTCGCTCCCAACGAGCTCCCGTTTACGAACCCCATCGCTGGCGTGCCCGACTATCGGCACCAGCGGGTGACTGCGTCGATCGGAGCCACGGTCGCGGAGCGAGTGGCGATCTGCACCGCCTACCTTGCTCGGGTCGGTCAAAAGGATCGATTCGATGTGGCGGTGACCACGCCGTCGCTTCGTGCGCTGCGCCGCGATGTGGGGGACCTCATCGCTCCCTCGATGCCGCTCCGGGTACGCCTCGACCGGGAAGGGCCGCTTTCCCAGCACGTCACCCGCACTGAGAAGGAGCTCGCACGGCTCGAACGCTATCGGGGCTTCGTGCAGGATCTGATCTCGCGTTCGCCCCATCTCCGGGAGCAAGCTCGCACGAACCCTGCTCTGCTTCCGGTGGGCCTGACGGTGGGTCGCTCCGAGCCGATCCACGGAACGGTGCTCACGATTGCCATCCCCGAGGGCGAAGAAGCGACCCTCGAGCTCCACTACGACGCACGCCGGCTCGACGCGGCGGCGGTTCGGGACATCGAAAAGTCACTGACCGCCCTCTCCGAGGCGGAACGACAAACCCCTGTTCGGCGCCTCAGCCTCCTCTCGTCGCCGGAGCGTCAGCGCATCCTCGAAGAGTGGAACCGCACCAAAGCGGACTATCCAAAAGAGGCGACCATTCCCCGCCTCTTCGAAGAGCAGGTGGATCGCACGCCCGACCGCCCGGCGATCACGTTCGAGGGCGCGAGCTACAGCTACCGCGAACTCGACCAGCGCTCGAATCGGCTCGCTGCCTATCTCCGAAAGGCGGGCGTGGGTCCCGACACCCTGGTGGGCGTGCACATCGAGCGATCCCTTGACCTCATGGTCGCGACGCTCGGGGTGCAGAAGGCGGGCGGCGCGTACTTGCCGCTCGACCCGTCCTATCCGGAAGAGCGGATCGCGTTCATGGTCGAAGACTCGAAGGCGCCGGTAATCCTCACCCAAAGTTCGGTGAGCGGTCGGCTTCCCAAGGGAGACGCGCGCCAGATTCACATCGATGCCGACTGGCCGGCGATCGAAAGGGAGAGCGACGCGCGTGAGCCGCTTCCCGCGAACCCGGCGCACCTCGCGTACGTCATCTACACCTCCGGATCGACGGGCCGACCGAAGGGCGTAATGGTCGAACATCGAAATGTCGTGAACTTCTTTTGCGGCATGGACGATCGGATTCCCCACGACGGAGACGATCGCACCTGGCTGGCGGTCACCAGTTTGTCCTTTGACATCTCGGTCCTCGAGCTCTTCTGGACGCTCACCCGGGGCTTTTCGGTGGTGGTGTTTCGCGATCCGGACCGAGCGACCCAGAGCACGGTGCAAAGCGCGGCGCTTCAAAACAAACCACTCGACTTTGGGCTCTTCTACTGGGGCAACGACGACGGCGAAGGGCCCGCAAAGTATCGGCTCCTCCTCGAAGGAGCGAAGTTCGCCGACCAACACGGGTTCAACTCGGTGTGGACTCCGGAGCGACATTTTCACGCGTTTGGCGGCCCGTATCCGAACCCTGCGGTGACCGGAGCGGCGGTCGCGGCGGTCACCAAGAACCTCGACATTCGAGCGGGAAGCTGCGTGGTGCCGCTTCATCATCCGTTCCGGGTCGCGGAAGAGTGGGCGGTGGTCGACAATCTTTCCAATGGCCGGGTCGGGCTCTCGATCGCGAGCGGCTGGCAGCCCGATGACTTCGTGCTTCGACCGGAGAACGCGCCGCCCAACAACAAGAAGGCAATGTTCCGCGACATCGAGCTCATCAAGAAGCTCTGGCGAGGCGAGAAAGTCACCGTTGACGGGCCCAAGGGAACGCCGGTCGATGTGCTCACCCAGCCTCGGCCGGTGCAAAAGGAGCTTCCGGTATGGGTGACGACCGCCGGCAATCCCGAGACCTACAAGATGGCGGGGGCCGCGGGAGCCAATGTGCTCACTCATCTTCTTGGCCAGTCGATCGACCAGGTCGGTGAGAAGATCGCGATCTACCGAAAGGCCCTCGAAGAAGCCGGCTACGATCCGAGCTCTCGCAAGGTCACCCTGATGCTCCACACCTTTGTGGGTGCATCCATGGAGGACGTGCGAGCGACGGTGCATCAGCCGATGAAGGACTATCTCAATAGCGCGGTGGGCCTTATCAAGGCTTACGCCTGGGCCTTTCCGACGTTTACCCGACCCGAGGGGGCGAAGGGGCCAATGGACGTCGACCTTCAGACGCTCAGCGAAGAGGAAGTCGATGCGATTCTGGAGTTTGCCTTCGAGCGCTACTTCGAAGACAGCGGTCTCTTCGGCACGGTTGAAAAGTGCATGGAGCGCGTGAACCAGGTCAAAGCCATCGGCGTCGACGAAATCGGCTGCCTGATCGACTTCGGAGTTCCCACCGAGCAGGTGCTCGAGGCGCTCAAACCACTCGCCGAGGTCGTGGCGGCGGCCAATCGAAAGGTCGAGGTTACCGCAGAGGACCACTCATTCGCGGCTCAGGTCGCCCAGCACAAGGTGAGTCACCTTCAATGTACGCCGTCAATGGCGCGCATGCTCTGCCTTCAGGACGAATCGAAGGCGGCGCTTTCGACGATCGACCACCTCATGGTCGGCGGCGAAGCGTTTCCGCCAGCGCTCGCGCGAGACCTTGCGGGGATGAAGGGCACCGTGACCAATATGTATGGGCCCACCGAGACGACAATTTGGTCCGCGACCCAGCTCGTCGAAGGAGCTCCCGAAACGATTCCGATCGGCACGCCGATCGCCAATACCCAGCTCTACATTCTCGACGCTGACCTCGAGCCGGTTCCCGTCGGCGTCAGCGGAGAGCTGTACATCGGGGGCGATGGGGTGGTGCGAGGATATCTCGACCGGCCCGAGCTTACCGCCGAGCGGTTTCGTGAGTCGCCGTTCGGCGAAGGCCGTATCTACCACACGGGGGATCTCGCGCGCTATCGCGAGGATGGAGTCGTCGAGTTCCTCGGTCGGGTGGACCACCAGGTCAAGCTTCGCGGGTATCGCATCGAGCTTGGCGAGATCGAGACGCTCCTCAACGCGCAGCCGGGTGTCATCGAGGCGGCGGTGGTGGCCCGGGAAGATACGCCGGGAGACCAGCGACTGGTCGGCTATGCGGTGGTCCGGGACGAGCTCGACGCCAACGCGATCAAGGCGGCGCTTCGCGACAAGCTCCCCGAGTACATGGTGCCCGCGCAGGTCGTCGCGTTGGATGCGCTGCCATTGACGCCGAACGGGAAGATCGATCGAAACGCGTTTCCTCCACCCGAAAAGCTCCAGCAGGTTTCGGAGGCGGTGTACGTGGCGCCGGAGAGCGAGCTTCAGCAGAAAGTGGCGGAGGTTTGGGCGGAGACGCTCGGCCGCGAGAAGATCGGCCTCGACGACAACTTCTTTGACATCGGGGGCCACTCCCTCCTCGTCGTGCGCATGCATCGGACGATCAAAGAGCGTCTCCCCCAGCCAATTTCCATCACCGATCTGTATCGGTTTCCGACGATTCGGAGCTTTACCGGGTTCCTTGAGTCGGACGGGAAGTCCGAGACCCTCAAGAAGACCGCCGCGCGCGCGGCGATGCGTCGCGAGATGCGCCGCCGTCGCCGCTAGATATCGGACATCAGGTAAGGATCGATCTCGGGAGCGTTCCACTCGCCCGATCGTTGATCGTCGCTGCCGTGGCCGTAGCGGGGATCTCGGTTGGACGGCAGTGGGCGATAGCCTCCGGGGGGCGTCGCGGGCTGCTCCCACCATCGGGCAGCGGGCGCCGGGCGGTGATGGAACGCCGTGTCCTTATCGCGGTTCGATGGGTTGGGCTGCGCCAGCGGGAGATGGTTGGTGGAAACGTCCCCCGAGTGGCAAACGGTTTCCGAGGGATCGGCGAGCTGAGCCTGATGGGCACAGCCGCTGGAAGGCAGGGTGATCGCGAGCCAGAGGTGGCTTGCCGAAAGCGGGCTGCGTCCGGTGCGAGTCCGTGGTTGATGCATTGTTCTTCTCCAGTCGGGAGTGATTTTTGCGTTGCGCCGGCTAGGCACGTGCCGTGCCACTTCGAAGGGTCAAGCCAATCTTTGGTGACGAGTTCTCAACCCACTGCGAAAACCGAGTCCGTTTGTCGCGATCGGCTAGCGGAGTGGCCGGCCACCTTGGCGCAGGCTAGAGAAAGCTGTCCGAAAGCGATGAGCCCCCCGACCGCTCGCCGTCCGCGGCCCAGTTGCGATAGGTCTGTCCGTGGCCTGCCGGACCGTACACAGGATCGGCGTGACCCTGATTCCGTCGATAGCCTCCGGGAGGTGCCTCGGGTTGTTCCCACCAGCGGTTGAGTGCGGGCTGGGGACTTCCCCATCGAGCGCGAGGTGAGAGCTTATCGCTCGGACCGTGCATTGGAGCCGCGGCCGTGAGGGGGGTGGGGGTCGTGGGGGAAGCAGGAACGGCCCTTTCCGATGTCCCGCTGGCTTCGAGTCGATGGGGGGTGGTCGGCGCGGGGTGTGAGCCTGCACAACCAACTCCCAGAGCCGCGAGGCCAACGAGGAGAAGTCCACGGGTGTGGAGGGTTCGGATACGGGGGTTGGTCAGTCGAGTTGCCTGGTTCATGGTCCACCTCTCATTTCGCTGAGGCAGGTTTCGAGTTGGCGCCGGCTAGGCACAGCCCATGCCATCGATTTGGCCCGACGAAACGTTGAGATTCGCCCAAAATTCTTGGGTATCGCGAGCACCGGTATTCGGCGATGACCAAGCAAGTGGCCGGATCGCTGGGGCCGGAAGACTCCGACGATGAGCTCTTAGCGGTGGGTCGAATCGGCCCGGAGGGAGCGGCAAGGGTTGCGAAGCGCGGCGGAGAGCCCAAGCTCTCCCTTCGAGAGGTAACTGATGGGCGCGCCGATTTATGACATCGAGGTCGAGACGCTCGAGGGCGACAGGAAGTCCCTCGGGGAGTACGAAGGCAAAGTGATGCTGGTGGTCAACACCGCCAGCCAGTGTGGTTTCACGCCGCAGTTCAAGGGCCTTCAGCGCCTCCACGAGAAGCTCGGGGACCAGGGCTTGGCGGTCCTCGGATTCCCCTGCAATCAGTTTGGCAAGCAGGAGCCGGGGAATGCTTCCCAAATCGGAGCGTTCTGCGAAAAGAACTATGGCGTGAGTTTTCCGATGCACGCGAAGATCGAGGTGAACGGCCCCAATGCCCATCCGCTCTTCCAGACCCTCAAGGGGGAAAAGAAGGGCATGCTTGGTTCGAGTCGCATCAAGTGGAACTTCACGAAGTTTGTGGTGGATCGCAACGGGCGCGTAGTGAAGCGGTACGGACCCTCCACCACCCCAGAGAAGATCGAGCAGGACCTCGAGCAGCTTCTCTGAGCGTCGAAGCGGCAGGTGCTGTCGGAGCGATGACATTCGGAGTCGTCGATGCCAACCTCCCAGTGATGGCTTTGGGGATTGCGCTCCTTCTTGCGCTAGCTGCGGGAACTGTAGAGGCTCAGGAAGCGACCGGAGCCGGCAGCTCATCGTCCGAGTCGAGTGACGTTTCGGAAAGCGGAACTGGAGAGAACGGGCCTGTAGCGAATGGAGCGGTTGAGAACGGAGCGGTAGAGAACGGAGCGGTTGAGAACGGAGCGGTTGAGAACGGAGCCGCTGACGACGACTCTGGGGACGACGAGTCGGTTGACGCAACCTCTGCTCCACCGAGCCAAAGTTCCGAAGGGTCCGGTTCCGAAGGGACATCTCCGAACCTGGTAGACGAGCCGGCGCCGAGCGGGACTTCGGCCCCGCGTCGGCCCGAGCCGGTGTCCTTCGTGCTCGATAACGGTCTCGAAGTTCGCCTCCGGCCCAACCACGACCATCCGAGAGTCGGGGTGTGCCTGACCTACCGGGTGGGCTCTCGCGACGATCCGCGCGGCTATCGAGGCCTCGCGCACCTCGTCGAGCACCTCATGTTTCAAGGCTCGAGAAACATCCCGGAGGATGCCTTCTTCGACTACCTCCAGAGCGCAGGAGGCAACGGCAACGGCACGACCGGCGGGGACCGAAGCACCTACTCAGCGGTCCTTCCGGCGGGCCGGCTCAATCTCGCGCTGTGGCTCGAAAGTGATCGCATGGCGTACCTGCTCGACCATCTCGATCAGGAAACCTTGGACCAGCAGCGCGCCGTGGTCCGTCGGGAATGGGAAGAGCGACACGGAAGCCGGCCGACCTATCGGGCTGCGCAGTTCGTCCGTGAGGCGCTTTATCCCGAGGGCCACCCCTACCGCTCGCTCCATCAAGGTCCCGACGATCTGGAC
>JBCCZL010000583.1:0-6423 GCA_039187775.1 Myxococcota bacterium
CGGCGCGGCAGATCCCGGCGACCTTTTGCTCAAGGTTTCGGACTCCCGCCTCGCGCGTGTATTCGTGCACGAGCCGGTCGACCGCGTCGGGAAGGATCTCGAGCCGGTCCGGCGTCAGGCCATGCTCGGAAAGTTGCTTCGGAATCAAAAACTGCTGTGCGATCGAAAGCTTTTCTTCGCTGGTGTAGCCGGCGAGCTCGATGAGCTCCATTCGATCGAGGAGCGGCCCAGGGATGGTGTCCTTTCGGTTGGCGGTCCCGATGAACATGACCTGACTCAAATCGAACGGAACCTCGAGGTAGTGATCGACAAACGCGCCGTTCTGTTCGGGGTCGAGCACTTCGAGGAGCGCTGACGCGGGATCGCCTCGGTAGTCGCTCCCAAGCTTATCGACCTCGTCGAGCATCATGATCGGGTTCTTGCTGCCCGCCTTCTTGAGGCCAGAGATCACTCGGCCGGGAAAGGAGCCCACATACGTCCGGCGGTGGCCGCGAATCTCTGACTCGTCCTGTACGCCGCCGAGCGAAATCCGTACGAACTCGCGACCCGTGGCTCGAGCGATCGACCGCCCGAGCGATGTCTTGCCCACGCCGGGGGGACCCACGAAGCACAGGATCGGCCCCTTCTTGTCGCTCCGGAGCTTGCGCACCGCGATGTACTCGAGGATTCGACGCTTGATCTTGTCGAGGCCATGGTGGTCTTCATCGAGCACCCGCCGTGCGTCGGCCACATTGAGCCGGTCCGGCGATGACTTCGACCAGGGCAGGTCGGCAAGCCACTCCACGTACTGCCGAGACACGTGGTACTCGGAACCCGCTGGTGACATCGACCGCATCCGGTTGAGCTGCTTCTTCGCCGCCTTTTCGGCTTCCGGGGGAAGGTCGCCGCGGGCGATCCGGTCGCGCAGATCCTCGATATCGTCCTCGTCGTCGTCGAGTTCGCCAAGCTCTCGACGGATCGACTTCATCTGCTGGCGGAGAAGATACTCCCGCTGCGAGCGGGACATTTCTTCCTGAACGAGCGTGTGGATCTGCTTTTTGACTCGGTAGACCTCGCTCTGCCGGTTCACGAGATCGGTGACGCGCCGGAGGCGCTCGCGCACGTCGAGCTCTTCAAGCACCTGCTGTTTTGCGGCGGTGGGAATCGGCAGATTCGATGCCACGAGGTCAGCCAGCGCGCCGCCTTCCTGCACATTGTCCAGCACCTGGTGGGCTTCCCGCGTCGCTCCGGGGAGCACTTGAGCAAGCTTTCGAGCTGCCTCCCGTAGGTTTGCGGTCAACGCGTCGATCTCCACGTCGCGCTGGAGCGGTTCATGAATCCGCTCGATCCGCGACCGCATGCAGGGATGGCGTTCGAGCGGCTCCGACAGGCGAATCCGGCCCGCGCCCTGGAGGACCACGCTGTAGTTCCCCGAGGAGAGTCGGATCACCTTGAGGACCCGGGCGGCCGTCCCGATGCGGTGCACTTCTTCGAAGGTCGGGTCCTCGGTGTCCGGCTTGATCTGCGCGACCACGCCGATGGTCGGCCGATCCGCACCAAACGCTTCCTCGATCAGCCGAACCGAGCGGGGCCGTCCGACATTGACGGGAACCACCGACGCAGGGAAGAGCACGCTGTTCCGGAGGGGAAGAATCGGAAGAATCGCCTCCGGAGGAATGATGGAATCCGTCATGATCGAGGATAGTTTCGCCGATAGCCGAGCAGATACAAGGCATGTGGGGACGCAAACCACGTAGCCAGCCGGGGGCCGAGCTGGTAAGAACTTGACCGCCTCAGCCAAAACGTAAGATATTATCTTACACGTAGGCATCTGGAGCACATGATGAACGCCAAGCCGCTTCTACTGGTCCTCGCGTCCGGTCTCCTGCTCGGAGGCTGCAACGGTGCCTTCTGGGGCAATCTCGTGGTGCTCGGAATTACGGTGGGCATCTTCGTTGGAACCCTGTCCCTTGGGCGAAGCACCGCCGCGGCCGAGCAGTCTGCGTCCTCCACCGAAGGCTGATGCGCCTGCGCCCGGCCCGAAGGCATCGTGGCCTATAAGGTCCTCGACGAACTTACCCTCGCCGACCTGGAGGCGATCCGGCTTCTCCTTCGGGGCGGGTCGGTCATCGATTGGCACCGCTTAAACTTTCGCAGCGAAGAGGAGGCGGCAGCGTTTCTTCGCGCGCAGGAGCTCGACCTCGGCGATGCAGCGGACGTCAATCGCTCCGAGACGATCAAGAACTCCGCCATCAGCTATCTGAAGCGGAACTACGACTTCCCGATTCCCAAGCCAGTCGCGCAGGCCAGCGTGTCGAAGCTCCTGATGATCGCGGCGAGCCGAGGCCACCGTCAGCTCTGCGCGTGCACGATCTTGAAGGTGATGCACATCATCCACCATCTCGAGGCGCGCGAGCTCCTGTTCATGCTGCCGGTGTCCGACCAGGAGGTGTTTCATCTGGTCGAACAGAAAGTCTATCGGGTGATCGGCGGAATGCTCGCCCACGGCCTCCCGATTCTCGAGTTCATTGGCGGCCGAAAGAATAAAGACTCGCTCTATACGAAGCTGCTGTCGAAGCAGGAAACAGTGGCCGCTCAGATCTACGACAAGCTCCGCTTTCGGATCGTGACCCGTACGCCGGACGATATCTTTCCGACGTTGAACTACCTCATGGAAGAGGTCTTTCCGTTCAACTACATCATTCCGAACGAGTCGACGAACACGCTGTTCAACTTCCGGAGCTATTGCGAGGCGAACCCGCACCTCGGCACGATGACCGATCTGCTCCAGCTCTCGCCGGACCTCGAGGAAGCGGAAACCTTGGTCGATAACCGGTTCACCGCGCCGAGTTATCAGGTGGTCCATTTTGTCGTCGATATGCCGGTGCGACTGCCGAATACCATGCTGGACTCGGCGCCCCCGGCGGCGTGGGCCCTCGGCCGGGTCATCTTCGTACAGACGGAGTTTCAGGTCATCGACCGCGAAACCGAACAGAAGAACGAAATGGGGGAGGCGAGTCATGCGAGCTACAAGGACCGGCAGAAGCTCGCCGTCATGCGCCGTCTGAAAGTCGGCAATGAGGAGCAGGCGGTACACCAGCGGCGCTCACGGCTGCCTCGGCCCCCGCGCCCATCGCGGCCACCGAAACCGCCGAACCGACCGTCGCGTCCTCCCAAGGCGCCAAAGAAGACCAAAGGCTCCAAGTAGTCGCGGACACGGCGGGAGGTTCGACGTTCGATGCGGGCTAGCGTGGGCCAAGGTACGCGTCTACGCACATCTACAGACACAACGTCTCGCCCGCACATTCGCCTAACTCCCTGGAATCACGTGGGTGGGGCGATTGGCAAGTTCGTTGCGGTGCTCTCGATGGCCCACGCCATAGGAGGCCCCAATGAACACGACCACGATTGCGATCCTCTCTGCCCTGATGCTCTCTGCGCCGCTCCTCACCGCCTGCGGCGATGAACCGGCCCGCGCCCAGTCTCCGGTCGCGCCGACGAGCCCCAGCGAGCCACTTGCGATGGCCGAACCCGAGACCGAACGGCAAGCGCCGCGCCGCGCTGAACGTCCATCGACACCGGAGCCGGAAGCTGCCGAGGCAACGGTTGAAGGCGATGCTAGCTCCGAGGGGGGTTCGATGTCAGACGCCGATGCCGCGAACATTCGTCGCTTCATCGTCGCTCGGGGAATCGATCGACGTGAACCCGTCAACGCCAGCGAGCGGTTTTCGGCGGAGCCTCCGATCTACGCGTTCCTAGACTCGGGAAACCGCTCCGAAGAGAACCTTGAACTCCTCGTCGGTTTTCGTCACGAGAACGGTCAGCGAGGCGGCTTCACGTACCTTGAGATTCCCGCGGAGGCTCCTCGGTGGCGCACCTGGATGCGTTCTCAGCACGTCACCACTCCCGGTCGCTGGGAAGCCTTGGTGATCACTCGAGACGGCGAGGTCCTCGCGCGGGAGTCGTTCACTGTCGGTGAGTAGGTCCTTTCGTCAATCGGTCCAGTGAACGAATCGCTTTCCTGAATAAGCCCCTGCACCTCTTTCGGTGCGGGGGCTCTTCGACTTCGACCGGGGGTTCGTTCACTCGAGCCGGCGGATGAGCCGCGTCGTCTCACCCGCGGTGATCGTGACCCGCTCGTTGTGCATCCGGCCATCGGCCGTCCGAAGACCGATGGTGTGGCTCCCCGCTCGCACTCGGAGGTTGGGAGCGGGAGTGTTCCGGCCGGTATCCACACCATCGATGAACACGCGCGACCACGGCTGGGTGTTCACGATCAGTGTGCCGAATCCCCGCGCCGGAGCCATTTCGGTCGGCGCCATCGCGGGAGTTGGAGTTGGCGTCGGTGACGCCGTCGGGAGCGCCATCGTTCGCTCGGTGATCATGGTAGGAGTCGGCCGAGACCCAAGCACCGGGTTGGTGTTCCGCGGCACGGTCACCGTCTCGGCCACCGTGCGCTCCTCCGCCTCGCGGCGACGTTCGCGGTCTCGCTCGCGCTCCCGTTCCCGCTCGCGCTCTCGTTCCTGCTCCTCGGCAGTCGGTTCGGCGCGCGCCGGCGGTTCTTCTTCCTGTTCCTCTTCCGCCTCGGCGGTGGCCTCCGGCTCGG
This sequence comes from Myxococcota bacterium, assembly GCA_039187775.1. GTDB lineage: Bacteria > Myxococcota_A > Polyangia > Polyangiales > JBCCZL01 > JBCCZL01. Next base: position 4,586 of record JBCCZL010000583.1, read on the forward strand.
TCTCCTCCGGGTCGGGCCGAGCGATCGGAGGTGCCCGCTCCTCTGGTGGCTCGTCGAGCGCCGCCACCCGTGGACGCGCTGGGGTAAGCGCGATCTCCAGCATGGTGATCGAATCCTCGGTGACGTTCACTCGCCGAACCGCAGACTCGAAACCCTCGGCCTGAAGCTCGATGGTGTGCTCGCCCGCGGGGATCCGCTGCACGCGAAGCGGTGCGCGACCGCTGGGACTGTCATCGATCAGCACTGTCGCCGCGACGTCGGGCACAGTTCGGACTTCGATGGTGCCCACCGGGTCGGGGCCCACGATGAGGTACGCCACGCCGATCCCTGCCGCCAGCATCAGAACCGCGGCGCCGCAGAACACCGCGATCATTCGGGCCGAGCTCTGGCGCGGCGGAGGGGCGACGGGGATCGCGCTCCGGCTGACCTCCGCCGTGGGCGAGCCTGGCCGTGGGCCGTATCCCCCGGACGGCGCCGGCGGGAATTGGACCCCCGGCGGGGTGGCAGCCGGCGACGTCGGGGGCGGGGGCGTTTGCATGCCCGGCGACGACAGATGCGTCACTGGAATCGCCGGCGACGACGCATGAATCGGAACCGGACCGGAGGCCGGCGACGCCACGGGCAACGGCATCGTCGGACGAATCGAACCGGCCTGACCTGCCACCATCGCGTTCGGAGGTGGGTCGTCTTCGATCTCGACAAGATCGTCGGCACTGAAGAAGATCTGCGTGGGCTCTTCCGCGATCTCCGGTTCGGGGGGAGCCGCGGGAGGCATTCCTTGGCCCGGTGGGTGCGAGTGACCTGGATGGGGGTGACTCAGCGGATGGGGGTGACCGGTTGGATGGGGGTGACCCGGTGGACCGTAACCCGGAGGTGGTGCCGCACCCAACGGAGGCGCGGCGCCCATCGGAGTCGCCACCCCGGGACCCGCGGGTCCGCCCGCTTCCATCTCATCGAACGGCGACGCGCTGACGACGGTGGCCTCCGCCGCGAGGTCGTCGTCGATGTCTGCCGGACTGACTGCAGGCGGGAGAGGAGGCTGAGGGCTTGCCGGCGAGGGCAGCTCCCCCAGCCCCATCGTCGGCTTCGGCTCCCGTCGCCGCTGACCGGCCAGGACCGACGGCCGGCCGACGCTCGCGAAGGAATCCATGCGTCCCTTCTCCTTCGACATTTCGGAGGCGAAGGAGGTCTTGAGCCAAGAGGCCAGCTTGCTCGTTCCGAAGGGTGGCCGATGGCCGGTCAAAAAGCGATGAAGCGCCTCATGAAGCTCCCCCGCCGTCTGCCAACGATCGGCCGGCTCGCGCTGAAGCGCCTTCATGACGATGTCATTGAGCTCCTGAGGACACTCGGGCGCCACCTCCATGACCGCCGGCACCGCCGCATGCCGTACTTTTTCGAGCGTGGAGAAGTCGCTCTCGCCCATGAAGAGACGGTCGCTCGTCAGCATCTCGTAGATGCAGGTGCCCACCGCGAAGAGATCGGAGCGCGAGTCGACCGGAAGGCCTCGCACCTGTTCCGGACTCATGTAGCCGAACTTGCCCTTGAGCACGCCGGCTTGGGTCTTGGTTGTGCGCGATGCCGCTTTGGCGATCCCAAAATCGATCAGCTTGACCTCGCCCTCGTAGCTGACGAGGACATTTTGGGGGGACACATCTCGGTGAATGATGTTGAGCGGAGCGCCCCGCCGATCCCGCTTTTGATGAGCGTAGTCGAGGGCTTCGCACATCTTGGACGCAACCCAGGCGACCATCGGAGCGGGCATCCGCTTTCGAAGCCGCCGAAAGCGATTCATGATCTGAAGCAGGTCCTTGCCCCAGACGTACTCCATCGCGATGTAG
>JBCCZL010000584.1:0-6402 GCA_039187775.1 Myxococcota bacterium
GGCATCGATTTGCGTGAGACTCACCTGGTCGGCGGACACGTCCGATAGAATGAAGAAGTCGAAGCGCTCGAGCTCTCGCATGTTCGTCGGGATTCCGCGGGGCGAGCGGACGTCGACTTCGTAGTCGGCGGCGGTCAGGGCCTGGGCGAGATAGCTCGCGCGCCCGCGAGCGCCTTCGACGTAGAGCACCGTGGGCCGACCGGGAACGACCACCGAGGTTTCGAACTCGTTGTTGGCTTCGAACCGATCGGGGCCCTCCGCCTCGAGGTTCAGCCGATAGGTCACCGGGCCCGCGATCCGCACCACCGACTCGAAGGTGAGTTCGTTGCGACCGGCGGTGAGTTCGATGTCGCGGACCCCGTCGAGCCCGTTTAGAGTTTCTCCTTGATAGAGGCGCACCCGGGCGTTGGTATCGCGACTGCTGAAGATCTCGGCGCGGACAAAGAACGGGTCGCCCACTCGAATCCGGTCGGGGAGGCCGAGATCCTGGACCGCCACTTCGGCGGGCGCTCCACTTCGGTACGGATGGTAAAAAATCTTCGTTCGAAACCGGTTGGCTCGTCCGGCCTCGGCCAAAAGATCGCCCTCGGTCTGTCCGCCGTCCGAAATCAGCACCACCCGACGGAGATGGCCGGGAGGAAAGAGCCCGTAGGCGAGCTGGAGCGCTGCCTGGAGGTTCGACCCCGTGAGGCTGTCCGGGTCTTCGGGCCGCGCGAGCCCTTCGATGGCGGTCACGCCTTCGGAGATCGACACGACGCGGGCATCTTTTGCAAAGGTGACGAGCTGCACATCGTTTTCACCTTTGGCTTCGTACGCCGCCGTTACGTGGCGCCGGGCCTCTTCGAGCCCTTCGTCGGTGACCGAGTCCGAGACATCGACGAGGAAGATGGTGCTCACCTTGGTGGCCTCGGTAGTTCGGGAGAGCCGCGCGAGGGCGAGCGTGAGCGTCGCAATCAGCAACCCCCGAAGCACGATCGAGAGCACCCGCTGAATCCCCGGAAGGTCGGCCAGCGATCGCAGCACCACCCACACAAGAAACGGCGCCGCGGCGAGGAGGAGGAGCATCGATGGTTCGAGGAGCTCGTAGGTCTCGCCGCCGCTTTCCCAGCGGAAGGTTGTCGCGTCGATCCACTGGGAGAGCGCGACGAGGCAGAGCACCGTCGCGACGGCCACGCCCGCGAGCTCGAGCATCCAGCGCTTCATACCGTCCACCGCCGGTGGTAAGTGAACCACTCCGCCAAGAGCACGGCCGCAGCGAAGAACACCAGATAGATCCAGAGGGTGTCGCGTACGCCCGCCGTGCCTTCGGAAGGCTGGCCGGCGGAAGCTCCCTCGCCGAGCGCGAGTTCCTGCTGCGGCGCGATGTCGCTCTCGTTGCCCGGGCCGAGGTTGGCGGCGAACACGGTTTCGTTTTCGCCCACCCGGAGGGTGTAGAACCCCGCCCGGGTCCCACTGTAGACCGCGCGTCCTTCGACGACCGGAACTTCTCGAGACTCCCCGGAGGGATCTTCCACCGTGGCCACCGACGCGGACTCGGGCGCGGGGATGTACCAGGTTTCGCCAGTTCGATAGCTCGAGACGTAGCCGGCGTCTTCTTCGACGAACCAGTTCACGGTGTTGAGCAGAAGGAGCGGCCACGCCACGCGGAGTGGAAGGTCGCTTCGGCGAACGTCAAAGGTAAACGCGACGAAGCGATGCCCGTTTCGGCTCCCGGTGACGAGGAGCGGGCCCGAACTGTCCCGCGCGATCGCTCGGTCCCCCTGCTCGAGGCGGACGGCCAGGGCGGTCGCGATATTGGTATCGGAAAGCGCGGTCCAGCGAGTGAGCGGGTGCCGACGGTCGATGGTTTCGAAGTAGGGGCCATCGATATCGCCGAGCACTTCGAGCGGGCCGGTTTCGCCCTCTTGGACATTGGGGTAGAGGTAGAGGGCTTGGGTCTCGGGCGGCACCGAAGGCACGATGCCGTCAAAGATCACGACGTCGAAGTCGCCCTCCACCGGATAGTCGGCGGGCTGTACTTCGGTGACGTCGAGGTATTCGTCGAGGAGGAGGGCGGCGGACAGGTAGAGGTTGCCTTCGCTCACCGCAAGCACCCGGGCCCGACGGCGTTCGGGAAGGCGGGCGTAGGCTTGATCGTCGGCGGGAAGCTGGTCGTTCACCCCTTCGCCCAACGAAAGGGCCGCGCGAAGGGTCTGGTCGGCGCCCGAGACATTTCGGAAGAAGCGACGAAGCCGTTCGCCAGCCCGGACGGTGACCCGCTGAACATCGACCGGCTCCTCGTCGCCAAACAACGTGAGCTCCACAGTTTCGTCCGCCTCGCTCGGATTCCAGAGCTCGACCAAGACCTCGCTCTGGGATTTGTCGAGCGGGTAGCGGCGTACGCTGAAGGCGGTGATCGCCACGTTGCGCTCGCCTTCCCCGATCGGCACGAAGGACACCTTCACCCCCGCCGCGGACAGCCGTTCCGCCACCGCCGGACTCGCCTCGACATTGCCGTCGGAGATCACGACGACCTCCGGCTCGGATTCGGCGCGGAGCACATCGAGGGAAAACAGGAGGCCCCGGTCGAGATTTGCCGCGACGTCGGTGGCGCGAACCTCCTCGAGACCTTCGCGGAGAATCCGCGGGTCGTCGGTGAGCGGGGTGAGCGGAGTGGTCGACGCGTCCATCTGGGCGACGAGCATCCGGTCCGCGGGGCCGGTGAGGTCGATGATCCGGGTCGCCGCCGCCCGCGCATCGGCAAGCCGGTCCGGCGACCCATCGGTTGCGGTCATCGATGCACTTGCGTCGAGAAGCACGACGAGGGTTCGGCCGGTCGCAGTGGCGCCGGCGTAGCGGGGATCGCCGAGGGCAAACGCGATCGCCGCGACGATGCTGAGGGCCACAAGGAGAGAGAGGATCCGCTTCAGCTGGGAGAAGAGTCGGGTGGTCTGCTTTTCCGCGAGGACTTGCTCCCAGAGCTTGACGAAGGGAACCGACACCTGACGCCGGCGGAGCTTCAGAAGATAGAGCACGAGCACCGCGGCCCCCGCGGCGGCGAGGACACCCAGGGTCTGCGCCAGCGAGAGCCCGGTCAGTTCCATAGCGGTTCGGGCCGGCTAACCGACCATGCCTCCGCGGCGAAGAATGCTCAGGACGGCGTCGTCAAAGGGGACGTCAGTGGAGATCGGGAAGTAGCTCACCTGCTTCTTCGTGCAGAAATCGGCAATCTGCTTCCGGTACGCGTCGTGCGCTCTTGCGTAGCGGTCGAGGATTCTTGGCGTGACGGTGACCTCGCGAACTTCCCCCGTCTCGTTGTCGACCAGGCGGACGTCGCCGTGGAGCTTGGGGCGGACTTCCACCGGGTCGAAGAGATGGAGCACATACGGCTCGAACTTCGCGTAGCGGAGCGTGTTGATGCCGGCCTCGAACCCTTCGGGGTCGTAGAGATCGCTGATGAGAATCGCCATTCCCCGACGCTTGTTCTGGGCGGCGAAGGTGCGAAGCGATGCGGCGAGGCTCGTCTGACCTTCGGCCTCCAGGGGTCGGAGAAACTCGAACACCTTGAAGATGCGGTTCTTGCCTCGGGTCGGGGCGAGCCGGTCGGTCATCGCATCGGTAAACGACAGCACCGACACCCGGTCGAGGTTGGCGAGTGAGATGTAGGCGAGCGCCGCCGCGAGCTTCTTTGCGTAGCGAATCTTCGGAGGGTTACCGAAGCCCATCGAACGCGAGGTGTCGACGATGACGTAGACCCAGAGATCTTCCTCCTCTTCGAAGAGTCGAAGAAGGAGGCGGCCATGGCGCTGATAGATCTTCCAATCGAGATAGCGAAAGTCGTCGCCGGGGCTGTACTCGCGGTGATCGGCGAATTCGATGCCGGCACCCGTCTTCCGAGAGCGGCGTTCGGCCCGGGTGCGCCCGGCGTAGATGCGGCGCGAGATGATGGCGAGATACTCGAGGCGCCGCTGGAACTCCTCGTCAAAGAGCTCTCCCCTGTCCGAGCGACTCGCGGTCGCGTTGCTGCTCTTGAGCCAGCCAAACATGGGGCAGCTCTAGCCTTCGGCGGTCTCTTTGACGTTCTTCAGGATCGCCCCGAGCACTTCGTCGGTGGCCACGCCCTCGGCTTCGCCTTCGAAATTCAGGATCACCCGGTGCCGGAGCGCGGGGAGCGCCATCTTGCGCACGTCTTCGGTCGACGCGCTAAAGCGGCCGTCGAAGAGGGCCTGCACCTTGGCTCCGATGAGGCACGCCTGGGCGCCGCGGGGGCTCGCTCCGAAGCGGACGTAGCGCGTGACTTCGTCCGGCGCGTTCTTGTGGTCGGGGTGGGTCGCCTCGAGGATCCGGATCGCATAGTCCTGCACGTGGCGGGCGACCGCGACATCGCGAACCACCTTCCGCATGTGCAGGATCCGATCCTGGTCGAGGACGGGTTTGACTTCGGGGGCGTCGCCTCCGGTGGTGCGGTCGAGGATCGCGTGAAGCGCCTCGCGTTTCGGAAACTCGACGTGGAGCTTGAGGAGGAAGCGATCGAGTTGGGCCTCCGGGAGGGGGTAGGTGCCCTCCATTTCGAGCGGGTTCTGGGTGGCGAGAACGATGTACGGCTGCTCGAGCTTGTGGGTGGTTTTCGCGATGGTGACCGAGTGCTCCTGCATCGCTTCGAGGAGTGCGCTCTGAGTCTTTGGGGTGGCTCGGTTTACCTCATCGGCAAGAACGATGTTTGCGAAGATCGGTCCCGGCTGAAACTCGAACCGAGGGCCGCTTCCTGGCTCGGGGGCTTCCGAGATCACGGTCGTGCCGAGGATATCTGCGGGCATGAGGTCGGGCGTGAACTGAATGCGCGAAAACTGCAGGTCGAGGGCCTCGGACAAAGAACGGACGAGCATGGTCTTGCCGAGTCCGGGCACGCCCTCGAGGAGCGCGTGGCCACCCGCAAGAAGGCAAGTGAGGGCGCCGTCTACGATGTTCTGCTGGCCCACGATCATCTTGCCGACTTCGGTGCGGACTTCGTCGACCGATTCACGGAAATGTTCGACGAGCTCTTCCGGACGCTCGGGACTGTCGCTCACGGTTCGCCTCCTTCGCGCGGCCGGATCAGCTGAAAGTAGCGCCGAACGTAGAATCGGTAGCCCGCGGGAATCTCGTCGCGCTCGAGAACTTCCTCTGCGTGATTGGAGTAGTCGGTGTACACGTTGCGATAGGAGCGGCTGGCAAACCCGCGGTCGGCGGCGCTAAGAATCACCTCGCTCCGGCTCGGCCCTTCGCCCTGCTCACCCTCGACTCTCACGTTCTGCCGCGTCGAATCGATATCCGTCGGATTCTCGGCGAGCGTCTCGTCATGCCCGGTCCCCATGCCTGGTCCGACGTCGCTGCCTTGGCCTTGGCCTTGGCCCTGGCCCTGGCCCATACCGGGGATCTCGAGCTGCGCGTTTCCGCCCTGGCCCATCTGAAGCGCTTTCGTCGGTCCCCGCTGATTGCCCCCTGCGCCCTGACCTTGCCCTTGCCCGTTTTGGCCCTGCCCTTGCTGCCCTTGCCCTTGCTGCCCTTGCCCTTGCCCTTGCTGCTGCCCTTGCCCGTTCTGCCCTTGCCCTTGCTGGCCTTGGCCGTCGGGGCCCACGATCGGCATCGACTCCCCACCCTGGCCTTGGGCGCGGAGGACAAAGCGGTCCATTCGGCCCTGACCTTGGCCCTGGCCTTGCCCGTTCTGACCTTGCCCTTGTTGGCCTTGCTGCCCCTGCTGCCCTTGCTGTTGTTGTTGCTGTCGGCGGATGAGCTCTCGAAGTTGTTCGAGCTGGCGCTGCAGCTGCTGCATCTGCTCTTCCGAGAGCTGCTCCTGGGCCATTCGGTTTAGGTCTTGGGCGCCTTGATCCATGGATTCCGCGGCCTGGTCCTGCCGGTCCCGATGGAGGTCCTGCGCGGCTTCGTTGAGTTCGCGACGAAGCCGTTCGAGCTGGCGTCGCCGCTCTTCGGCCTCCTGATGCTCTCGACGGAGGCGATCGAGTTCGCGCTGTCGCCGCTGAAGAAGACGGCGTTCCCGCTCCGATGCCTGCTGCTTGCGCTGCCGGTTGAGCAGATTCTCCATCTCCTGACGGCGGCGCTCGATCTCTTCTTCACGGTTGTTTTCGGGCTCTTCGGCCGCTTGAGCGAGCGCTTGACGAAGCTGCTCGAGTTCGCGGGCGGAGAGCGCGTTGTTTCGGAGTGATTCGGCAAGCTCCCGGAGTTCCTGCTCGGCCCGCGCAGCATTGGCGTCTCGGAGAGCTTCGGATGCCGCCTCGGTGACTTCAGCCCTCCGGAGGTCTTCCCCAAGCTCTCGGAGCGCGTCTTCGAGGCTGTCCGGGTCCGCGCTTCGGCCGTCCGCCAGACGCTGCTCGAGTTCTCGGATCTGGCGAAGGGCTTCGGTCCGATCGAGGCGCCGGTCGGCAA
>JBCCZL010000585.1:0-6393 GCA_039187775.1 Myxococcota bacterium
CCTCTCCTCCAGCTGGTCCGCCATCCAGCTCCTCGTCCCCGACCGCATGCGCGGACGCGTCATGTCGATCAACACCACCTGCATGTTCGGATGCATGGCCCTGGGCAACGTCCTCGTCGGCACCGCCGGCGACCGCATCGGCGGACGACCGAACGTTCCTCGAACGCCTGACGCCCGACTTCGAGCTCTACTTCGTCACCAACATCGATTCGCTCGGTCGCGATGCTTACGCACCAGGCCTCGGAGGAAGCGCACATGGTGAGTTCAGTCTCATCCCGAGTCTAGGCCTGCATCTTGGAGCCACGACCTTTGTGCTTATCGCCGATGAGCTCCCTACGACCTTCTATTTTGGTTCGCAGCTCGGCTTTCGCGTTCACTGGACGCGCTGGTTCGACCTGCCTGGCGACGGATGGATCGATGCGCATCATACGTTTGGGCGCTCGGGCGGGGTGAACCGGCACGGGATCGATTGGGCTACCGGCTACGAGTTTCAGTTCACCCGCCTCCTCGGCCTCGGCCCATATCTCCGCTTTCAATACGTTCCCGATCCGGGCCAGAACGATCCGGTCCTTTTGATGGCGGGGATCACGGCGAACTTGATGCCGCTCGCCCGCACCCAATCGACGCTTCCCGACGAGGACCTCGATGGGGTTCCAGACGAACGCGATGTCTGCCCGGAGATTCCCTTCGGGGAGTACATGGATACGAGCAATGAAGGGTGCCCTGCGCGGGATCGCGATCGAGACGGGCTGCTTGACCCCGTCGATGCATGCCCCTCGGAATCGATGTGGCCGTATCCTGGCGATGAGCCCGATGGCTGTCCGCTCCCCGATGCCGACGGCGACGGTGTGCCCGACGAGTTCGATGCCTGCCCCGAGACCTTCGCTCCCGATGGCGGCGATGCGCTTCGGGAGGGCTGCGCCGTCGACCCCGGCTTTTAGCCGGGCGTGAAGCGAGCCTAGGGCCGCACCACTGCGGTGGGCTCGGTGATCGCACCCATCATCGTCATGCCGATGCCCAGGCGCCCGTTCTGCGGACTTCCCCAGCACAAGAACTCGCCGCTCCGCACCCCACAGGTGTGAATCCAGCCCGCCTCCACAAACTCCCAGCCCTGCCCCATGAGCGCCTGCGGAATGTCCGCGTCGATCGGGCCGCGTCCCAGCTGACCGTTGAGCCCTGTGCCCCAACAGAAAAGCGTGCTCGGTCCGTCCGCGCTGCTTCCGATCCCACAGCTGTGGGCTTCTCCGCCAACCACCATCTGCCAGCCGGTTCGGTCCGGCACCTGCACGACCCCCTGAATCTCCGGCGCGGCCGGCCCGGAACCAAGCCGGTTCGAGCCATCCATCACCCCCTCGAAGCGTTCGCCCCAACAGTAGAGCGTCCGGCCGCCGGTCCAGCGGATCCCGCAGGTGTGATCGAATCCGCTGCCGATCTCGATCCAATCGCTCGCGGTCTCCACCTGAGTTGGCGCGATCGGCATGTCCGACTGCATGCCGGTTTGGCCGCGGTCACTCGCCCCCCAACACCAAAGGGTGCGATCGTCGCGAATCGCGCACACGTGGCTGCCAAAGGCCGACACGCGGGCCCATCGCCCACCGATGGAAAGGGCGACGGGAGCAGCGGCGGGACCGCCTTGGCGTCCCAGCTGCATCCGGGCATTGCTGCCCCAGCACTCGAGGCTTCCGTTTTCCTTGATGCCGCAGAGAAACTGTTCGCCCGCGGTGACCTCACGCCAGCGATCCACCCCGACCCGAGTGGGTGTGGTGAGCCGGTTGGAGAACGTCGTATCGCCGACGCCGAGGCTTCCACTGGCATTGAGTCCCCAGCAAAGCAATTCACCCGTCGGCTCGATTCCACAGCTCGTAAACTGGTTCATCGATGCGCGCATGAGGGACACCCCCATTGCCCGCTGAAACTCGAGGCTCGCATCGTTCGGTCCGAGCTGGTCGTTGCCGTCGTCCCCGGTCGTCTCGAGCGCGCCGGTCTCATCGATGAGCAGCGTGCTCATATTGGACGCTGCAAACTGACGCGACGGAATCGGAACGCAGCTCGCGGCCTCCGGCTGGGTTCCATCCGCGGGCAGACTGCAGCGCTCGTTCAAGGCACAGGTCGTGCACTCCGCCCCGCCGAACCCGCAGGCGCTCCCCGCGTAGCCGCCTTGGCACGTGGTGCCATCCCAGCAGCCCTCGCAGCAAGAGCCGCTCCGACAAATGCCATTGGTTCCGCAGGCGGCTCCCTCCTCCATGCAGCCGACACGGTCCGGGCCACCTTCGGGCATGTTCCCGACAATGCAGCGACCGGCGACACACATGTCACCCGGATTGCAAACGTTGGTACCCCCACCCCCGGAACTCAGGGTGACGGTCACCGTATCTTGGTCTTGGGGCAGCGTGATGTCGACGCAGCTCTCGGCGATGAGCATGCAATTGTCCGCGACCGCCCGAGCGAAGATCCCATACGTTCCCGGTTCGAGCTCCCCCGGCATGGCCGGCGTATCGCCCAGGGTGAGCGAGTAGGTCTCGGTGTACTCCAGGGCATCGCTCGCGCATCCTCCGGTCCGGACCTCGGCAACAATGACCGACGTGGTCGTCCGATCGGCATCGCTCTCGAACACGATGAGCCACGTGAGCGATGCGGCGTCGTCACAGCTCAGGCCAAGTCCAGCGAGGCAACTGAGGAGCAGGAAAGCAAGCGAGCGGATCCTAAGGGGGGTACGAAGACGACCCATGGCCCGAGGATCATAGCGAGTCACGACGCCTTCAGCCATGGATCGGCGCACACGATCTCCCTATGCTGCCGGGTCTGTCATCCACATCAGGGAGGCCTTCATGTCTGTAGCCAGAGTCACGGAAATCATCGCATCGTCATCCGAGAGCTTCGATGACGCGGTCAAACAAGGCGTCGCGCGCGCCAGCAAAACACTCAAGAACGTGCAGGGCGCCTGGATCCAGGACCAGAAGGTCGTCGTCAACGACGGAGCGATCTCCGAATACCGCGTGGCCCTCAAAGTCACGTTCGTGCTGAACGACTGATCTTTATGCCCATTCGGATCCGCCCCAAAGACGCCCTCGACTATCACTCCGAGGGACGCCCTGGAAAACTCGAAGTCGTTCCGACCAAACCGGTCGCCACCCAGCGCGACCTGTCGCTCGCCTACTCGCCGGGCGTCGCGGAACCCTGTCGAGAGATCCATGCGGATCCAAGCACGGTCTTCAAGTACACCGGCCGCGGCAATCTGGTGGCGGTGATCAGCAATGGCACCGCCGTTCTCGGACTCGGCAATATCGGTCCGCTTGCCGCGAAGCCGGTGATGGAGGGCAAGGCCGTTCTGTTTAAGCGTTACGCGGACATCGACGTCTTCGACCTCGAAGTCAACGAGGCGGACCCGGACAAGTTCATCGAGGTCGTCGCCGCCCTCGAACCGACCTTCGGCGGCATCAACCTGGAGGATCTGAAGGCGCCCGACTGCTTTCTTATCGAGCAAGCGCTTCGGGAGCGCATGGACATCCCGGTGTTTCACGACGATCAACACGGCACGGCGATCATCTCCGCCGCCGCGCTGATGAACGCCGCGGAGATTCAGAGCAAAGCATTCGCTGATCTCGAAGTGGTGTGCATCGGCGCTGGAGCGGCGGCGATCGCCTGCATGAATCTCTGGATCGAGCTTGGGGTGAAGCGGTCCAAAGTCACCCTCATCGATCGGCACGGGGTGGTGCGGGAAGACCGCGACAAGCTCGACCCGTTCCGCGCGCCGTTCGCCAAGCCCGCCAGCGATCCCCGGCACACCCTTGAAGACGCGATGAAGGGCGCCGACGTCATGTGTGGACTCGCCCAGGGAAACCTCGTGACCGAAGCGATGGTCAAGAGCATGGCCGATCGGCCGATCATCTTTGCCCTCGCGAACCCCGACCCAGAGATTCCCTACGACGTCGCCAAGCGCGCACGGCCCGACGCGATCGTGGGCACTGGCCGAAGCGACTACCCCAATCAGGTCAACAACGTCCTTGGGTTTCCCTACATCTTTCGCGGCGCGCTCGATACCTCTGCCCGGGAGATCAACGAGCCGATGAAGCTCGCCGCGGCCAAGGCACTCGCCGAGCTCGCCAAAGAGGGGGTGCCCGAAGAGGTCGTCTCCGCCTACGGCGGCGAGGCGCTGAAGTTTGGCCCCGAGTACATCATCCCCAAACCGGTGGATGAGCGCGGCCTCTATTGGGTGGCGCCCGCCGTCGCCCGGGCGGCGATGGAAAGCGGCGTGGCCACCCGAACCCTCGACGTCGACACCTACCGAGAGGAACTCGCCCGGCGACAGTCCCCGACTCGCCGCGTCATGTGGGGCATCACCTCGTTCGCCCGGCGGTCACCGAAGCGGGTCGTGTTCCCCGAGGGCGAGGTAGACAAGATTCTTCACGCCGCTCAGATCGTGGTCGACGAGAATATCGCCAAACCGATCCTCATTGGGCGAGAGCAGGTGATTCGACAACGCGCCGAGGAGCTCGCGATCAATCTCGACGGCGTCGAGCTCATCGCTCGCGACCATCCGCCCAAGCTCGAAGAGTACAGCGAAGAGTATTGGGCGTCGCGGCAACGCCGAGGCCTCACTCGGAGCCGGGCGGTTCGTCACATGCAGCGAAGTCGCACCCGCTATGGACTGATGATGGTCCGTCGCGGCGACGCCGACGGAATGGTGTGCGGCCTGACCGCGGCGTACCCGGAGACAATTCGCCCGGCTCTCGAGATCATCGGGGTCCGCGAAGGCGTCCGGCGAGCCGCGGGCCTCTACATGGTGATCACCTCCCAGGGGGCGATGTTCCTCGCCGACACTACGATCAACATCGACCCCAACGCGGAGGAGCTCGCCGAGATCGCAGTGTTGAGCGCCGACCTCGTTGAGTCGCTGGGAATCGAGCCCCGGGTCGCGATGCTTTCGTTCTCGAACTTCGGCGACGCCCAGCACCCTCATTCCCGCAAGGTCGCCAAAGCGACCGCGATCGTGAAGGCGACCCGACCCGACCTTATGATCGACGGCGAGATGCAGGCGGATGTCGCGCTCGTGCCCGAACTCCGCGCGCCTTACCCGTTTTCGGACCTCCAAGGGCGCGCCAATGTCCTTATCTTTCCGAACCTGGCGGCGGGCAATATCGGCTACAAGCTCCTCACCGCCACCCGAGGCGGCGACGTGATCGGTCCGCTCGTGCTCGGCATGCGCCGCCCGGTCAACGTGCTTCAGCAGGGCGCTCAGCTTTCGACGATCGTCCACATGACATCGATCACCGTCGCGACCTCGGTCCGTCTCGAACGAGCTGGCCTCCAGTCTTTCTAGAGGACCAGTCTTTCCAGAGGATTAACCCTTGATGGACTTGAAGAGTTCGTTGAGGCCCCACACCTCGAGCGCGCGGAGACTGCCAAACTGGACGCCCATACCCGCGTCGGTCACCCAGCGAACGGTCACTGCGACCTCGGTCTCCTCTTTCAGGGCGGGGAGCTGAAAGCGGAGCGTCCCTTTGGTGCCGTAGGGGAAGTTGGAGATTCCGTCGATGAGCATTCCCCCAAGGCTCACGTTGTTGGCCTTGCCGGCGTGGTCGGCTTCATTGACGACAAGCGTCACCGCGAAATCGCACGGGTAGCGTTGATGAACGCGACGGCCGTTTGGGTCATTCTCCATGGGGCGGCCGAGCTGTATCGTTGGGCGCGAAGTTAGTCAAGATGGCCGAAGACAATGCGACGCACGACGGGACAGACGACGACCAAACGTCCACCACCGTCGCCAAGACAGCGACCGCCAACGCCAAGAAGAGACGCGTCGGCTCTCCGACGGGCACGGCGATCGTCACCTTCGCGGCGGGAATCGGCATCGGCGCGGTCCTCGTGGCCATGCCGCGTCCGGTCGCACCCAACGAACTTCCCGGGCTGACGCTCGATCCGGCCGCGGTCGCCGACGCGCTTGCGAAGGACCAGACCCTCGCGGCGTCCGCACCCACGGGCGACTCCGTCGATCGGTGGCAGGCATTGAGTGCAGAACTTGCGTCGGCCGAAATCGAACCTCGACGTGGGCTTCGCCAACTTCAGACGGATACCGCGAGCGCTCTTCAAGCCATTCAGGAGACCGAAGGGGACGATGCGATCGATGCGCTTCGAGCGGCCGACCTCGAGGGTCTCGATGACGCTGTTCGGGGGGAGAGTCCCGAACGGTTCGGCGCTTTCCGAGCTTCCCTCGAGGCCTACGGCGCAGTCCGCGGCGACGAGCTTCGAGCCCCGGACCTTGTCGTCCGAGCCATCGCGAAGGCGCGCTGGAACCTTCGCCAGCAGCTTGAGCCCACCGCGGGCCTCGCGGACGTAGAAAAGCGGCGAGGTGCGCGACAACCACCCCGCCTCCGCGGAGGACGGACCATAGCC
>JBCCZL010000586.1:0-6389 GCA_039187775.1 Myxococcota bacterium
CCCCAAACCGCGTCCCCCCTTCGAGCCGATAACGGAGTTTCGTGCGCAACGCCGCCTACGTCGCCTTCTTTCTGAGCGGCGCTTCCAGCCTGATTTTCCAGAACATCTGGTCCCGGATGCTCCACCACGTGTTCGGCGCATCGACGGTGGCGATCGGCTCCGTCATCACTGCCTTCATGATGGGGCTGGGGATCGGCGCTTGGATCGCCGGGCGCTACGCCGACCGGATCAAGCACCCGATCATCACCTATGGCGTCGCTGAGATTCTCGTCGGGATCTGGGCGATCCTGCTCCCGTTCATGGTCGACCCGGAGGGTTGGATCGCCGGTCTCAACGCCACCTTCCGGAACTCCCTGGGCGCCGAGTCGTTCGGCTTCATGGTGCTCCGCTTCGTGATCGTGCTCCCGATTCTGCTCGTCCCGACGACGCTCATGGGCACAACGCTTCCTCTTCTCGCTCGCCATTTTGTCGAGGCCGACCAGCGGGCGGGACGAGCCGCTTCGAATGTTGGCGTCCTCTACGCGATCAATACCTTTGGCGCGGTCGCCGGCATCAACCTCGCCGGTTTCATTCTGATGCCAACGGTCGGCCTGACCATCACCAATGTGGTCGCCGTCTCGATGAACTTCTTCCTCGGGCTCGGCATCTTCGCGTTCCATCGGGTGCTTCTCCGGGGCCAGCTGCGTCCGGGCGAGAAGCTCGAGTGGCTTCCCCGGCGGGCGAAGGCGGAAGTGCCGGTGAGCGGTGAACTCGCCGTCGAATCCGAGGGCGATGCGAGGGATCCGGCGGCGGACGCCACGCACTCCGACGAAGAACCGAGCCCGCGGCAAGAAGAAGCCGACGACACGACTGAGGAGAAGAACGCCGAAGAAAACGCCGAAGAAAACGCCGAAGAAAACGCCGAAGAAAAGGATGAGGAGAAGAAGAGGTCAAAGCGGAGGAAACGGAAGGTCGCGAGCAAATCGGCCGCCGACGCCGCCAAGGCCGACCGCAAGGTCGAGGACGAAGCCGAAGAGACGGGTTCTTCTCTGTCGAAGAAGAGAAAGAGACGACGTTCCGGCACGAACGAGAAATCGAGCGCCAAGGGTTCAACCAAACCCGACCGCAAGAAAAAGTCGTCGTCCAACACCGACAAAAAGAGCCCGAAACCGTCCAAGTCGGCCGATGCCGAGCCGTTTCCGGCCGTCGAGCCTTCGATGCCGATTCCCGCCATCGCGCGCAAGGCGGCGTTCTTTGTATTCGCCGCGTCCGGGGCCGCAGCCCTTTGTTACGAGGTGGTGTGGACCCGCGCGCTCGCGATGACCATCGGTTCGTCGATCTACTCCTTCGCGCTCATTCTCGAGACTTTCCTGATCGGCATCGCCGGCGGTTCCGCCCTCTGTTCCGCCTACCTCGTCTCTGGGCGCGCAAGAATTCATGTCACCGCAGTGGCTGCGATCGTCCTCGTGTGCCTCGCGTGCCTGCCTTGGATGACCGAGTCCGACGCCGCCGCATATCTAGCGATCGTCCTGCCCTGCGTGATCGCGATCGGTGTGGCGTGGGCCATCGTGTGGAGCCAGTCCGCACGCACTGCAGTGCCGAGCTTTGCGCAGAGCAATAGCTGGGTCCTCCTCCTCATCATCGCCGTCCCCCCGGTCGCGGCGTGGATCAACTTCCTTTGGATTCGTGGTCCCCTCCCGCTGATCATCGCGTCGGTGGTGTCGTGCTGCTCGGTGTACCTCGCCGCGATGCTGCTGCTTCGCCGGTCGGTGGTCCTGATGACCGCCTGCGTGCAGTTCTTGATCGCGGCGTCGACCATCGCGAACTATCTGTTCCAGGACGAGATTCCGTTCGCGTTCGCGTCGCTCGTCACTACCGTCGAAGACCTTCCCGAGCACGTCGGGACGGTCCAGTTCTTCATGTTCCTCACCGCCGGGATGTGCACCCTTCCCGCCGCGATCGGCATGGGCGCAATGTTTCCCCTCACCGTTCGGATCTGGACCGGCGGGGGCGGCGAAATCGGCAAAGACGTGGGCGCGGTCTACTCGGCAAACACCGTCGGTTCGATCATCGGCGCCTGGCTGCCGGGGTTCATTCTCATGCCGTGGCTCGGCATGGAGGCCACGCTCATCGTGGGCATCCTCCTCAACCTTGGCCTGGCCCTGGTAATGCTCGTGGTGAGCGCGGCCGAGCCGGGCGAGGGGCCGCAGAAGCCCATGCCCAAGTGGGCCCTCTACAGCGCAGGGGTCGGCGCCTTTGCCCTTGGGCTCCTCCTCGTGGATGGCTTCACCCCGTTGGGGATCGCCATGGTCGGCCTTGGGCTCAGTGGACTGTTTGCGACCTACTTCCTCCGTCGCTATGTCCTTTCGAGCGTGTGCCTCGGGCTGATCTTTCTCGGGCTGCACCCGCTCTGGACATGGCGCAACGCGATCGCGATGGCGGTGGCCCTTCTGATTTTTGTTCCCGGCGTGACCTGGCTCCTTCGCTCGGCAAGTCGGGGTACCGACAAGGCCAAGAGTACGGGAGCCGGTCCATACCGAAACGCCGAGCCGAGCGCAAAGCCCACGACGATGCCCGCCTGGCATGCGGCCGTGGTGTATCTGCTCGCGCCACTCATTCCGGCCCTTGGCGCGATCCTGATTCTGGGCGGCTGGAACCACGGCGGGTTTCTCAGTTGGAACCGAGGCAACATGACGCTCGGGGTGTTCCGGATTTCGCTCGCCGAAGATGTCCTCGACACCGAAAACTGGGGCGAGCCCGACCTCATGTTCTATCACGACGGCCTGTCCACGACGGTGACCGTCGAGCGCTGGGGCCGGCACTACGCGATGAAGAACAACGGCAAGGTCGACGCCTCCAACGGCGACGATATGCCCACCCAGATCATGGTTGCGGGCTTTCCGCTCCTCATGCACGAAAACGGTCCCGAGGATCTCGATGTCGCGGTGATCGGCTTCGGGTCCGGCGTATCGGTGGGCGCGGCGCTCCAGTTTCCGGTGAAGTCGGTCGACGTCGTGGAACTCGAGCGGAGCATTCCTCGCGCCTCGTTCTACTTCGCCGACGTGAATCATCTCAGCTATCCCGGCTGCGACGACTCCGACGAAGACACCCCCTGCGAGTTTCCCTACGCCGAGGCGGAGCGCCTCACGATCATCAACGACGACGGCCGAAACTACTTGTCGAGCACCGACAAGAGCTACGACCTCATCATGAGCGAGCCGTCGAACCCGTGGATCACCGGCGTCTCCGACCTATTTACTACCGACCACTTCCGAATCACCAAGCAGCGCCTCCGCCCGGGCGGCATCTACTGCCAGTGGGTCCAGCTCTACGAGCTCAGTCCCGAGAACATCAAGACCATCTATCGAACCTTCGCCGACCAGTTTGCCCACGTGGTCGTGTTCTCGGCCGAAGACCTGTCGAGCGACACCATCATGCTCGGATCGGACTCGCCGCTCCCGCTGGACCTCGAGCGGGTGCGTCAGTCCTTCGCCCTTCCTCAGGCCGCCGAGGAGCTCGAACGCGCCTACATTCATTCGCCCTTCGATGTCTTTGCGCGGGTGCTCCTGTCGAACCGAGACGAGGTCTATTCGTATACGCGGGTCGAAGAACACTTCCGTGGCCGCGAGTGGGTGCCGGACCCGGCGTCGAGCAACGACCCGGCGATGCCCTGCGAGCTTCCGAGCTGCCGACGGGTCCCCTCCCCGCTCAATACCGACGACAACGCGCTGATCGAGTTCGCTGCCCCTCGTGACCTCATCGGATTCCAGCGCTACGAAGGTTACCTCGTCAATATCTACTCGCCGGACTGGCCCTACGGCCGGCTTCAGGACCAGATTCGCGGGTTTGGCGAAGGAGAACAGGCCGCTCGAAACTACGCCGAAATGGCGATGGCCCTCGTGGCACATGGTCGAAAGCATGAGGCGGGAGAATTTGTGCGCGCTTCTTCGGAGTTTGGAAACGCGCGGGAGACCTTCGTGGCCGCGGAAGTCCTTCGCATGCTTCTCAGCGAGGAACAGGAACCCGCGATTGCCATCGAGCCGCCGGTGCCCGGCCCCGAGCTCGACGCGCGAACCGCGCGCCGGCTCTCGGAGGGCTTCGAAACGGTGCGGGAGTCGGTGGATGCCCGCGCATATGGCACTGCCCTCGCGGCGATGGAGGAGATTCCTCGACCCCTTCGGCTTCACAGTGGCCCGAGCCTTCGGTTCCTCTATGGCTATCTCCTTTACAAGGCCGCCGAGGGCAGCCCCACGCGCTATCGAAACGCGATCGACGAACTCGAAGACTTGATTCGTTCAGACGAGGACTACGCGCGTCGCCACCCCGAGCTCTATTACTTTGTCGCCCGAGCCCACGACGCCGAATACAACTTCGACAAAGCCCTTCGGAACATGCGGCTCTACGTCGAAGCTCGCATCGTGCCACGGGAGGATGCCGACGACCTGCCGGAACCGACCCGCGAGGAAGCCCCCACCACCGACGAGCCGGGCGAGGCCGACAAGGACTTTCACCCCGAGCGCGTGAGCTCCGCGGGTTAGACCCGCGCACTTGGGGGCTCGCCAACTGGCGACGCGTAGCGAGCTACGCACCCACCTCTGGGATTTTTGCGCACTTCCTTACGCACTTGGTCAGTCCTGAATTTCCGGCCAGGTCGACGGTTCTGGCTAAGCAACTGAAACAACTAACTTATCGGACAACACCCGCGATGAGTGTTGGATTGGCACGAAGCCTGTATGACACCGCTGTCATAGTGGCCTGGACAGTGAGGGCCCTGGAACACGACATGAGTGAACACACAACCCCCCGACCCAGCCTTCGACCAAGCGCCGCCGACGAAAAGCGTGCGCTAAAAATCCTCGCGAAGAGCGTTTATCGTGAGCTCAAGGCCAGCGGCTACGACCGAACCGACATCGTTGGTTTTACCAATGAGTTGCTCGACCTGGTCACCGGCGAGTTCAGGAACGACCGCGAAGTCTCCTGAAGCGAAACTCGCACCCGTTGAAGAGGCCGCCCGTCCAGGGCGGCCTTTTTCGTCGCCGCTCTGCCGTTGTCGGAGCGCCGTTGATGTCGGAGAGTCGTTGATGTCGGAGAGTCGTTGATGTCGGAGAGGCATTCGCTGTCGGAGAGCCGTCCGATGTCGGAGCGCCGTTCGATGGGTCGCTTCGACTCCCGCAGATGAGTCGCGCTGGGTCGTTTGAACCCCTGCCCTTCTTTGCCGCCCGTTGATAAGGTCCCCCCTCTTTCCACGAGGGATACGATGACCAAGATCGCGATCAACGGATTTGGCCGGATCGGCCGCTGCATTGCCCGCATTCTCCTTTCGTCCAACGACACGGGCCTCGAGCTCACTGCCATCAACGACCTAACCGACAACGAGATGTTGGCTCATCTCCTGCGGTACGACTCGGTCCACGGCCCGTTCGCTGGAGAGGTCGCTCTCGATGGAGATGACCACATTGTGATCAACGGCACCCGGGTGCGTTCACTCGCCGAGCGCGACCCGAGCAAGCTCCCGTGGAAGGACCTCGGCGCGGAGATCATTCTCGAGTGCACCGGCCGCTTCCGAGACAAGGAAAGCGCATCGCAGCATCTCTCGGCGGGCGCCAAGCGAGTGATCATCAGCGCACCGGGCAAAGGCGTCGATGGGACCTTTTGCGTCGGCATCAACACCGACGGCTACGACGCAAACAAGCACGCGATCATCAGCAACGCGTCGTGCACCACCAACTGCCTGTCCCCGATCGCCAAGGTGCTCCACGAGACCTTCGAGATCGTCAAAGGCCACATGGTCACCGTGCACTCCTACACCAACGATCAGCGCATTCTCGACCTTCCCCACAAGGACAAGCGGCGGGCTCGCGCCGCGGCGCTTTCGATGATTCCGACGACCACCGGAGCCGCCGCGGCGGTCGGCCTGGTTCTTCCCGCGCTTCAGGGCAAGCTCGACGGCTCGGCGATTCGCGTGCCCACCCCCAACGTTTCGCTGGTCAACCTCACCGCGCAGGTCGGAAAAGCCACCACCCGTGACGCGGTGAACGCGGCGTTCCGCGAGGCTTCCGAAGGACCGCTTCAGGGCATCCTTGGTTTCGAAAAACAACCGCTCGTGTCGACCGACTTCAACGGTCGTAGTGAGTCCTCGGTGGTCGACGCGGCACAGACCCAGGTCGTCGGCGACGACCTCGTGGTGGTCCAGAGTTGGTACGACAACGAGTGGGGATTTTCTCACCGGATGGTCGACCTCGCGAAGTTCATCGCCTGAGCGCGGGATCTCAGCGTGACCATTCCATCGCTCTCCGACCTGAACCTCGAAGGCCAGCGCGTCTTCATCCGCGTCGATTTCAATGTCCCGCTCGACGGAACGCGGATCACCGACGACACCCGCATTCGGGCCGCCTTGCCCACGATCAAGG
>JBCCZL010000587.1:0-6365 GCA_039187775.1 Myxococcota bacterium
GGCGATCGCGGCGGCGTTTGCGGCGTTCTTCATGTTCCGGAGCATCGAGACGACCCTTCGGAGTCTCGGCATCAGCGCCGACCGGGTGGTGATCCCGGTGGCTCTTGGTGGGACCTGGCTCGTCGCCGGGTCCTACGGCTGGTGGTTTCAGGCGGTGCGCCCAGAAGTGTACGCGCTTCAGGCGCTTCTGACCTTCGTGGTGCTCGAGCGGATCATTGCCCTCGAAGCCGCCTGGCCGACGCAGGACATCAAGCCGGTATACGTCGCGGCGCTGAGCTTTGGCCTCGCGCTCGCAAACCATCACTTCCTTGCGTTTCTCCTTCTTCCCGCCCTCGCGCCAACCCTGGCCCGCATCGTGCGCGCCCGAGGCTATCGGCCCGTCCTCGGCGCCTTTGGCTTTTCGCTGATCGGACTCTCCGCCTACGTGCTCCTTCCGGTCCGCGCCACCGCGGGAACACGAATGAACCTCGGCGACCCGGTGACCATCGAGCGCTTCTACTGGGTGCTGAGCGCCAAGGTGTTTCAGAAGGACAAGGGAACAGAACTCGAGCAGCCGATGCTCGAGCGGTTCTTCGACGTCGGCGTGCAGATGGTCGACACTCTGCACTGGATTCCACTTCTCATGGGCCTGGTTGGTCTGTACGCGCTACTCCGTACGCCCGGGGCGCGACGCATCGGCACGATTTGGGGCGTCCTTCTGGTGGTGTTCATCGGCGCTCGGGCCTGGCTCGGATTCGTCCGCTCGAACCCCGACGCCCTCGGCTATCTCATGCCCGCATTCGGCGCGGTCGCAGCGAGCGCCACTGCTTTCGTCGGCGTCATGCTTCGGTTCGTGGCCGGCGCCGACAAGCGGCGACCGAGCCGGGCCGCAGTGGTCGTCGCGCTCGCCGCCGCCGCCCTTGGCCTTGCGCAGATCTACCGCAATGTGGACTCGAGCAACCTTGCCCGCTTCTCAGCGACCGATGCCTTCGATGAACTCGACTATCGGACCCTTCCGCCCCGCGCGGTGGTGATCGCCCACAATCCGCAGACCGTGTTTCGCCATTGGTCGCGGTCGACGGTGGAGCAGCTTCGGCCGGACGTGACGTTGGTGCCACTGCCGTTTTCGGGCTACCCGGGCATGGCCAACCAGCTTGCCGGCGCCGACCCCGAGCTCGGACCGCTCCTTCGGTCGTACCTCTTGGAAGATGAACTCAGGGTCAGCGATCTCCAGGATCTGGCCGCGCTCCGACCGGTGTTTGTCGAAATGGACCCTCGGCTTCCTCAGGCCGCGTACTTCACGCTCGTGCCGTCCGGTCAGTTTCATCAGGCGATGGTCAACAACGCTTACGCCGACGACCGACGACCGGGCCAGCTCTCCGAAGCCAAGTCTTGGCAGACGATGTACCGAATCTTGGGCCCCGAATCCCTTCGGACCGAAACCCGAGCCCAGCTCCTCTGGCGGAGCTACATGGCCGCGGTGTTTCACGCCGGCGTGGGCGATCGAGACGCGGCGCTCATTGCAATCCAGCGCGGACGCGCGATCAATGCAGACGCCCTCGAGCTTCGGCAACTCGAGGCCACCGTATTGTCGACACCCGAAGACTCCACCGACCCCATCGATATCGGCCCCTTTCTTCCGTAGAACCAGCTAGTCCTTCACCCGCGTGAGCTTGTTCGATGATCGGGGTGGAGGCGCCGCCGGCCGTTGTGCCGAGCCGAGGTGGATTCCCCGTGGTTTTTCGTGGAGGCAGCGAAGCGGTCGGTGCGGCGGACGGTGGTGGATCCGTCGCGAGGGTGAGCAATGTCACGCGGGTGAAGGACTAGCGATAGTGGCTCGGCGCGCAGCCCACATGTCGCTTGAACGCTCGGCTGAACGCGAACTCGGAGGTGTACCCCACCCGCTGAGCGATCTCGGCAAGCGTGTCGTCGGTGTCTCGAAGATACTCGGCCCCGCGCCGCATCCGGAGCTCGGTGAGATACGCGAGCGGCCCACTGCCGAGGAGCGCGCGAAACCGCTTTGCGAACGCAGCGCGCGACATGCCCGCCACCTTGGCGAGGGACGATACCGACCACTCCGCGTGAACCTCGTCGTGCATCGCGCTTAGGGACCGGGCAATCCGCGGGTCTCGGAGCGCTCCCGGCCAGCCATCGAGCCCCCCTTCGGTCTCGACCCAGTTGCGAATCACATATACGAGAAACGCTTCCAAGAGGAGCTCGGTCACCGCTGCGTGGCCGGGCGCAAGATTGCCCACTTCTTGAAGGAGAAGCCGAAGGCACGGCGACAGCGTGGGGCACGCGTTCACGCTCGGACTCGGCACATGGACCACCGGAGGAAGCGCGCGCAGGAATGGATGCAGCTCGGGTGGATCGGTGCGGTAGAGCTTTCGGGCGCACACGATTCGTGCGGTGAGTTCGCCCTTCGTGGCCTGCTCTTCGGCCAGGAACTCGTGAAGCGGCTGGCATGTTCGGGTCGGCGAATCCGAGAGCGAGTGCGGCGTTCCGTGGGGAAGGAAAACGACATCACCCTGGCGAAGCTCCACTGCTTTGTCTTCGAGCCGAAGCCAACAGGAGCCGGCCTCGATGTAATGAAGGCCAGCGGCTCGCGCCGAGCCCAGGGACACTCCCCAGGGCGCCCAATAGTCGAATCGGGCAAGCAGTACCGTTTGATGGCTCGTCGCGCGAATGATGTCGCTAAGTACATCCATTCCCTTGGATATGCGGAGCACACCACCGACTGTCTAGGTGGCGAGCGCCTCGGATATGGATCCGAGCGCTCCGGTCATGGCGAACAGGGTCTCCCACCGCCAAGTTCGTCACCTCAAGGAGGATTCGATGACTGGAATACTTGTCGTGGGCGCCACCGGAACGGTGGGCCAGGGAGTCGCGGAGGGTCTTGCGAAGCAGGGAACGACGGTGTTCGCCGCCACCCGCGATCAGAGACAGTACGACGGGCCGGGTACCCCGCGCCATCTCGACCTGAGCGACTCGAGCACCTTTCCCGCCGCGCTCGAAGGCGTGAGCACGGTCTTCCAAGTGAGCCCTGGTGGCCATGCCGATGCCTACGGTCTTCTCGAGCCGTTTATTCGGGCGATGCCGGAGCACAACGTGTCTCGGGTCATCGCCATGACCGCGCAAGGTGTGGAGGTGAGCGACGATATCCCACTTCGGCGCGTGGAGCTGGCCATCGAGGCCTCCGGCCTTCGCTGGGCGCACCTTCGACCCACCTGGTTCAGTCAGAATTTTCAGAGTTACTGGGGCGAGCCGTTGAAGCACGGCGTCATTCCACTTCCCGCCGGAGACAGCCGCACCGCGTTCCTCGATACCCGAGACATCTCGAACGCCGCGCTGGCGGTACTCAACGACGATTCACGAGACGGCACTGCCTGGGAGCTCACCGGTCCGGAGGCGCTGACCTACGAAGACGCGGCGCGTGTGCTCAGCGAGGCCACTGGCCGTACGATTCGTTACCAAAACGTGAGCGATGACGAGTTCCGCACCCAGCTCTTGGGTGCAGGAATGGCCGACGACTACGTGGGGCTCCTCTTGAATCTATTCGCTGCGGTCCGCGCCGGCGGTGCGTCGGCGGTCCTCGACACGGTGCAAACGCTCACCGGCAACCCGCCACGCACCCTCCGTCAGTACGCAAGCGACCACCGCGAAGTACTGTGAGGTTCGGCGCTGTGAAGTTCGGCGCTGTGAAGTTCAACGCCGCGAAGTTCGGCGCCGCGAAGTTCGGCGCTGACGTCGACGCACTTGAAGGGGAGGGTCGGGAACAAACCAGCGGGCGCAGGTGTCCGTTGGGAGTGCGCCGGAGCTCCGTCCAGACTACGTTGAGGGGAGCGTGAGGCTTCCCACTCTTCTTGTCCTCGGCGCGCTTCCGTTCTTTCCCGGGGTCGCGGCCGCTGAGGGCGGCTCCGGAATCGAACATCACTCGTTCTTTAGCGGCTGGCCCCCCGAAACCCACCCGCTCGACGAAACCGCACGCTTTCTCGAAGAGGGCGAGCGACTTCAATGCGACCCGGACGCGCTCATCCGCTATCGAAGCCCCACCCTTCGCTATGGGGTTCGGGCCCACCCCGCCTTTGTGGAGCGGCTCAAGAAGTTCGAGGCGCTGGTGGTCGAGTACAGCATGGAGCACTACGGGAGAGCCCCCCGGCGGGTCGTGCACCGAGGTTCGTACAACTGCCGCACCTCGCGAGGCCGACGTGGGCGAATCAGCGAGCACGCATTTGGAAATGCCCTCGACCTTCGTGGGTTCGACTTTCCACCCCTCCGACGACAGGTCGAAAGTCCCGAGAACATGCCGCGACGAATGCGGCGAGCGTTTCGGCTTCGAGTGCAAACCCATTGGGGTCCCCGTTTTCGGAGAGATGCGTACCACGCAGAGTTTCTCCACGGACTCGCGGAACGGCTTCGGGCCCGGCCCGACATCTTTCGCGGCATTGTGGGGCCGCCCCGCCCACGCCACGCCGACCATCTGCACCTCGACGCATCGCCTTGGCGCTACGCGATGTTTGGCTACGAAACGCCCGAATAGCGTTCGACGGATCGCGGTCAATGGACCGCAGTCAACGCATCGCGGTCAATGACCCTCTGCTGCCGACTGTCACCGGGCGTTCCCACGGCAGGTTCACACCTGTGGTGTGTCACTCACAGGTGCTTCGGCGATGCGTACTCGATCACGCATGGCACGTAGGTTGCGCAGTACCGCAACGTGACCTCCGACGCACCCCGCTTGAAGACCATTCAAACCCATCTCCCTTTTCTCGCTTCTGTCCTCTTTCTTTCGGCCTTTAGTTCCTCGGCCGGGGCCCAAAAGCTCGAGCCGATCGAACCGGAACCGAACATCGCCGACCTCGAATCCGCGGCGATCGAAACCGGGGACTACGTCGCCGGAGCCGAAGAGGTTTATCTCGTCGAGGAGGAAGCGCCGGCCGACGTCGAGGTCAACGTCAATGTCCACGCCCCTCCCGCGGAAGCCCCGCGGCCCCGGCGACCCGGAACGCACTTCATCGCTGAGCAGCAGCTGGGCATCGCGGCGGGCGACGACCTCGACCTCGCGATGGCCGGCATCCTCGGGGTCGGCGGCAAGCTTCGCGGCTTTCCGCTCCGCTTCTACGCGATCGCGGAGTTCAGCTTCAGCTTCGCTGGCTCCGAAGGGCTCCTCGCGACCGGACCGTACGAGGACTCTCGATCCTACTTCGGCATGGGCCTCGGCCTCCGCACCTACATTCCAGTGTTTGGGCCCCTTCGACTGCACTTCGACCTTGTCGGTGGCGCTGCGCTTTCGACCGCGTCCCTCGAAGGCTTTAATCTCGGTACCGAAGGTGAGGAGTGGTACGCGATGGCCGCCCTCGCAGCCGGCGTCCAGTTTCGGATGTTCCGGCTGCTCTCGGTCGGGCTCCGCGTTCGCTATCAGTTTACCGACGATCCGCTCAGCGAGTTTCGTGAATCGCTCGGGCTGAGCACGTCGAGCCCCGTTCAGGTCCTTGGGGGCACGACGTGGCACTTCTGAGGCCTCTGCTCAAGCGCGCTCCCTTGGTGTTTGTCCTTCTGAGCTGCGACGGCCGAAGCGAAAGCGGCTACGTCGAACTGGACTTCTACCAAGAGCGCGTGGTGTGCCTCAGTGAAGAGTGCCTTGATGGCGGAGTCGCACCGGAACCCGCCGAAGTGTCGACCTGGGGATTCTTCAGCACCCAGACGAGCGCCCACACTCCGGACGGCCTCTACGTGTACACGACCTTCGACACCGACCGGGGTGCCGCCGCGCAGGTCGAGATCGATGTTTCGCTCGTCGATCGGGCAGCCACCGCACGCTACACCGAGTTCGAGGACCAGGTACCCGTGTTTTCGAGCACCAGCGTTCGCGGGGTGATTCGGCTGCCGGTGCCCTTCGACAACGATTGTGGCTGTAGCGATGGCCAGTTCGATCTGGAGTTTGTCGACCACGGGTCCGATGAAGTGCTTGGCACCGAAGACGATCAGGTACGCCGGCTCACCCGCGCGCGCTTCAGCTGGGACCGGGCCTATTGCGTGTCGCCAGTGTTCTTTGGCCCTCTACCCGAGGCTGGCATCGAAGTCCGCGCCTTCGACGCTTGCCCAACCGTCCGGAACCCCATGACGCCGCGTGACCCAGAACCGCCGCGCCCTCGGAGCCGCGACCCGTACTACTACGATGACTACGACTCCAGCTGCGAGGCCGACTGCGAAGGGGACAGTACTTCGGGGAGCAGCGGGGGGGGCTGCGATTCGGATAGCTGCGAGGGAGATTCTTCAGACGGCGGGTGTGACGGGGACTCCGGGGGCGGGGGCTGCGAGGGGGACAGTGGCGGCGGGGACGCCTGCGAGGGGGACAGTGGCGGCGGCGACAGCTGCGATGGCGA
>JBCCZL010000588.1:0-6333 GCA_039187775.1 Myxococcota bacterium
TCGATGAAGCCGCGGTCTTCGGGGAAGTGCTCTTCAAGCGCGACGGTAAACCGATTCGCGCGTTTAATGTCGCGTGCTCCAGCGCGAAGGCCGGAGATGTCGACGGGGCGATTCGGTGGCTAAAGAAGGCTCAGAAGGCCGGCTTTGACCGAGTGGAGCTCCTCGACGACGATTCGGATCTCGCCGCGGTTCGGGCCCGACAAGAGTGGCCCGCCCTCCGCGCCTCGTTCTCCGCGTAGCCAACCTCGGGCGGCTCGCAACCACCCGCGGCTTCAAGCGTCACGATGGTCGAAGTTCCTTGGTGAAACCGGGCATCCACGGATATCATCCAAGCCGTGCGGAGTATTCTGGGTCAGGCGATTCCGTCATTCTCCCTTGCCACCCGCTGTGTTTTGGCCTTACTCGCCGCGGGCCTTCCCCTGGCCGCGGCCGCGCAGGATGCCCCCGACACCCGATTGGGCCACTCCTCCAACGCCCTTCCGGGCTTCGGCCGCTTGGCGATTCCCTCCGTGGCACCGTGGCCGGTCGCGGCGAGTCTACGGGGCGGGGTGGGGATCACCGAGTCGGTCCTCGACGCCGACGATAGCCACACTCGCCTCAGTGGCCGGCTCGCCGCATCGGTGCAGCCGGTGGACTTTATTTCCGTCGCGCTTCAGTTCGACGGCCGCTACGACACACACTCCGTCGGCTCGGAGAGCGACGACGGCCTCGTGGGCGATCCGCGCCTGATTCTTCGAGGCCAGTACGATCTCGGGGGTGCCTCGATCGGAGCCCAGGCAACGGTTTGGATTCCCGGGTCCGACGCACCGTCGCTGGTGTTCGAAGCGACCACCGTGGACCTCGTGGCGATGGCTGGGTTTGACGTGTCTCCGGACTTCACTCTCGGCCTCAACGCAGGGTTTCGGATCGACCAGAGCGCCGAGTCCGCCCCCGACGCCAACCGGCTGAGTCCTTCCGACCGCATTTCGCTTGGGGTGAGCGACTCGAACGCGGTTCTTCTCGGTGCCGGAGGCGCGTTTCGAACCGGGCCCGTCCAAATCTACGCGGATTGGACTTGGGATTTGCTGATCGGCGACGCCGCGCCAGATGTCGGGGCCTCGCCGATGCGCATCGGCGCCGGGGGCCGGCTGTGGGTCGCCGATGGGGACGCGATCCAGCTCGAGGCTCGCATCGAAGCGCTGTTGAGCTCCCGACCCGAGGTGACGGGCGCACTTGCACCCATCGAACCACGGTTTTCGGCGTTCCTTGGAGCAACCTTCCGCTTTCCCACGCCGGGTGTCGCGGCTAGCCCGGACATCGACCCCGATGACCCGGACCGCATCGTAGAGGCGGACGGTGAGCCCGGTGATCTCCACGGCCGGATCGTGGACGAGGCCGGCGAACCGATCGCCGGCGCCGAAGTCACGGCAAACCGGGGCGACGACGAATATGGGCCGGTGACCACCGGAACCGACGGCGACTTTGTCATGGAAGATGTGCCCTCGGGCGGCCCCCTCCGGCTCACGGTTCGGGCCGACGGATTCAGAGAAGGCGAAGGAACCGCCACGATTCGACCCGGCGAAGAGGCCGACGTCAGCGTGGAGCTCGAGCGGGATCTTCCCGACGCGGAAATCCGCGGGGTCATTCAGAGCTTCCGCGGAGACCCGGTGCAGGCCACGGTTCGTGTCGAGCCCATTGGGGAAGAGACCACCGCCGAAGAAGACGGAACGTTCGAAGTGGATGTCCCGCCCGGGAGCTACGAGGTGGTCATCACCGCCGATGGGTATCAGGAGCAACGCCGACCGGTCACCGTCGAGCGCCAGGGCGTCATCATCCTCAACATCGACCTCCGCCGCGAATAACACGGCCTTCGATCTGTCGACCGACGAAGGCGTTAGAACGCTTCGGAGATGTTTAGATAGAGGCCCCAGCCTTCGGGGGTGACGCCGAGGTCTGCCCGAACCGCAAGGCGCTGATCTTCGTTGATCACGAAGCGAAGGCCTCCCCCGCCCGCCACCTTTGGATTGCTCAGGTCGACCTGATCGATTCGAGGGGCAACCTCGCCCGCCGAGACAAACGCCACGCCCCGAAACCGCCAGAAGATCGGGAAGCGATACTCGACCTGGCCGAGCACCGCGCCCGCATCTCGGTATCGGCCCTCGAAGTAGCCGCGCATAAGATACGGACCACCGATGCCCGGCATCAGGTAGAACGGTGGGCGACCGAAGGAGAGGTCGGCGTAAAGCTGAAAGGCGAGCGAGTGCGTGCCGGTCAGGGTCACGTACTGCCGAAGATCGAACGTCAGGCGGCTGAACGTATGGTCGCTAAACGGGGCGAGCCAGCTCGTAAACGACCCCTGGTAATAGGCGCCACTCCGGGCATCGATGGGATTGTCGCGGGTGTCCCAATCAACGCGTGCACCGAGGCCCAGCGTGAACCCGCCGTCCTCGCCTTGGACGTCCTCGCGATCGAAGACCCCGTTATCGATGGTTTCGGTGATCGTGAAGTGCTGGGCGTCGGCCCAGAACCCAATCCGGAGCGCGGAGACGAGCTGCCGGCGGAGAAGCATCCGGTAGCGGTAGCTGATCGCATCGTAGCGCTCCTCGGCAGCCTCGGGGGCCGTCGGTCCGATACCAAAGTAGCTGTCGGGAAAGAGCCGAAAGTCGAACTTGGTCCAGAGGTGCCAGCGTTCGCTGTCAAAGTAGAACTCGGGGATCAGCTCGACGATGGCCTGGCTTCGGGTGGTCCCAAGGCCAAGTAGCGCAACGCTTGAAGTGCGGGTGTCCTCCGCTTCGCCCGGCATGCGAAAGAACGCGACTCCGAACGCCCCGAGGGCGAGGTGAGTCTCAGGCGAGTAGAGGCCAAACGGAAACGCCGCCCAGCCGGTCCCGTCCTCTTCATCCACGGCGGCGGCCTCGAACCCTCGGTCCGCGGGCTCGTCCGCCTCGTCGTGCTGAGCGGTGGCGTCACTCACGTCCTGTGCCCTAACGGTCACAGGTGTGCCGAAATACCATAGGGCGACCGAGACGATCGCACCCCAAAACGTAGCAATCCGTAAGGTAGGAGAAAGCACCACAGCCAGCCCCAAAACGGCCGCAAAGATAGCGCCAACTCTTCTTCGCACTCCAATTTCCCGTGCGGTTTCGCAATGCGCAACCTTCGTACAGCTCCTCTCGCTTGCGTCCTGAGACGAGGGGCGCCAGAAGGCTTCCCGTGACTGACGTCCGTGGTCTTCATCGTGGGTTCCGAAACGACTACCTCGACCACGGGGAGGTCACCGCCCAACTCAAGGCCTGGGCCGAAGCATTCCCGGCGTTTGTTCGCCTGACCACCCTCACGACAACCGCCGAAGGCCGGGAACAGTGGCTCCTCACCATTGGCCGAGAGCCGGATCGACTTCGGCCGGCGGTATGGGTGGATGGAAACATGCACGCCTCCGAGCTTTGCGGCTCGTCGGTCGCCCTCGCGATCGCGGAGGACGTGATCGGACTGCACGCCGACCCCGCGGCGACTTCGGGCGGCCTCAAGTCCCATATGGCCGATACCCTGCGCGAGGTTCTTTTTTACGTGATGCCTCGCATGTCGCCCGACGGTGCGGAAGCGGTGCTCAAGACGGGGCGATATATTCGTTCGGTTCCGCGAGACGCTCGCGTCAATCAGCTTCATCCCCACTGGGTCAGCGAAGATATCGACGGGGACGGCCGCGCTCTCGTGATGCGAGTCGAAGACCCGACCGGCGAGTACGTGGCCTCGCCCGACCACGACGGGCTATTGCTTCCGCGGAGCCTCGAGGACGAAGGGCCGTTCTACAAACTCTATCCCGAGGGCCGGATCGAGAATTTCGACGGCGTTCGCATCCCCGATCCGTCGTTCATCGGAGACAACGAGCCGGACCTGAATCGCAACTTTCCGTACGGCTGGGCTCCCGAGTATGACCAGATCGGTGCCGGTCGCTTTCCCGCTAGCGAGACGGAGTCTCGGGCGGTTGTCGAGTTCGCCGAGGCCTCACCCCATATCTTCGCGTGGCTCAACCTCCACACCTTCGGCGGCGTGTTTATTCGCCCCCTCGGGGACCATCCCGACAGCAAGATGGATCCTTCCGATCTTGCGCTGTATCGCCAGATCGAGGCATGGGGTGAGGAGTTTACGTCGTATCCCACCGTGAGCGGATTCGAAGAGTTTACTTACGAGCCCGATAAGCCCCTTCACGGCGATCTGACGGACTGGAGCTACCACGCCCGCGGATGCCTTACTTATGTGTGCGAGCTCTGGGACCTCTTCGAGCAGGTAGGCCTCGAGCGTCCCAAGCGTTTCGTGGATCGCTACACCCGCCTCGGACGCCCCGAGCTCGAAAAACTCGCCGCCTGGGACCGGGAGCACAACCAGGGCGATGCGCTTCCTCCGTGGACCCCGGTGGATCATCCGCAGCTCGGCAAGGTGGAAGTTGGAGGCATCGATCCTCGGTTTGGCCTATGGAACCCACCACGAACCAAGCTCGCCGAGGTGTGTGAGCAGCACAGCGCGATGTTTCTTCGCGTCGCGGCGATGGCCCCGAGGGTGATCGTCAGCCCACCGGCGGTTCGATCCCGCGACGGAGTGCACGAGATCGAAGTGCGCATTGAAAATCACGGCTACCTCCCCACCTATGTGCTTTCCTCGGCGAAGAAACTTCCGTGGAACGAACCGCTTTATGTTCAGGCCGAGGCTCATGGCTGCACACTCGCCGACGCGCGGAGTGCGCACCAGTCGCTCGGTCACCTCGATGGGTGGGGGCGAGGTCTCTACGACGGAAGTTCGGCTCTCTACTACATGCGAAGCCGGGGAAACCGAGGGAGAGAAGTATGGCGTGCAACGGTGCGTGGCACAGGCGAGCTCCGTCTGCGAATCGGAAGCTGCCGCATGGGTTTCCAAGAGCTTCTCATTCCTGTCACCGACCCGTGATAGGCTGCAGGTCTATGCAGTACCCGCTTCGGACGTTTGCGATCTGCGGCGCCCTCGCACTGGCGCTGGGGGCCTTTCAACCCAGCTCGGCCAAAGCGTTTTCGCGGGGCGTTTCATTCGTCGGCTGCGACGGCTGCCACGGAAGCGGAACCCAGACCACCACCCTCACCTCAACCCCGATGTCGCTCAGCCCGGGCGCGACCGCGCGGTTTACCGTCCGGGTCGACGGATCGGGGTCGGTGGCGGGGATCTATGTGCTCCCGTCGAACGGGGACTTCGCCGCGGTCTCTGGCGGAGGCATGAGTCGTTCGGAGAACGGCCTCTCGCACGATGGTCCCCGAAACGTCTCCGGCGGCGTGGCGGAGTTTCTCTTTGAGTGGACGGCTCCGGCCACGCCGGGAGCGGTGCGCTTCGACGTATCGAGCGTCCTCGGAAACGGAAACGGCCGGTCGAGTGGAGACGAGGCGACCGAGGAGTTCTTTGACCTGGTCTACGGGTGCGAGCCGCAGGTCTACTTCCGGGATTTCGACGGTGATGGCTTCGGTCGAGAAAGTCGCCCGCAGACCTTCTGCGCGGGAGCTCCCGAGCCGGGGTTCGCGGCGACCGGTGACGACTGCAACGACTCCGACGCGATGGCGTTTCCCGGCGCGACCGACGTCTGCAACCAGCGCGACGATGACTGCAACGGGGTGATCGACGACAACGCGGTGCCAACGACGCACTATCCCGATGCAGATCGGGATGGCTACTACAGCCTCGCCGAACGCGAGAGCGGAGAGACGTTCTTCGGGTGCAGCGAAGCGGGTGGCCGTTGGGCGGCCCTGCCCGGGGACTGCGCGCCGAACGATCCGATGATCAATCCGAACGTCGAGGAAGTCTGCAACCTGCTCGACGACGACTGCGACGCCGATGTCGACGAACGCGTCCGACCACAGTGCGGTCAGGGCTGGTGTCGGCGGAATGCACGGACCTGCGAAGCCGACACCTGCGAGCCGGGGGACCCGCTTCCCGAGACCTGCAACTTTTTCGATGACGACTGCGACGGGGCGATCGACGAGGACAGCTGCGCCGACGGTGAGGTGTGCGAAGACTTCGAGTGCCGGCCCCGGACGTCGAACGACCCGCCGCCGATGATGACTCCGATGGGCACCGGCGGCGACGGCGATATCGACGGCGGCTGCCAAGCGGGCGGTTCCACTCCGGGAGTGCTCGCCCTCGTGTTGCTTGCGTTCCTTGCGCTTCGCCGACGTCGGTCACCGGAGGGCCGTTAGCCCGCATCGGTCACCAGAGGTGATGGATCGCGTTCGAAAGTGGTGGATTCCCGCGGACCTCGAACGGGAAGACGCCGCAGCGGTACTCGACGTACCGCGAGGACGGCTGGAGGGAGAAGGCCCGGGAGAAGGCCCGGGAGAA
>JBCCZL010000589.1:0-6330 GCA_039187775.1 Myxococcota bacterium
ACCATCCCGAGGCGGACGTGCCCTATTCCTGCCGCTCCGCAAGCTGTGGCACGTGCCGGGTTCGGGTCGTCGAGGGCGCCGAGGGCCTGTCCGCAGCCGAAGACGACGAACTCGACGTGCTAGACATCTTCGGCAATGAGGATGCGGTTCGGCTCTGCTGTCAGATCAAGCTCGAGCGAGACGTGCCCCGTCTCGTGCTCGAAGTGGTGGATCCCGAGTAGCGCCATCCTCGCGCTCGGCGTGCTTTCGGGCTGCGGCGACGAGAGCGCCCGACGCGAACTCGTCGAGAGCGTCTGGGGGGATCTCGACCTCGACGAACCGGATGACGGCGAGCCGGCGTTCTACTCGTACCGGAACGCGAGTGGTCGGACGGTGTATGTATCCGACCTTGCCTACGTTCCGCCGGAGTTCCGAGACCAGGTCGAGGGAGTCGACCTCAGCCATATCGACCTGAACGATGAGCTGGGCAACGACTGGCGCGACGCGGTCGAGGAGGAACACACGCGGCTCAAGGCCCACGAGTTCTGCGCCGAAGCCGAAGAAGACGCGGACGCGGGCGTACTCCACATCGCCTGGAAGCGGCACGGCTACCTGATCCTGCTAGGCGGGCTACTTCTCCTGCTTCTCCTCGCCACCCCCTGGGGCGCCCGAACGGTGGGGACGCGCCGCTGGATGGGCCTCCTCTTCGTGGTGGTTCCGCTGATCGGCTACGTCGCCTTCACCGCCTACGGGGTCAATCTGGTGCGCCAAACCCTCCAGCGGATCGACGAAGATGCGCTCCTCTGCAACCCCGAGAGCTTCGCGGCGGCGAATCCTCGGACGCAGGGCTCGATGATCGAGCAGCTTCGCGCCCGGATCGCTGAGCGACAGGCCGAACGCGCTGCCGAGATCGATGCGCTCTTCAATGACCAGCGCGCGAACCCGCGGTAGCGCTCGCTACATCGGGGGAGGACCGGCGTCGACGATCATCATGCCGCACTGGCGCGCCTTTCTTTAGAAACTACGACCGGATGGTGCGGGTGGCTCGTCGGCGAAGGAGGAAAGCGCCAGCCACCAGGAAAACCAGTGGGTAAGCGTAGTTCCAGGGATTGCCGCGTCCACTGAGGTTCGGACCGAAGACCGCCCCCGGCCGATTGAGCTCGTTGGTTACCTGGATATTCCCCGTGATGTCCGGCCCAAGGCTCGCCGCGAGGATCAGGTCTTCGCCGAGATGTTCGGCGCGAAGCTCAGCGCGCATCCGGGTCACCTCCGGCTGACGGCCCACCGTGTCGAACACGTGGTTCCAGTCGGGGACGGAGGTGTGGAGCATGCCCGCGTCGTCCTCGTAGCTTACGTCGACAAACCCGCGGTTGACCGGCGCGGCGAACTCGGTAAGCCAGGTTCGGCCATCGTTGGCGCCGAGCGCGACGTCGGCGAGCTGGTCGTAGTTGAAGAGATTGCTGTCCCAGTCGTAGGTGAGCGCATCGCGATCGATGATCTCGTTCGGGAAGTTCTCGGCTTCGTAGCGTCCTTCCGCCAACACGAAGAGCTCGAGCGAGACCGCTGCACCGATGCCCGCCGCCACCATCCGAAGCGGAAAGGTCATGTTCAGCCCCGGCGAGGAGACCCGCACCGGCTGAATGTGCTGCACGCCCTGGCCGGGAGACAAACGCAGCACGGCAAAGTTGAGGCCGTCGCCAACATAGTGGTCGATCGTTGGAAGGAGCTCGTTGGGAACCGCGTAGCCGTTGGTCTGCAGCCAGTCGACGAGGGCGTTGGGATCCTCCGAACCGATCACCACCGTCTCATAGGGCCCGACCGTCTCGGACCGGAACACCGTGACCGCCGACATTTCGTTGGAGGCCGGTGCCGCCGCCCTGAAATCACTATCTCCGCAGCCAAAGCCGCTTCCCCCGCCCCCCGAAAATGGCGGTGTCGGCGCGGTGAGGGTCACCTGAGTGGCCGCTTGAAGCGACTCGAAGAATGCGTCGTCGGAAAGCTCGATCGAGACATCCTGGCCACCACTGATCGGAAGCACCCAGACAAAGTCCTCCGGAGCGCCTGCGTATTCGAACTGGTCCCAGAGCGTGGTCTGTTCCGCCGAGAGCGCCACTGCCATCCGGTGGGCAGTGACGGTGCTGGGCTGCCCCTGCGGCGCGAAGCAGCCTCCACACGCCGAGGCGGTGCGGAGCTCCACGACGCCGTGGACGAAGCTCGCGGCCAGCAGTGTCCCCAAAAAAAGTCGGTTCATTGGATCCTCCAAGCAACAAAGGCAGTTTCGAACATCAGCAAGGGTCATGCCGGTGTGCAGAACCCGTACACTGGCTCGGAAACCGAAAACTCACGTCACCGGCTGACGTTTTCACCACACCAAGTGCCATGGTGTGCCGTTGCCCGTGCGCTCCGGCGAGGATCGATCGATGTCGATCCGCACCCCTCCTTGATCGCTGAACTCTTTTGAGTCATGTAACCGGGTCATTTTCTCGGGAGGCTTTGAGATGACTTTGGTTTTGCGCTCGACGACGTTGTTCCTTTCCCTGCTGCTCGCACTTGCCGCGTGTTCGTCGCGGAGCGACGGCCGGACCGGACCTGGAACTCAGCCCGAGGGCGGAACCACCGATGGCGGCACCGACGGACCGGTTCGACCGGACGTGGTGGTTCAGCCACCGGCCGACGAATGCGACAAGATGGACATCCTTTTCGTGATCGATGACTCGGGTTCGATGCAGGAAGAGCAGTCGAACCTCGCGTCGAACTTTCCGCGGTTCGTCGAAGTCATCAACACCTTCATGACCGATGGCGGCTCCGCCCTCGACTACCGGATCGGCGTCACGACAACGGGCAAGGACTTCACCACCGTCATCAGCTTTCCTGGCGTCCCGCTGCCCCCGATGGAGATCACCGAGACCGGACCCGCGGGCGAGCTCCTCATGCCCGGCCAGTGCAACATGAGCCGGCGCTGGCTCGAGCGGAACGATCCCGACGTGAGCGGAAGCTTCTCCTGCCTCGGCCAGGTCGGAACCACCGGTTCGAGCGTGGAGATGCCGCTCCACATGCTTCAGCTCGCGATCACCGATCGGGTCACCGAGGGCACCAATGCGGGCTTCCTCCGAGAGGACGCGCTCCTCGCGGTGGTGATCCTCACCGACGAGGACGACTGCTCGCAGCTCAACGATCGGCTCGAGCTCTCCCTCGACCCGCTGAACCCTGCCGGCGGCGCCGACATCTGCGATCCCAACAGCGCCGAAATCATCCCGATCGCCGAGGTGATGAGCGACATCGACCGAGTGAAGGGCGACCGCGGGCGTTGGGCCACGGCCGTCATCGCGGGCCCCGGTCCCGGCGCCTGCACCTCGGCGTTCGGCGAAGCGGCGGAAGCGACGCGGCTCCAGGATTTCGTGAACCAGGTCGGAGCGAACGGCGTCTTCAGCTCGATCTGCGAAGGCGACCTCACCACCGCGCTCACGGACGCGCTCAACACCTTCGAGACCGCCTGCCAGAACTTCACGCCGCTTCGCTGATTCGACCGATGGGATAGAGCCGCGGCGTCTGCATAGCGGCATTCGGAGAGCCTTCCGCCTCGATGGTTGAAGGCTCTTTTCCGTTTGGGTCAGGTCGCCCAGTCAATCTGCGCAAACTTCCTTCGAAGCTTAGCGGCGCGCGCAGGGCTGACCTGTTCCCACCAGCTCACTCGACCCTCGAGGTGCCGGCGAAAGTCGGGGTGCTCGTCGCGGTTCTGGGAGGACGGGCCATGGCGCGCGCAGTTGTGCAGCGTGGCCATCAGCCGGTCGTACGCGTCGCGCGGAATGTTCGCGCCCTGATTGAGCACCACACCCCCTAGGTGCTGACGCGTGCTCGACCGCATCACCTGGGTCTTGCGGTGCCGGAGGGCGAAGCCTTCCTCGAGGACAATCGCTCCCACCCACGCCAAAAACGGGTCGACCGCGAGCTTGGTATCGGTGGAGAACGCCAGATCGTCGGCGTAGCGGGTGTAGTGCGCCCCGGCTTTATGGGCCAACCCGAAAAGCCGCGCATCCAGGCGATAGGCCGCAAGATTTGCGAGCGCGGGCGAGGTTGACGCGCCTTGGGGCAAGTGACCAAAGCGCAAGCGTTGACGGTCATCGAACGGCACCGCGTGGTCCGTCGCTCCTTGTCGAAGGATCCGCTCCGGAACACAGCTACAGCAAAGCCCCGCGAGGAGCGAAGAAACCAGCGCGGGGTAGCCGAGAAGGCGAAACACGCCCCGCACCCGAGGCTCCGAAACGCTGGTGAAGAAATGCGCGAGGTCGACCCGAAGGACAAGGCGCCGACCCGCGTGCGGGGCGACAAAACTGTGAACCGACCGCCCTTTGCGAAACCCGTGGGCCGCGTCGTGCAGCGGGACCGGACGAAGGATCTCGTCGTCGATCGTCTTCTGCAGTGCGCGAAGGCGCCGCTTGGGCGCTTCGATCAGGCGAACCCCGCCGCTCGCCTTCCGAATCCAGCGATGCCAGTAGTGAGCGCGTGGCCCGATATCGCGGTTCATCTGGCGCGGGTCGGAAAACCAGCGCAGTTCCGATTCGCCAAGGCCAAGGAATGCCGCGAGGTCGTGCGGGCTCTCGATCGCAGGAAGGGACAGCCCCAAAAGGCGTGGCTCCGGTCTCGGAGGAAGCGCGTCCGAAGCGGCCAAGAACCGAAGCCGGGGAACGCGAGGGATGTCCTGCACCGCGCGGAGGAAGCCTTGATCGTGCACGATCGCCTCGCTGATCCGCGCAAGCTCCGGTGCTTCGGTGAAGCGCGTCCGCAGCCGCTTCGCGAGCGGCGGAATGAACCGGTACGGCGCACCGAGCGCGAGCGCGCCGGCGGTGTTCATCGCCCGTGGCTCCCACGGCCCTGAAGTGAACGCATAGCTCAGCGCCAGCGCGACATGTCTGCGAAGTCGACGGTTCAAATGGGTGACGAGCTCCGACGATTCATGCCTCGCGTGGCGCGTCGTATGCAACGCATACTCGTCCGCCCGCGGCGAAGTGCAGAGTTCGGACGCGTTCCTCGGGGTAACCCCGAAGAGACGAAGATCGACCACGTCGACCGTCGCCTTGCTCGGAGCCCGCCACCCATGCCGAAGACTCTATCGGATCCCGGAGCGGCCCCGGAAGCTATTCCCGACAACCGCTAGAAGTCGAGCGCGATCTGAGTGGCGAACTGTGGAGGAACGTCGCCGATTTCGTAGTACGTCGGCGACTCTTCTTGAAACGAAACGACGTACATCTTTCCTTCCGCGGAAACCACGATGTCCGAACGGCCGTCGCCGTTCGCGTCCCCGCCCGCAGCAAACCGACCGGAAAGCGGAGCGCCCCCTGGGCCCGACAGCACCCCCATGGGCGCCCCTACGCTAGCCCCCAGCACGACCGCGATCCCTCCGTCCGCCCCAACCATGTCGATGCTTCCCAGAACAAAGTCGGTCTGTTCGTCGCCGTCGAGATCGCCGGTCTCGAACATCACCCGCTCAGGACTGAAGCCCAACGGAATCTCCAGCGTGACGCCGGTCGAGCTCATCACCACCGCGTTGGTCTGGCCGTTCCTGACCCCGATGATCCCGTCCGCCTGGCCGACCACGCGGCGCCCGAGGGTCGCAAACCGAGGCACGGTGAACCGCGAGCTGTCATTCACGAGCGTGGCGTCTCCTCGACTGGTCACTACCGCGATGGAGTTCTGCCCATCGTTCGCGGTCAGCACGTCGAGGTCGCCATCCGCACGGAGCGCCGCCACGCCATCGGGAATCGTCCCGAGCGACAGCGCTTCGCCGGACCCGAGAAGCGCCTGAAGATTGCGCGATCCGTCCGCAATGAGGAGGTCGTGAATCCCATCGACGTCGATATCGGCCTCCGCGCTCAACACCGGTGCCCCAGGACCTCTGGTTTCAACGGGCTCCCGCGTTGCGGTGAGGAGCGGTCGACAGCTGTCGTCGAAGTTGCTGTACACAAAATAGCCCGGCTGCTGCCCTTGGCACCGCACGTAGCCAACGACAATGGACGCGCGCCCGTTGCCCGTCAGCTGTCCTACCGCAATCGTGGTTCCGAACCCAATCGGAGAGCAGGACTCCGGCTCGATGAAGCCCGCCGACCGAAGTCCCGCCGGTCCGCCGCACCAGATGTCCACTCGGTTATCGAACGGCCGACCGATCACCACATCGGCGTAGCCGTCTCCGTTGAGGTCCGTACGCTGAGTTCCCGGATGAAACGGCCAGGGTCCGCCGTCGGCCAGTGCACACCCGCCGGAGACGAGCGCTTCCTCGCATGCCCCAAACTCGAGCCCCGCGCAGTCATAAACATTCCAGGCGACCGCCGTCCGGCGGAGGGGTCCGTTCCCGGG
>JBCCZL010000590.1:0-6321 GCA_039187775.1 Myxococcota bacterium
CGCCGAAACGAACGCCCATGGGGGCTCCGCCCCGGAGCTCACGATCTACCAGGGCTTCGCCGCGCTGTTTGCCGGGAATCTCGGCTCCGCCCGGGATGCGTTTGAGCGGGCGGGACCCGCTGCCGCCGCGGTGAAACTCCCCGCTGCCCGGATCGAAGCCATGGTTGGCCTCTCGCTTTCGCTGAACGAGGAGAGTTCGTCCGAGAGCGTCGCTCTCGCACGCCGAGCGTTTCGCATGGCCCGAACCGAAGCCCTTCCGCAGCACGAAGTCTTCTCGGCCCTGGTCCTCGCCCGGGCTCGACGCCACGCTCACGCGCCGCACCTCGCCGGCCGAATCCTCCGCTCCATCGCGGACCTCGCTCCGATCCCGTGGCAGGGCTGGATCGGGTGGGAGGGCGTACTCGCAGGCGCCGCGTTTCGCCTCATGCCCGCCACGCCGATCGGGCAAGCCACCGGATATCTGACCGCGATGCTCGCCGCCGCCGTCACCGGCGACCGCTCCGCCTTCGACCGGTCCTACGCGAGTGCGGCGGACCGCGTATCCGAGGCCGATCTGTTTCGCCGCGAACTCGACGACGTCGCCGGCGCGCTCGACGTGCTTCGCCGAGCTGGACCCCGCCTTGAAGCGTGGCGCCGAAGCGACACCGCCCAGGTTCCCCGCGGGCTCTATCATCTCAACGCCGGTCAGATGCCCGAACCGGCCGTCGCCTACCTCGTCGATCGCGACGACGGATCCGTGCGGGTCCTCTCCGCGGGCCTTGGCCTCGCCGATCCTGCGACCCGGATCGCCCCCGAGAGCCGGCCGCGAACCCGGACCGCGAGCGCCATCGGATGGCTGCTCCGGCATCGAAGGGCAATCCATGAAGAAGAGTTTTTTCGACATCTCTATGGCTTCAACTTCGCTGCAGATGCCCACCGGGCGGTGCTCGATACCCTCCTCTATCGCGTGCGAAGCACCCTGGGCGACGCCGCAACCCTTCGGCGGGAGGCCAGCATGCTCTCCCTCGAGCTTCACCAGTCGCTGGCGGTGTGGGACCCCGCTTGCGCATCGCCGCTCGAAGACCGACTGCTCGCGCTCCTCGCTCGACGCGGTCCGAGCAACCCCGACGAAGCCGCCCAAGACCTTGGTTATTCCCGGCGAGCGGTCCTCGACGCCCTCAAGCTCCTCGTCGAAGAAGGGGCCTGCCGACGCGAAAAGGACGGCCGAAAAGTCCGCTACGAAGTCGAGGACACCGCGTTCTCCGACCCCACCCGAACCCGCTTCGAGCTCGCAAAGCGCCTCGACCCCCACCCAGACCCCCCACCCACTCCGTGAGTGCTTGACGGAACCTCGAACCGGTCAGCGACCGAATCTCGGGCTTCGGTGGCGATGGTCCTTGCGCATTGGTGGACCGGCGGACCGGGCATGGTTGCGACGTTTCGTTCGCTCCTCCATTCTGAACGAGTGCGAACGCAGATCGTTCCGATTGGGTTGAGCGGGCGGTTGGCGGCATGTGCTCTTCTGCTTTCGATCGCCCTTCCAGTTTCCAGCGCTCTTCCAATCTCAGGCACTGCGCTGGCTCAGCCGGAGTCTGCGCGCTCGCTATTTGAGCGCGCGATCGAAGCGCGGCAGGCAGACGAGCTGATTCTTGCGGAAGAGCTTCTTTCCCAGTCTCTCGAGCTCGACCCTCGATCGCCGACGGTGTTTAACTTGGCGGAAGTAAGAAGCCGGCTCGGTCGCTACTGCGACGCGGTGTCGCTGTATCGCGCGCTCGGGGAGGGTCGGTACGGAGAGCTCGGCGAGGCGCAGCTTCGGGAAGTGCGGAGCCGCGCTTCTCTGGGCGAAGCCCACACCGCACTGACCGCCATCGTGGTCAGCGGATCGCCGACGGCCCGCCTCCGCATCGATACCTCCGCGCCTCGGACCGTTCGGGCGGATGAGCGCACCACGGTATGCCTCGACGAGGGGGAACATGTCATCTCGGCGAGCGGCGCCGGTCTTCTCGTTCAGGAGCGGGAGGTCGAAATCGTCGCCGGTTCGACCCCACGAGTTCACTTTGTTCTCGAGCCGATCCCCGAAGCGGACAGCAGCCTCCTCGCCGAGCCATGGCTGTGGATCACCGTAGGCCTCGTGGTTGCGGCCGGAGCGACGGTGGCCGTTGGTCTGGTCCTCGGCTCCTCTGACGACACGGTCGAAGACCCGGTGTTCGGCAACAAAGCCACCCTCGGCGGGATCCTGTTTCCTTAGAGCTCACTAGTGCCCGAGGTCGGGTCCCGCGCGTAGCGATCACCGCGGATGCGCCAATCCTCCAGTCGTTCGTCGACGCCCGTGTACACTCGCTGAACGCGTGGACCGAGCGGAGGCATACCGCGCCGCAATCTTTGGCGACTACCGAACGCTGACAGAGCTGCTCCCAGGCCTAGCGACGCCGGAGACCTCGGATGGGCGGGTGTGGAAAGCGGCGTACGAAACGCGCCTCAGCCTGGCGGACCCTCGGTTCCAGCCGGTCGATAGCCGCGAGCTTAGCCGCCTTTCCTCTCGCACCCCCGAGCTCGTCGAGTCGATCCGAACCGATGCCGTCATGCGCGCGCTGCTGCGCCTCGATGGTCGGGAGCTTGTCGAACTTGCCGCTGTCACCGCCGAAGGATCGCTCGATGCGCTCCACGCTTCCGCGTGGGCGTTGTTGTTTTCCGACGAGACCCTCGACGACGAGCCCGTCGCCACGGTCATCGCGCGCGCTTCGGACGAGCAGCGGCCCGACCTCCTGATCCTCGGGACCGCGCTCTCGGCGATGGGCGCGCTCGGAGGCGGTGACCTCCCTACCGCGACCGAACGGGCGAGGCGAGCGTCCCGAATGGCCCGCACCGAGGGCATGCTAACGTGTGAATACGTCGCCAACACGGTTCTGGCCCGAACCCGACGCCACGGCGGAATGCCGCATCTTGCCGCACGAATTCTCGGGGCGCTCAGTCGAGTGGTGCCGCCGCCCCTTCGGGCATGGATCGCATGGGAGCGCGCGCTCCTCGGAGATGTCTGGCCCGAGTCCACGAGCGATCCGGCGCTTGCACCATCCGTCGACCTTCACAAGTTGCTCCAGGCGGTCGAGCTCGCCGACCATGCCGCAGTTCGAGACATCACCACCGCCCTCGCGAAGAAGACCGACCCCGTCTCGTTTGTGCGACGCGAGCTCGCGATCATCGGCGCGGCGGTGAACCATGAGGAGCCGAGCGCCGACGACGCGGAGGTTGACAGCTGGCTCGCCGGGGTCGGCGACTCGATTCCCCCCGAGCTCACCGGACTCTGCATGCCTCAGGTCAACGCCGAGGGGGACGAGCTCGCCGGAGCATTCGCGCTCCTCGGGCCCGAGCGGACCCCTCGCCGCGTGCTCCGAGCGGGCGTCCGCCTCGGAGGCGGAGAAGCGCCCGAGCCGACTCCCCGCGCGCAGTACCGCACGTTGGTTGCGCTCGTGGTGCTGGCATTCGCGGGCGAGGAGGGCCTA
This sequence comes from Myxococcota bacterium, assembly GCA_039187775.1. Taxonomy (GTDB): domain Bacteria; phylum Myxococcota_A; class Polyangia; order Polyangiales; family JBCCZL01; genus JBCCZL01. The sequence goes on from JBCCZL010000590.1 coordinate 3,480, forward strand.
AGCGATGATGCCCTCTTTTCACAGGTCTACGGGTTCTCCCTCTCGGGACCCCGGCACGCGGCAACCCTTCGGCAGCTCGTCCATCGGATGCGGGATTATCTGGGGGGTCGAGGCGCAATTCCTCGGACCGGGCGAGGCTACGCGTTCACCGCCAAAGCCACGTTTGCCGTTCCCGACCCGCGATGCTCGCCTGGCCTCGACGAACTCATCCTCCGCTACCTCGGAGATCACGATGGACGGGCGACGAGCCAGGACGTGGCGCAAGCGCTGGGAATTGCGGTGCGTACCGTGCAGGTGGCGCTGAAGCGCTTGGTCGGTGACGGGGTATGCACCGCGATCCGTCAGGGCCGCAAGTTCGACTATGCTCTGGAAGACACCACGTTTCGTGAGCCCACCCTCACCCGCCTCTCGCCGGTGGTGTGACCCGTTTGCGGACTCACGCGATCAGTTCGGAGAGCACGCCGCCGGTGGACACCGGGGTATTCAGGGTGTCGGTGGTTCCGAGCTCCGCCGGACCGCCGAAGCTCCCGTAGTAGTCCCCGTTGGCTTCGCGAATCCCGTGCGCGCTGATCAAGGTGTTGAGGAGCGCGTTGTTCGTGACCACGCCGCCCATGTCCACATACACCCCCTGTCGCAGGAACCCCCCGCCGCTTCCCGCAATGACGAACGGAATGTTGTAGATCATGTGGTTCAAACCGAGGCCGATATCGTTCGTCCACACCGCATTGCAGTCGTAGAGGAGCGACTCTCCGCTTGGCCCCGAGTAGCCGCTCAAGCGATCGAGGAACCCACGAAACAGTCGTCCGTGGATTCGGTCCACTTCGTGATGCAAAAGATCAGCGTCGGGAATCGGCTTCGCATCGGGGCCATCATTGGTCCGCCGATGCGAGATCGCGTGGTAGTTGAACGTGTTCGATCCGTGGATGTAGTAACGGGTGTTGTCACCGGAATTGCCGCTCATCTGAAGCACTGCAGCGCGCTTCAAATTGCAAGCGAACGCCGCGGCGGTGATATCCATGAAGAGCTCCATGATCGGTTCGCGGTTGTCGTCGTCTCCGAGTGCATCGCGCAGTGACTCCGCGTGGGCCACCACGTCGGCAGGGAGCCGGTCGCACATGCGAAGTTCGATGTCGCGAATCAGCTCGAAGTGGTCGCTGAGCCGGCGACGATCCGCGGACGATAGCTGAGAGGCGCCCATCAAGTCGGTGAGCTCATCCCGCACCAGATCATTGAGGCTTCGTCGCTTCTGGATGAGCGAATCTTCCACCTCGGGCGCGCCCGAACCAAAAAGGTCGAGGTAGGTCGCGTACGGATTGTCTTCCGCGGCGTACGCTTCGCCGGCGGCGCGATAGCTCGCCGTGGTGGTCGTGAACGAGCTCGACACTCCGGACTGCACATACAGTGGCTCGCTTCCCGGGTTGCACGTTCGCTCGATAAACCAATCGATCGATTCGTGGGTCCCTCGCTCATGGTTCGTCCGGCCCTCGGAAGGCGAACCGGTGAGCAGCATCGCGAGCCCCTTGGTGTGACCCGTGCCGAACACGTAGTAGAGATTGACACCCGACACGATGCAAAGCTGGTCGGCGTAGTCGGCGAGCTCCGAGACCGCTCGCCCTTCGTCCCGTTCCCGCAGGATGCTCGGGGTGAGCGGCCCCGGCACACTCGGCCAGAACCGGTCCGGCTCTCCGAGCGCTGGGTACTCCTGCTGCACGCCGTTGCCCTGCTTAAAGAATGCAGTGAAGACCGGTGGTTGGTTCAACGCGGCGGCGGTCCGATCCTCGAGCACCACGCTCTCCAAAAACGGCAGGCCGAGCGCCGCTCCACCCACGCCCCCAAGAAACGCCCGACGCCGAACCTGTCTCATGGCACCTCCTCGCCTCGGAGCGCAAACTCGGGCCTTGTCAGATGAGCAATCGTCAAGTCTCGAATCGACATGCCCTGGACCGAAGCGTCGGTGAGATCTTGCAAGAGACCTTCGTCCGCTTCGGTGACCAGCCGACCCGATCGAAACTCGAAGAGCCGTCGAGTAAAACAGGCGTGCACCTCCGGACGATCGGCAAGGAACTCACTCAGCGCGACCCCACCAGTCAGCGTGACGTCGCTGCCATCCGGAAGTGACATCGTGGCAGTAGGATTCACCGCGAACCCTCCATCTTCTTCACGGAGGCGACCGATCGCATCAAAGTGCTCCAGCATGAAGCCTGGAGGGTTGATGAGGCGCTCGTGGCACGAGGCGCAGCCCGGCTGATGGGTCACGCTCTCCACGCGCTCCCGGTTCGTGGCTCCGACGAACTCGAACGCGGCGAAATCGAGATTCGGAGGGGACGGCAGCTCCCGGCAGAGGAGCCGGAGCGTCACAAAGAGGCCGCGGTGAATCGGATCGGGCTGACCCCCCGACGATTGGCTCGCCAAAAACCCCACGCGGGTGAGAAGGCCCGCACGGCCCTCGGGAAGCGCCACGCGCTCTTGCCCCGGTTCGATGTCCAGGCCGTAGAGTCGCGCGAGGGGCGCATCGACCCACGCCTCATTCGAAGTGAGGATCGTGCCGATGTTGCCGTCGTCCGCGAGCGCATCGTCAACCAGCACGCGCACTTCGCGGATCATCGAGTCGCCGACCCCTGGTTCCCACGCGGGAAATGCGCTCGGCGACGGGTCCGCGCTCCAGTTGTCGATACCAAAGTGCTCCCCATAGAACCGCCAGAGGTAGTCCGAGGTCCGTGGGTCGTCGACCATCCGCTCGAGCTCGCCGCGGAACCGAGCGTCGTCGAGGCCGTCGGACGCCGCCGCAAGCAACTCATCATCAGGCATCGATCCCCACAGGGTGTAGGAGAGCTTGGACGCG
>JBCCZL010000591.1:0-6313 GCA_039187775.1 Myxococcota bacterium
CGTTGGGTGTGCACACCTTGCCCACCGGAAATCGCTGTGTTCTCGAGGACCAGATCCTCGCCTGCGAAGCACAGGAAGCGGGCTCGAGCTGCAGCTACCGCGCTTCGGTGGGACGGTGCGAGGATGGTGTATGTGTAGTCCAGGTGTGTGGAAATGGTCAGCTCGAATCGCCGGAAATGTGCGACGACGGCAACACCACTGGACGCGACGGCTGTAGTGCTGACTGCCTTTCGGATGAGACCTGCGGAAACGGGGTCGTCGATTCGTTTCGCGAAGCCTGCGACGACGGGAACCTCGACCCGAACGACAGCTGTCGACGGTGCGCCCGGCCTCGCTGTGGCGACGGCGAGCTCGACCCAGGCGAACAGTGCGACGACGGCAACAATGAGTCCGGCGATGGGTGCCAGGCGGCGTGCCTTTCGAACGAGCAGTGCGGCAACGGCTTCATTGACTTCGAGCAGGGCGAACAGTGCGACGACGGCGGGGCCGAAAGCCAAGACGGCTGCTCGAGTCAGTGCGGGGCCGAGCTTCCGATCTGGCGGCAACAGACCGCGCAAGACTTTCCGTTTCGCATCGAGCACCGGCTCGCCTACGACGGGGCCCGCGGTGGAATCGTATCGGTCGCCGGCCGGAACGCGTTTGGCGGCCTCGACCGCGCCCCGACGATCTTCTACGACGGAGTGCAGTGGCGGTCAGATTTGCAGCCCGGGCGCCCGCCACCTCCAAACGCGCTTTCCGGGCGGGCAAGGCACGCGCTAGCGTTCGACGTCGCGCGACAGCGCCTGGTGGTGTTTGGCGGACTGGACGCGATGGGAGTAACGCTCGGCGACACCTGGGAGCAGGTCGACGGTCGATGGACGCTCCAGACATTGCCGACCGCGCCGTCCGCGCGACGCGACATGGCGTTTGCGTACGATCCGGAGACCGGGGGCGTGGCGATCACCGGGGGCTTCGACGGCCTGCAGGCGATCGGAGATGCGTGGCTTTACGATGGCACGCGGTGGACCCGCCGCGCCGACCCGCCCTACGCCCCACGCTGGGGACACAGCCTGGTGTTCGACGCCCGCCGACGGCGCCTGATCATGCACGGCGGCCAGGACGGTACCGGCCCCCTCCTCGATACGTGGGCGTACGCGGGAGGCACATGGAGCGAGCTAAGCCGCTCGGGCCCCGAGAACATCGTGAGCATGGCCTACGACGTTCGCCGCGATCGGACGGTCGCGGTGGCGGGCCGTACATCCGTCGAGCGGGCGGTGTGGGAATTCGATGGAGCGACCTGGGTCGATGTCACTCCCACCGACGGCCCTTCCCAGCGACGGGGAACCTCGATCGCCTACGATCCGATGCGGGAGCGCGTGGTGCTGATCGGGGGCGGCTCGGGCATGCCCGGTCGGGCGCTCAACGACATCTGGGAGTACGACGGAGCGTCGTGGACTCGAGGGATCATCGTGAACCGGCCGGGAGAGCGGCTGGGAATCCAGCTCATCTCCTGGCCAAGACCCGTACCGCTCTGGCTCCTTGGAGGGTTCGACCCGGGGCCCCCTCGGCAAGACCTGGCCGAGCAGTGGCGCCTTGAGCCCAACGGGGTTTGGCTGAACGAGCCGGCCGGCGGAACCGCGACGGTGTTTCCGAGCGTCAACGCCGCGTACTACGACCCGCTACGAAGCCGCGTGGTCGCGGTGGGCGGCGACACCCGCGTTCGCTTGTTGGAGTTCGACGGTCGAACCTGGAGGGCGATCGAGGCACCGGGGAGCCCACCGCCGCGCAGCGGCTTCGGTGGGGCCTACGATCCGAACCGCGATCGACTCGTGATCTTTGGCGGAGCCCGCGAATCGATGCAGCGCAACGACACGTGGGAGTTCGACGGCACCCGCTGGGAGCGGCGGACGACCACGACGTCACCTCCAGGACGAAGTCGACCCGGTATGGTCTACGACCCGGTCCGGCAAGGGATCCTGCTTTACGGCGGCGCGATGGGAGCCGAGGTCACCGACCCGGCGTTGGACGACGCCTATCTCTTCGACGGCACCGACTGGACGGAGGTCGAGCCGCTTGGGGACTGGCCAGGGCGACGTCGGGGCCCGGCGATGGCATTTCACGCGGCCCGGGGATCGGTGATCTTCTTTGGTGGCGACGGCAGCCCAATGCCCCTGGAGGGCGCGTGGGAGCTCACCGCCGACGGCGCACAACTCATCGATTCGCCGGTGGTTCCCCGTCCATCGCCCAGTCCGGCGATGGCGTACGACTACGCCGAACGCGAGATCGTGCTTCTGAACTCGGTCCCCGGGGTCACCGAGACCTGGACCTTCACTTGGGAAAGCTCCGACACCCGCGAATCGTGCGTGCCGAACCGGATGGGTGAGCGAGTCGACGAGGACGAGGACGGACTCATCGACTGCAGGGATCCCGATTGCGAGCGCGCACCCTGCGGTCGCGGTCAGATCTGCCAGAACCAGATGTGCAGCTGCCCCGGTCCCCCCACCGAGATGCAATGCGCCGACGGCTTCGACGAAGACTGCGACGGGATGCGCGACTGCGCCGACCCGGACTGCCAGGCATCGAGTACCTGTGCCGCCGAGATCGATTGCCGAGACGGCCTCGACAACGACCGCGATGGCCTGATCGACTGTGCCGACTTGGGCTGCATGTCGGAGCCTGCCTGCGAGCCCTTCGAAGCCACCTGCGACGACGGCTTTGATAACGACGGAGACGGGGCCGTCGACTGCAACGATTCGAACTGCTTCCTCCGCCCCTGCCTGGGGCCGGAATGAGCGCGTGGAGGCAGCACGCTATCCTGGTCGCGGTGTTCCTCTGGGCCTCTCCATTGAGCGCCCAGGACGTGGCGGACGCCGAGCCTTCGGAAGAAGAAGCCATGACGGAGGACGGAGTGGCCGAGGAACCCGGAGAGGACGCCACGGATTCGGTGGCCGATCGGCCGTGGGCGGAGGGCGTCGCCGAGTCGCGGCAGCGTGCCGCGCTTCGACTGTTTGGTTCGGGCAACACGCACTTTGGCAACAATGACTACGGCAATGCCCGGCGAGACTATGTCGACGCGCTCGCGGCTTGGGACCACCCCGCGATTCACGGAAACCTCGCAGTGGTGTTGGTCCATCTGGACCGAGTGCTCGAAGCCTACGCACATATTCAAGACGCGCTCCGCTACGGCGCGGATCCGTTTGAAGCGCACGTGCACCAGCAGCTCCGAACCACCGAGCGTCTCCTCCGGGCCCAGATCACCAAAGTGGTGATCGCATGCGAAGAACCGGGTGCCGTGGTGCGACTGAACGGCGAACCGGTTTTCGAAGGGCCGGGCCAAACCGAGCGTTTTGTTCCGGCGGGCGAACATCAGCTGGTCGCTGAAAAGCCTGGCTACCTGACGTACGCCGAGCCCCTCGTAGCGCTTCCCGGAGCGGACACCATCGTGCACGTGGAGCTCGTTCCCTTGTCGGAAGCCGGGGAGCTATGGCGGCCGATCGCTCCTTGGGTTCCGTGGACGGTCCTCGGAGGAGGAGTGGTGATCGTCGGCATCGGCGTGATCCTGCAGGCGCTCGCCGCCGACAACGCGGATGACTTCGAGGCGGAGATCGCTCGCCAGTGTCCCGACGGATGCGATCGCTCTGAGCTCCCCGAAGCGGTCCTCGACCTCGAGACATCCAGCTCGGTGCAAAACGGAGTGGCGATCGGCGCCTTCGCGGTGGGTGCGGTCACCATCATCACCGGCGCCGCGTTGCTCATTCTGAATCAGCCGCGACGCGTTCTCGAACCGGAAACCGAAGGCGGCACCGACCCCGAGCTGAGCGTTTCGGTCGGCTCCGATCGCATGGGTCTCCAGCTTCAAGGCCAGTTCTAAGGGCGCAGGCTAGAAGCGAACGGCGACGGATCCTTGTCCGTCGGGACTGACTCCGGCCTGGACCGAACTCACGTCGTTGACGCCGACGATCAGGAACACCACCCCGGCAGCCGCCGCCACAAGCCCTACCCCGAGCCCTACGTCGGCCACGGTGTTGAGCGTGCTCAGGCGATCGGTGCGCGAGGCCTCGCACGCGGGATTGCCATCGACGAGGCACTCGTCCATGAGGGTCGAATCTTCGGCGACCGCTAGACCACCGACGATCGCAAAGGTCAAAAGCCCGACCGTCGCCACGCCAAAGGACACGAGTGAGCCCACTGCCCAGCCGCTGACGCCATCGTTGGGAGGTTCGTGTTCCGCATCTTGAATCGCAAGGTCGGGGGATGGATCGTCATCCGTCGGCTCGTCGGTCCACTCGATCGGGTCGAGGCGCGCACGAAGGTTCTCGAGGCGCCGCTCATTGAGCTCGCGCTGTTCCACATTGTCGGTCTCCGCCACAAACTGCTCCAAGGTGGCGACCGCTTCTCGGAGGTTTCCCAACCGCTCGTGGCACTGGGAGATGTTGAACAGAAGCTCGGGGTGGGCTTGAAGCTCGTAGGCCAGCTCGAACTCCCGGAGCGCCGAGGTGTAGTCGGCGTTCTGGTAATAGAGCGTGGCCGCCCGGAAGTGGATCTGCGCCAAACTCGGCTCCGCATCTTGAGCCCCGGCGACGGTTGGCCAGCACACAAAGAGGAACAAGAGCGCCCGCTTCACCGGCACATCCCCGGTGTCGGCATGGCGCAGGGTGCGCCACACGAACAGACCTGAGCTCCCATACAGCGGCGGCCTCGCTCACAGTGCTCATCGCCAAGGCACTGCATCGGACCTGGCGGTCGCATGAGGCACAACCCTTCGAGACCCGCTCCGCATCCCGTCGCTCCAATGCACGCCTCGCCGGCAACGCAGTCACTGTCTGAAAAACAGCACGATGGCATTCCGGGGCGAGGTAGCTCCCGACATGGTCCGGCCTCGGGATTGGCGTCCGGAAGCGAGGTGTCCGGGGGGCCGACATCCGGAGCCTCACGGTCTGGAAGCTGCCCGTCTGTCTGCGCATCGGGAACGCCCCCGTCGGGCACGCTCCCTTCGAGCGCGGCGTCCGCCTGATTCGCCGGATCGGCGACATATTCGTCTGGATCCAAGAGGAGCGAACAGCCGGTCCCCGGCAACCAGCACAGCAAGACTCCACATTGGATCGCGTGCATCGCGAGCCTACCCACCCACGAAGTTTAGCCGACGAATCCTCTGGTGAGTCTCGTTCGCAGCCAGAGGAGTTGCGCTCAACCCCGCGACGCGTCGGTGGCACTCTCTCCTTTGTACACATCGTGCCCGCTCGACTGCCTCGAGAATCATTGAGGCTTGCGCCTCATCCCACCGGTTCGAGCAGCCGGTTTCGGTGCCGACGAGCGCACGGGTACCGAAGGGGTACGGGCGCACAAAGTGGAGCCTTTCGAACGAACAGAGACCGTCAGGAGCTTAGGTGTAGCGGATACCGTACCAACACGACGCCGCCGCCGTTTGGGGCAGGAAAGGTCCAGCGACGAACCGCGCGCGCCATGCACTCATCCACTCCGCTCATCCCTTGGGCGGACGCCGCGGTCACCGAGCCGGTGGGTCCAATCGTAAAGTTCAGTTCCACTCGCCCCTGAAGCGAGGGGTTGTTGGCAAGCTGCCGTTGATAGCAGTAGCGAAGCTCGTTCATGTGTCGCCGAATCACACGCTGCACCACTGCTCGATCGAGGCTGCCCCGGACGCCGACTTGCCCGCCCCGAATCTGTGGAACGGGGTTCGTGGGACCCATCCCGGAACCAATGAGACCGACATTGCCAAGGCCGATGACCCCTTCGCTGGTGCCCCCGCCTCCGACGCCGGTTCCCGTGGTCCCGAGCCCAAAACCGTCGCCAACTGCGCCAAGCGCCGCGCCGGTGCCATGCAGGCTATCCGCAAACACGCCCGATTGGCGTTGGTCCGAGAGCTGAGCGAGGATTCCAGCCACTCGCTGGATCTCTTGTCGGTTGCGCGACAGTCGGGGTGGGTCGGTCTCTGGTTCGCGCACCGCTAGGGCGGCATCACGAGCCGCCAAGGTCTCCTCCAGGGTGCGCAGCGACTCTTCGATCGCGGTCCACCGCGCTCGGGCAGGGCTTCCAGGTTCGCCCTCGAATACCCACCGCTCCGCGTCAGCGACGGCTTCTCCCGGCCCCACGATGCTCTCCGGGGCGAGCGTGCTCGCGTGGGTGAGGAGAGAACGAATCTGGGTCCGAATCTCTTCGTTCACCTCTTCCGGGGCGAGCAGCTCAGTCGCTTGGTCGAGCTCGATCTCGGCGATCTCCAGGGCCGCCGCTCGATCGTCCGGGTCTGCCTCCAGGATGCGTTCAAACATGCCGAGGGCCGCTTCCGTTTGACCGAGTTCGCGGTGGGCAACGCCCA
>JBCCZL010000592.1:0-6310 GCA_039187775.1 Myxococcota bacterium
GGCCCGGGAGTGGGCGCGAGATAACGACGGGCATTTTCGGCGAACGCCCACCACGATCCGAGAGTGGATCCGAAAGGACGGGACCAGCAAACATCCCGCGGCCAAAGACCGCTACCACCTCTACGTCTCCTATGCCTGCCCCTGGGCGCATCGCACGCTGATCATGCGGGCGCTTCGCAAGCTCACCGACGTGATCGGGGTTTCGGTCGTGGACCACTTCATGGGGGACGACGGCTGGACCTTCGCTTCCAACCCAGGGGTGATTCCGGATCCGGTGCGCAACGCGCCTTTCCTCCGCGACGTATATACCGCCCACGACCCGAAATTCACCGGCCGCGTCACCGTTCCTGTCCTCTTCGATCGCGAACTCGGCACCATCGTCAACAACGAGTCGAGGGACATCATCCGCATGCTCGACCATGAAATGAGCGGACTCGGGGATCCATCGGTCGACCTCTGTCCCGCCGATCTCCAGGCCAAGGTCGACGCGACGATCGACGAAAACTACGAGCCGATCAACAACGGGGTGTATCGGTCTGGCTTTGCCGGCTCACAGAGCGCGTATGACCTCGCGGTTGGCGAGCTGTTTGACGCACTCGACCGCGCGGAAGACCGGCTTTCGACGAATCGCTATCTCTGTGGCGACCGGCTGACCGAAGCCGATATCTGCCTCTTCACCACGCTGATTCGCTTCGACAAGGTCTATCACACCCACTTCAAGTGCAACGTGAAGCGGATCGTCGACTATCCGAACTTATGGGGATTCGTCCGGGAGGTCTATCAGATGCCGGGGGTGGCGGAGACCTGCAACTTCGAACACATCACGAAGCACTACTATGCCTCTCATAGCTCGATCAACCCGACGCGGATCGTCGCCCGCGGTCCAGACCTCGATCTGATGAGTCCGCACCGGCGCGGCTGATTCTTCAGCTGCCTCAAGGAATCGCCTCAAGGAACCGCCTCAAGGAAGCGCCTCAAGGAATACGCACGCTGAACTCGGGGGGACCCCGCTCGAGATTTCTACCGATCACGGTTGCACGAACTCGCGACGACATCTCAAACACACCAAAGTTGATTCCAGCTCGAATGTCACCCGTCGCCTGCGCTTCGTTCGGCGTGATGGTGGCAGTGAGCTCTTCCACATCGGCATTCGGATCGAGCACGAAGTCGATGCCGTCCGCGGTGGCGTCCCAACGCTGTGGCGCCGCCGCAATCCGGAGTCCGCTGATCGTCACGACGTGCGACCCGCCGCGCCGAACTCGCAGGGTCTGAATGGCGACGTTCGGCGCTTCCTTTTTGCTCAGTTCGGCGACGTCCATCAGAAGACTATTCATCGTGTTCTGCGCGCCAGCGAGGGTGGCGAGCTGGCCGAGCCAACCGGCTTGAGTTGCAGGGGGGGTCCGGGGCTTGAGTGCGATCTCGACTTCGGTCGTTTCGATTTCTACCGGCCGAAGGCCCTCCAGTCGAATCGTGGCGGGCCTACTCGTTCGGATCGACAAGATAGGGCCGTCGGTGAACCGACACACCGTCGGCGCTAGCTCCGCGGTTCCATCGGTGAGGCTCACCGAGATGTCGAGGGGATCGCACTCTGCTCCGTACTCCTCGATTCGCGCCTCGACCTGGGAGGCCGCGATCGGGTTGATCGCCAACGCGCCACCGATGCAGACGATTCCCACCAGCACCAGCACGCCCCCCGCAAGCCACACCAGCCACGGACGGCAGCCACGCTTTTCTGTGGAACGGGGCGGGTTGGCAAAGGAACCCGAGGAGGGACTGGGGTCGGGCGACTGCATAGAAACGCTAACAGAGCTCGTCGAGGGATATTCGGCGCAAGCATATCGCACCGCGAGGCCTCACCCGTCATCGATCGGCGGCCCCACGTATCGGGCCCGCGGGCGAAGAAGAAACCCTGCGGCCCGCTGCTCTCGCGCATGCGCGATCCAGCCGGCAGAACGACCCACCGCGAAGAGAGCCGCTCCTCCCGATTCGGGCAAACGAAGGGCGTGCCGAAGCGATACCAGTCCGACATCGACGGTCGGTCGGCCGACGCCAAGCACCTCCGCCGCTTCGACCACCGCAGCGGTGCACCGGACCGCTCGAAGCCGGCCTCCGATCCGCTGCGCCTCTCCGAGAAGGGACACCGCCCGGGGATCGCCGCGCGGATACAGCGGATGGGAGAAGCCAGTGATCGGTTCACCTCGGCGCACCCGTCCCGAGAGCACCGAGAGCGCACGTTCCGGGGCCCCGACTTCCTCGACGAGTGCCTCCACCCGATCCGTCGCGCCCCCGTGCCGCGGACCCGAAAGCGTCGCCAATGCCGACGCCACCGATGCGTAGATGTCCCCACCGGCGGCTGCGGTCACGCGAGCACTGAAGCTCGACGGGTTGAGCTCGTGATCCGCGCAAAGAATCAGTGCACGGTCGACGGCGCGAAGCTTTGTCGGGTTTGGAGACACTCCGAGCGCGCGAAGCAGGATCGCCGCGATCCGTTCCTCGGCCATCGCATCTTCGGGGAGCGGCCCCACCGGAGAAAGCGCGAGGGCGCCAGCGAGGCGTCGGATGAGGAGTCGCGCCTTGCCAAGGTCGGGACTCTGGCGTGCGGAATCGCGAGCCGCAAGGAGAGGGACCACGCCGCTCAGCCGATCGAGGACCGCTTCGGTGCGAAGCGCCTTCACCGCTGTTCGGGGGAGCCCCAAGGTTGACCCCACCCACGTCGTAGCCTCGGCGGGAAGCGCGCCCTCGAAGAGGAGCTCCGCAGCGGCTTCAAACGTCGATGTCTCTGCGAGCCGGATCGCTGACTGGCCGCGATAGGCATGTCCACGTTCCGCGATCGCCGTAAGCTCGGAGTCGAGGACCGGCTGCCCAAACTGCAGCGCCCCGGCCGCCACTGCCTGATGCCCCGACCGCGCCGCGCTTCGTCGACGAACCCGATCGACATCCGGGCGGGAATAGAGCCTCTTGCGCGGTGCCGCGGGATCGGGCGACGACCGGATGAGACCCCGGCTCACGTAGGCGTAAAGGGTCTGCTTCTTCACATCGAGAAGCGCGCACGCCTCGTCGGCAGCCAGCCAGGGGGACCCACCGTTCATGACGCCATGCTGATCATCAGCCAACGTTGATCAACCTATCCGTCGGCACAATCAACGCCCCGTAGACGATTTTCCACGCCTCGCCAAAGACCGTCGGCGTCGTCGATACATCGATGGTGGATTCCATCGTATTGATCATTGAATCAATGTTGATCAATCAGTGACCGAAACCCAGGCTGAAGCCATGAATATCGAACTCTCTTCCAGCTCTGCTTCCGCGAACGACGCGGAGGCGCAACCGCGCGGCCTCGAGGGAGTGGTCGTCGCCCACACCGAGCTGAGCGGCGTGGACGGCCTCCACGGCAAGCTGACCCTTCGCGGACTCCCGGTCGAAACCTGGGCGCAGCAGACCTACGAGGCCGCGGCCCTCCGACTGCTTGCCGACCCCACGGTCCACGAAGACCAAATTCGAACGGCCCGCCACGCTGCCTTTGCCCACGTGGTGGAGCACGCCGATCTCCTGAACACAGAAAACGCGATGGACGCACTTCGGGCGCTCGTGGCGTGCCTCGGTGAAGACACCGGAACGAGTGAACTGATCGGCGCGGTGGGAGTGTTCGTGAGCGCGTGGATTCGACGACAGCACGGCAAAGAGCTCGTCGCGCCTCAGCAGTCGGAACACGCCGCAGACCTATTGTGGATGGCACGGGGAAGCGCTGCCCGGCCGGAGGAGATTCGGGCGCTCAACGCCTATCTTTGCACGGTGATGGACCACGGCATGAACGCGTCCACCTTCGCCGCTCGGGTGGTCGCGTCGACCGAATCGGACCGCGTGTCGGCCGTGGTCGCCGCGATCGGCGCACTCAAAGGACGGCTTCACGGGGGTGCGCCCGGCCCCGTCCTCGACATGCTCGACGCCGTGGAGACCCCGACGAAGGCAAAGAACTGGATCGAGGCGGAGCTCGTCGCCGGCCGCCGGATCATGGGCATGGGCCATCGCGTCTACCGCGTGCGCGATCCTCGTGCGAGAGCCCTCGAGGCCGCGGTTCGCGCGATCGATCCGAGCGACGATAACCCTCGCGTTCAACTGGCGCGCGCAGTGGAAGCGGAGGCGGAGCGGCAGCTCGCAGTGCGTCACCCCAATCGACCACTTCGTGCGAACGTCGAGTTCTACACCGCGATCGTTCTCGAGGCGCTCCAAATTCCGCGGACCGCGTTTACCTCGGTGTTTGCCGCCGCCCGTGTCGTGGGCTGGTGCGGGCACTACGACGAACAGCGCCGGACCGGCCGACTGATTCGACCCCGCGCGCGCTATGTGGGCCCCGAGGCGGCGGAACCTCCACCTGCATAAACCGCTGGGTTAGCTCGGAATAATCAGCACTCAGCACACCTATCGCCCGAAGCACCAAAATCCATCGCCCCCATCACGGCGACCGGCGATAGAGGAACGCTTCGGATTGGAACAGCCCGATCCAGAGCTCGGCAAGATTGCCTCCCGACTCCACGAAGCGCCGCTCCGCCGCAGCGAGGGAGCAGGCATCGGCCTCGGACTCTCGGCGTCCTGCCCAATACTGAAACGCGTGCAGCACAAAGCACCGGCGAACGCCGTTGGAGGACGCAAGCCGAGCGGCGAGCTCGTGATGATCGGCAAACCCACCGTCGATGTCGCTGCCTTCGATCTCTCCGCTCGTCTCGACGGGTCGCCCCGCCTCCTCGATCCGAAACCGACCGAAGTGATCGAAGCCCTCGAGCCCCAGGCCGAGTGGATCCATTAGGTCGTGGCACGCGGCGCACGCCGGGTCGGCACGGTGAATTGCCAGCCGTTCACGAAGAGTCAGCGCCGGGTCGTCGGGAAGATCGGGAACGCCACCGATCGGAAGGTCGGGAACCCGCTCGCAGAGAAGCCGTTCTCGAATCAGTTTGCCGCGTCGGATCGGATCATTGTGATCAAACTCGGACCACGAGACGAGAAACGCGGGCTGGGTAAGCACGCCGGACCGCTCCGCGACTTCGACGAGCTCCCACTCGGACGGAGAGGCCACGCCGTAGGTCTCTGCCGTGTCCGGGCTCACCGCCACTTGAGAAGACGTGAACAGGGTCGACAGGAAGTCTTCCGACTCCATCGCCTCGGCGAGAAACCGACGATTGCTCTCGACCAACGCCCCCGCGTCGTGCGCGGTAAACTCATCCGGATCCTTGAACACCTCCGATGCACGAGAGTAGTCGAAGTACTCCTCGAAGAACCGATGGCTTGGTCCATGCTCGCCGAGCGATCCAAGCAGACGCCGAACTTGGGCATCGATCTCCGACGGCTCATCCAAGGTGCCACTCTCCGCGCGGTCGAGAAGCTCCGCATCCGGAGGCGAGTCCGCGAGAGTGAACGACAGCGCGGACGCAAGCTCATAGCCGTCGAGCCGACGGCGGTCCTCCTCCTGGTCACCTCGACCCACCTCCCAGCGGAACAGAAAATCCGGACTGACGAGGATCGCCTCCAGCAACAGCCCGAGCCCGGCTTCCGCTCCCAGCTCTTCGCGGCCCTGGTCCGCGAGATCGGCATAGCGCCGAAGCTCCTCCGTTGACACCGGCCGCCGGAACGCCTGCGGCAGAAGCGACTGGAGGAGAGATTCGATACAGCTCCGGTCGAGCTCCTGTGTGCAGGGCTCCCGATCGCCGATCCGAGTGGCGGCATCGTCGGCCCAGAGTCCCACCCGCGAGAAGAGGGCCTCAACGGTCGACTCGGGCATGCCGAAGGCCTCCGCTTGGTTCGAGAAGAGCTCGCCTCCTTGCACTCCGGTGAACGGGCTTTCGCGAAGCGGAACGTCAATATTCAAGTCCGCGAGGGCCGACACATGCTGTTCTCCGTTCAGGCGCCAGATCCGAGGAGGCGATGCTTCCACGCTTCCCTCGACGCACGCGAACGGCTGACTCACGTCCTCGATCGGATCCGGACTTCGCTGGGCCTCCGGCTCTGAATCCACGCCCACACCGGGCTCGATAAGTTGACCGGTGCAGCCGATCAGCGCGATCAACGCTAGCCACCCGCGATTCACGAGAACAGCTCCGACAGCGTGCCCAGGTTCCGGCGTCCAAAGTCATCTTTCGGCGCGCCAAACGCGTGGGCCAGCGAATTCCAGAGCCGTGCAGTGGGATACATGTGGTTGGCTCGCTGCTGTTCATCCGGCGACTGTTGATGCCAGTCGGGAAACATCGGAAACCGGATGTAGCGCCCATCGGCTCGGAGCTGGCCTTTCGCATCTCCGAAGATCGCAAACATGTGCCCC
>JBCCZL010000593.1:0-6289 GCA_039187775.1 Myxococcota bacterium
CGTTGGCAACCCGAGCACCGCGAGCATCACGCTCCAGGACGGACCCTAGTGAACCGCAATCCTCTAGTGAACCGCAATCCCCTAGTGAACCGCACGCCGACCGAATCGTTCCATCAGCAGCCGTCATGAGAACGTCATGCTGAGCCGTGCCGGAATCTTCGCGTGGCACCGTCGCCTCGGAGCCGCGCTTGGCCTCCTCCTGTTCGTCGTTTGCTCGTCCGGCACCCTCGCGGTCCTCGGCTTCGAGCTCGATGAATGGCTCGGCCCGGCGTACCCTGTCGAGACCGTGGAGCGGGTTCCCTGGGAACAGGTCGATGAGACCCTCGCCCGCGAGTTTCCCTACGATCGTCCCACCACCGTGATGTTCGAGCCCGGGGAACCGCTCCGCGTGGCCCTCGAGTCGCCGCTCGGCCAGTCGCTGGTCGCGGTGTTGGACCCGGTGACCGGAGAGCTTCTCGACACGCGCCACGTGATCAGCATTCAGGTCTTCCTGCGGCAGTTCCACAAGGGCCTATTGATTCCAAAGGGCCTCTACATCGTCACGCTGATGAGCGTCCTCCTCTTCTTCAGCCTGCTGAGCGGAGCGATCGTTTACCGGAGGTTCTGGAAATACCTGTTCCGCCTTCGGCTCCGAAAAGGAAGCCGCGTCGCCTGGGCGGATATTCACCGAACGGTCGGCGTTTGGAGTATTCCCTTCGCCATCCTGATCGCCGTGACCGGCACTTGGTACTTCGTGGAAGCGCTCGGCCGAGATACCGCCACGTACCAAGCGGAGCCCCCGGCTCCGTCGGTCTCGGGAACGCAGGTCGAGGCGACTTCCCTTTCGAAACTCGTCGACTCCGCCGAGTCTGCCCTTCCCGATCTTCGGGTCCGGACCATCCTCCTCCCGGGAGACCACGACTCACTGGCGGTGGTGCATGGCCAACGCGACGCCATCTTGGTGCGCCCTCGGGTCAATCGGGTCTACCTCGGTCCGCGCGCCGAGGTCGTCGAGGTGTGGCGCGAGGAGGAGCAGGCGATCGACCATCGGCTCTCGGACATGGCGGACCCGCTTCACTTCGGAAGCTTTGGCGGCCTTCCGGTGAAGCTCCTGTGGTTCGTCTTCGGGGTCCTCCTATCCACGGTGGTGCTTGCGGGACCCCTCCTTGGATTTCTGCGTGGGCAAAAGCGGGTGCAACAAGAGAAGTTTCCGCTGCCCGGCCTTGGGCGGCGGATCGGGTCTAACGTTCCGAACGTGCTTGTGGCGCTTCTCGTAGTCACTTCGATGTTTCTCACCAATGCGGCCACATCCTTTCCCCTCGTCGCCGGTTGGGCGCCTCCAGCAACCGCCGCACCGATAGAAGCTTTCGATAGCGAGATGCTTCTCCTCCGCCACGATGAGGAAGAAGGCGGCCGTGCGACCTATCGGCTGACCGGTCTTGGGCGCCCGGTGCCTCACGAGGCAACGCTTCGCATTGAAGACGTGGAGCACACGCTGCACCACGGCGAACTATTCGCGGACCGATCGGACGAAGTCACGTTGACCATCGACGGTGAGCCGCAAACCGTCAGCCTTCGGCCCACGGAAGACCTACCCGCTCCCCTTCAAGCGGCGCTCACCCCTCGCGGCCTTTCGACTCCGGGCTACGTCACCGCCTTTGTCGTCGGGTTCTTCGTGTTTCAGTTGCTGATCATCCTCACCTGGCTCTGGCTGATCGGCCGGCCATGGCGAGGGTCGAAGCTGCGGGGAGCAACCCGGACAGACTTGAAGGAGAAGAGCTCGGACGGGCAGAGCGCAGAACTCCAAGGCTCGGAAGTGCCTGCCTCAGTACCCCAGAGCGAGGCACGAACGCCCGAACTCGTCGCAGAGTTCGCCGGACCGCGCCAAAAGCCCTCCATCTCCTGAGTGAACGGAATATCGGATGCATACTTCACGCGTCACGACCTGCCTCTTCTTCTCTCTCATCGTCGCCTGCTCTGACGACGTCTCTGGCGGAGCCGACGCCGCCTCCGCTGCCGAGGGCGGCACCGATGCCGCAGTCTCACCAAGCGAGCGGTTTCTCGTCGGTGGAATCACGATCACTCCGGACGGTCGGGTCGGCTATGGCGTCGTTGTTGACGGGCTCCGTTCCGACGTTGAAGTCGACCTCACGCAGGCCGCAACCTTCCCCGGCCAACCCGCGATCGCAGCGTCGCCAGCGCTGGATGGGACCGCATGGGTGGGCCTCGATGAAGAGCCCGTGGTGCAGCGATATCGACTCGGCGACAGTGACCAACTCGAGTTCGAGGCCGAGTTCAGCGCGGCTCCCCTGGGACTGACGTCCGCCTCCGGCGGCCTCGCCGTGGTGTCGCCCGAGAAGGGGTATCTCTTCGACCTCGATTCGCTGAGCATCGTCCAGTTCCACCCCACTGAGATGTTGCTCGGAAACTCGCTTCCGATCGAAGGCGTGGAGACCGAGCCTGGAGAAACGAACAACTTTAGTTTCCTGGTGAGGGACGGCGACCGAATCATCGTGGTAGTGAACTTCTTCCGCGCGGACGGGACCGCGATCCCTCGTTCAAGGGCGGTCTTTCTCGACACCCGCACCGACACCCTGAGCTATGCCGACATCGAGGGCTGCGGTCGGCTCGGCTGGTCGGCAAAAGATGCCGACGGCAATATCTTCTTCGCGACCCATCCCGCTCAAGCCGGACTGACTGCCGGCGGTCTCGCCGGAGCGCCCCCGAGCCCTGCGTGCATGGCGACGATTCCCGCGGGCGAGGCGAGCTTTCGGGATGGGTTCCTCGATCTCGAGACGCTCGCCTCCGCGCCCGCCGGGGCGCTTGCCCAGGGCGTGGACGGTGCAGGCTATACTCTCGTCTTCGACGACCCCACGATCGAAGTCAGTCAGGACAACGGTGATCAGCTAAGCCTCCTCCCCGGATGGTCCTATTACTCGTTCCGCTTCGGCGACGAAGAGGCAACGCTGACCAGAGTCCCGGGCCTCGACCGCGGACTCGGCATCGCCATCGACTTCCAAGTTCGCGAAGGCGACGGACCGGAAGAGACCCCGTTCATCGTGCAGATCGGTCTCGGCTTCGGGCGAAGCACCGCATATGACATGACCGATCCGGCAGCGCCGGTGGCTCGACTGGATTTTCCTGGGATTCCCTTTGGCGCCATTCGCCTTCGCTAGCGAGGAACGATGGGAGACATGGCAGTAGACCCGATCGACTATTGGCGACACGACGCAGGCCCGCGTTGGGTTCGGGGCCAAGCCGCCATCGACCACATGTTCGCTCCGATCACAGAGGACCTGGTGCAGGCTACCGACGTCCGGCCCGAGGAGAACGCGATCGATATCGGCTGTGGGAGCGGAACGGTGACCATCCGCCTCGCGGACGCAGTCGGCCCACGTGGTTCGGTCCTAGGAATCGACATCTCGGACCCGCTCCTCGCGCACGCCAAGGAGCGAACCCGTCACCTCTCTCAGGTTCGCCTAATTTGCGAAGATGCCACCAGCTACCCATTCGTTGCGGGAGAGGCACGGGCGATGTGCTCTCGGTTTGGCGTGATGTTTTTTCATCGGCCCGTCGATGCATTTCGCAATCTGCGTCAGGCTCTTGAAACCGACGGGCGGTTCGTGTTCGCGTGCTGGCAAGCCGTGGAGAAGAACCCCTGGGTCCGATTCATGATGGACGCGTTTCCGGACGCACCGACGAAGCCGCCGCCGGACGGCGACCAACCCGGTCCCTTCCGGCTCGCGCCGCCAAAGCGCATCGAGTCGCTCCTGACGGAAGCCGGATTCGGAGCCTTCGAGCTCACGTCCTGTGTACAAGGGATCTCGCTCGGCGAAAGCCCAGAAGCCGCCCTTGTCGGACTCTCGGAGGTGGGACCGTTCTCACGCCTTCTTGCTGCGGCAACGAAGGAGGAGCGACCCGCAGTGCTAACTCGCGGCCGAAAGCACCTCGAGGCATACTTCAGTCGAGGCGCCCCGCCGGTCGAAGCGGCGTACTGGCGTGTGATCGCCCGGCCCTGACCTGAACCATTCTCGAGGTTGGCAGGCGCTGCCCTACTCGGTGAGCGAGCCACCGCCGAGGGCGATCGCCCCCGTCAAGGTCAGGCCGTCCACCACCGCGTTCACGTCGCTGATGTCCTGAAACGTCGAGCTCGAGAAGTTGGAGGCAACGCGCAGAAGGAACGGCCGGCCGTCGGCAAAGATCAGCTCCGAGACCTGGCCCGACTGGAGCGGGAACGACGAGAGTACAGTTCCTGGCGTGGGGTCCTTGATGTCGTTGATCAGATAGGGACGCCAGCTCTGCGCGTTGGTGTAGTTGTTCGGCTCGGAAAAGCGACTGGGATCGACAACGCTCGGATCGAAGCCAAGGACAAGAGCGGAATCGCCTCCGGCAGGAAGGAGCAGCCCAGTCAGGTTTCCGCCCGTCAGCGTGTTCATCTCCACGAAAAACGAGTCATCGAACTCGGTGGCTCCCGGCGCCACCCGAAGCAGGCAGGGCGTGTGGGTTTGAATGCCAAGCGGCTCGTAGGTGGACACCGCCGCGGCGCTCGCAAGATAGATCGCCCCATCGGACGTCTGAAAGTCGCTGAGAAGTCCTCCACACCGGACGTCTCGATCGATGGTGAACTCCTCGGTGTCCGGGTTGAGACTTACCAGAGCGCTTTCGGGCGTGAACAGACCGTCGGACACGTATCGAACGTAGAACAGGATGTCGTCACGGCCTTCCGCCAGCACGCGCCGAACCGAGGACCTCCCGCCACCGGTGAACAGTCCCTCTAGCTCGAAGCTCGAGGTCACCGTCATCTCGGTCGGATTCCACACCACAACCACTGCCGTCGCTCGATCGACAAACAGCGCTCGAGTCTCCGACAGGAAGACAAAGCTGCGCGACGGTCCGCTGAACGAGCTGATGCCTTCGTTTGCGAAGCTCACCTGTCCGGTCGGGGCCAGGCCCCCGTTACCGTCAGGCTCGTAGCGCGTCAATGTTCCGGACTCGAAGATTCCTACATAAGCCGCACCGAAAGCGGTCCCGCACAACGGAGTACTCCCGAGGTCGATCGCCTGCGCCGTCGTCGTTGTTCCCTCCGTGAAGCTATCGACGACGCCGATAAAGCCTGTGAATCCCCCGGCGCTGAAGCCGGCGGAGCAAACCACAAACCCAGGCGCATCCACACCGGCGCCGTCTTCGCCCCCATCCATCAGAGCGTCGATCGCACCGCCGTCGTCCCCAGTGGAACTGGAGTCATCGCCGCAACCCACAAGCAGGAGTAGAGAAACCGGGACCCACAAGCGGAGAAGGATCGTCATAAGGGCTCGCAAGTGTCGGCAAAACGATAATGAATTCTATTTTCACTTCAACCCCACCCACGGGTGTCAAGAGTCTGCCCACGAATGACGTTGACTCCTCCGAGCGATTTAGGTATTGAAAACGAAATTGATTTTCAATAACGTTTAGCGCTCGGAGGGGAGTGCAGCCTGGAGGCATGAACCGCCACTTTGTCCTCGTCATTCGTCAAGGCTGGAGAGATTTTCATCGTTTCACTCCTGCCTGCCAGTCTCCCTTGGTTCGGCGAATGGCGGGGACGCTCCGGCGGTTCATGCCTTCGGGCTGCAATCCATGATGACCGGTCGTTGGTGTGCGCTGTGTTCCTGCCTCGTCCTCGGGTTCGCATGCTACTCGTCCCAAACGGTCGAAGAGACCAAAGACGCCAACGACGAGGGCTCCACCGAAAGCGAGTGCCCACGAACGATGCCGGAGAACGGCGCTCGCTGTGCCGCGGGACAAGAGTTCCTTGAATGCGCTTACCCGATCTGCGAGGGCACCGCGGAGAGCTTTGCCCGCTGCGCAGAACGCGGCTTAAGCGGACTCACGTGGCGGGTTCGGTCACCGATGTGTCCGGACGAGCTCTGCCGAGAAGGAGCTCTCTGCCGAGTCGAGGGTTCCTCGTGTGCTCCCAGCGAATGTGGCTGCTCTTATCACTGCGTCGAGGGGCGGCTCACCCTTGGCGCCTGCCCGGACTGCGACTGACCTGATTTTCCTCGGGAGTCCGAGCCAGTACCCCCGGCCCGAGGGGAGCGCAGCCGATAGCATGCTCCAGCCGCGGAGCGGCCCCAAGGAGTTTCGAGATGAGCTTACGCCCGCATCGGTCACCAGAGGTGACGGATCGCGTTCGAAAGTGCTGGATTCCCGCGGACCTCGGACGGGAAGACGCCGCCGCGGTACTCGACGTACCGCGAGGACGGCTGGAGGGGGAAGGCGGTGCTTTCGGGCCCGAGCCACGCCGACTGGTGACCGATACGGGCTAGTTCGC
>JBCCZL010000594.1:0-6289 GCA_039187775.1 Myxococcota bacterium
CCCCATCGCTGAAGAACGCCAGCGTCTCGGGGTACTTCTGCGCTCGGTGGTCCGCGTGATCAATGTGTCCGACGCGCCGGACTACGACCAGCCGTGGCAGACCCACGGTCCGGAGCAGAGCAACGGGTCGGGTGCGATCGTGGAAACCGCGCGAGGCCTCCGAGTCCTGACCAACGCGCACTGCGTCCAGGACTGCGTCTACGCCGAGGTGCGGCGGTATGGAAACGCGCGAAAGTACCCGGCGGAGGTGGCGGCGATCGGCCACGAATGCGACCTCGCGCTTCTGAAGGTGGAGGACGCCTCATTTTTCGAGCAGGTCTCGCCCCTCCAGGTGGGCGCGCTTCCCCACCTCAGCGACTCGGTCTCGGTCTGCGGGTACCCGATCGGTGGAGACCGGCTATCGATCACCAAGGGGATCGTCTCCCGGATCGACCTCGTTCGGTATGCGCAGAGTCAGCGCCGGCTCCTCGCGCTGCAGATCGACGCCGCCATCAACTCGGGCAACAGCGGTGGCCCCGTGTTTCAGAACGACCAGCTGGTGGGGGTCGCATTTCAGAGCCTCGATGATGCCGAGTCGGTCGGTTATGTGATCGCCGCGCCAGTGATCGAGCACTTTCTGAAGGACGTCGAGGACGGGGTCTACGACGGGTTTCCCGGTCTTGGAGTGGTGACCCAGAAACTCGAATCCGAGGCGCACCGCCGTTCGCTCGGTCTTCGGTCGCAGGGTCGGGGTGTCTTGATCACCGGGGTGACCTACGACTCCTCCGCCTGGGGGGTGCTTCAGGAGGGAGACGTGATCTTGGCGGTCGACGGGGTCGAAGTCGCGTCATCGGGAACGGTGAAGCTCCGGGAAGGCGAAATCATCGACCACAGCTATGTGGTGTCCCACCGCCACGTGGGCGAATCGGCCTCGCTCCAGGTCTTTCGCGACGGGAAGCTCCTCGACTGCGTCGTTCCGATGAAGGCGCCGAACTATCTGGTCGCGGAGGACCGGTTCGACGTCAAGCCGACCTATTTCGTGTATGGCGGGCTCCTCTTCGTGCCGCTCACCCGAGACTACTTGAAGACGTGGGGGGACCAGTGGTGGCAGCACGCGCCTCACGACCTGATGCATCTATACGAATACGGCGTGGTCAGTCCCGAGCTCAAGGAGGTCGTGGTTCTCCAGAAGGTTCTCGCGGACCGCGTCAATCAGGGCTACCACGACATGGAGTCGGTGTGGATCGTTGCGGTGAACGGCGTCCGAGTGCAGTCGCTCGCGCATCTGGTCGAAGTGGTCGACGGAGCGGAGGGTGATTTCGTGACGTTCCGCGCATCGGACGGGCCGGTGATCGTGCTCGACCGCGCCCAGGTGGCCTCGCGCATCGACGGCATCCTCGACCGCTTCGGAGTCCCGAGCGACCGATCGCCGGACCTCTAGCGGTGGCCCGACCTCTCGCTTCCCGTCGCTCGCGCGGCCGAGGCGTCTCGAGACCGGAGCTCCTGACAAAACGCGCGCCGATGGTCGGCGGAGACGTTGCTTTTGTGAACCAGGCTAACGGGCCTCGAGTCGTCGGGCACGGAGCTGGGATCCGGTGCCGGTCACCAGAATCGCTTCGGAGGCCCCGAGACGGCCGTGGTCGCGGGCCCGGGGCGGCTCCGAGCCCCAGCCGCGAATTTCGGTGACGTCGCTCTCGAGGATTCGGTCGCCTCCGGGTCCGCCTCGGTAAAACGCCCGGATCCTGCCGCTCCGCGCCAGGAGGTGAACGTCTGCGATGTATCCCGCGGCGCTCGCCCAATCGGGGTGCTGCTCGGGTTGTCCCGCTTCGCTGAGCGACACCATGCTAAGGCGCATGCCCTGGCCGTTGCCGGGAAAGAGGAGCCCCAGATGGTATCCCCGTCCGTTCCAGGCCGCAGCTCCGAGAGACCACGGAACGGGGATCTCCCTGGCGTTCCCGGTGGGTCTGCCCTGCGCGTCGAGCATCACGAGATAGGTGTGGGCGGCGCTCGGATCGTCGCCCTGCACCTCTTGAAAGAAAATCGAAAACCCCTCGGGGGTTTCGGCGATTGCCACCGCGAAGGGGAAGTCGCGGCGCCGGGTGGGCCGAGCGATTCGGGTCTCCTCCCCGAGTTGAAAGCCCGGTCCGGCAGCGACTCGTACCCGAAATGGCCGGGTCGAGTGTTCGACGAGATAAGCGACGACGACGACCCCGTGACCGGCCAAGACGGTGGCCGCGCCAGGATCGCCTGCGAGCGGCGTGGGATCGCGGTCTCCAACCCGGAGCGCGACTTCGCTTTCGGCGCGGCGAAGGGAGAATGTGCTGTCGAGGCGGGCCACCGTGCCATTGGGCAGACTCACCGCTCGAGTCTCGCTTCGGGTGGACGGAGGCTGGGTGGACGGAGGCTGGGGGGACGGAGGTTGGGTGGACGGAGCTTGGGCGGCCAGCGGCGAGGTATGCAGAGGTGAGGTATTCAGGGACAGAGCACCCGCAAGCAGCGCAAGTGCGGAGATGAGACGGTTCATCGATCCTCCTCGACGAGACGTGGCTTCGGTGCGCAATTCTGTGACCAAGAAAATGGCACGCTTGCGTTCGGCTCCTCCTTCGGGGACGGTTTTTGCCATGACTCCCGACCGCGTCGACCCGATCCTGCTCGAGACCTTTGAGGACCACCGCCTCTCCCGTGCCGAGCGGCGAAGGCTTCAGCGGTGGCTCGAAGAAGAAGGAATCGACGACGATGGCCGAGCGTACGTACGGCACCGGGCATTCGAGATCGCAGAAAAAGAGCTCGCGCGCGGTGACTCGGCGTCGGTCCTTCAGTGGCTCGAGGGAGTGGTGAAGGCGTGCGCCGTGCAGGTTGCGCCGGCGGAACCGAAGCGGAGCGCGGTGTACTTTAGTCCGGGGCCGCGGTGTCTCGAGACGATCGTAGGCCTTCTTCGCGAGGCAAAGCGGACCATCGATATTTGCGTCTTCACGATCACCGACGATCGGGTGACCAAAGAGATCATCGCGGCGCATCGGCGAGTGACGGTCCGCGTGATCACCGATGACGATAAGTCGCTCGACCGAGGATCCGATGTCGAAAAGCTCGAGCGGGCGGGGGTGCCCGTGCGCATGGACCAGAGCGAGCACCACATGCATCACAAGTTTGCCCTCTTCGATCAGCGGGTGGTGCTGACCGGGAGCTACAACTGGACCCGGAGTGCGCAGAAGCACAACCGAGAGAACATTGCGGTGAGCGAGGATCCGAAGCTCATCCGGGGCTACCATCAGGGCTTCGAAACGCTGTGGACGGATCTGCGATAGACGACTACCGGCCGAACGTTTGGGTCCGAGAGGAGGGCGGCGAGCGCCAGCTTCGGATCGACCGGACGCTGGCGAGCGCGTACCGGCCGGGCCGCGTCGAGACGGGAAGTGTTTGGGATGCACTCGCAGCGCCGGTTCTGCTTCTCGAGCGACCCCGTCCCCGGGTGGCGATCCTCGGGTTTGGTGGAGGCACGGTGGCGCGGGTCGTTCGCGCTCTCGCGCCCGATGCGGAGATCGTCGGCGTCGAGGCATCCAAAGAAGTGCTCCGGGTGGCCGAGGAGTCGTTTTCGCTCCACGAGCTTCGGGTGTCGTTGCATCACGACGACGCGCGGGCGTTCGTTCGACAAGGCGCGCCGTTCGATCTGATCGTCGACGATGTCTTCGTTGCCGACGAGGGGGTGCTCCGAAAGCCCGATGGAATGATCGACCCAGGGCTTCGGGATGCGCGGATGAGGCTTCGTCCATCTGGACTCCTCGCCACCAACTGCCTCGAAGACCTTCCGATGGCGAGCGCCGTCCTTCGGGAGGAGGGCGCGGAGCTCGGGTGCTTCGAGTTCGACGACTGCGACAATCGTGTGCTCGTCGCCGGAGCCGGAGTGACACCGGCGCGTCTGCAGCGGGCTCTTCGAGCGGCTCCGAGCCTTGCCCGCCTTCGCCGAAACTGCCGCGTCGTCGCTCCCCGCTAGCCCGCATCCGTCACCAGAGTCGATGGATCTCGCTCGAAAGTGCCGTAGTCGCGCGGACCTCGGACTGGAGGACGTCGCAGCCGTACTCGACGTACTGCGAGGCGGCTGGAGGGAGAAGGCCGTGCGACTGCGGTGCTTTCGGGCGTGAGGCGCGGCGAGTGGTGACGGATGCGGGCTAGCTCCTTGTGAAGGACTTCGTCCTCCCCCACTCCGGCGTGAAACCCCTCCGTGGGTCCTCCTCCGGTTCCGCGAGCGATGCTCGCGCGCCGCGTCTTCGACGCGCCGTCTGCCCAGGCACACTCCGAAATCCTTCGGCGTTCGCTTCTCTAGCCGCAACCGTTGACGGCTTTCGTCGTGGGCTCTGGTCAGCGCCAAGCCGGAGGGGTCATGCCGAGGGGCCCTCGATGAAAGGCAAAAGGCCAGTTTTTCGGAGTTTTTGGAGGGGATTTTGGCAAAACGCACGGCTCGCCGTTGACGGCGGCCGAGCGGTGGTTATTGCTCGCCGCCCGGCCGTAATTGAGGCGGCCTCCAACAATTTCAGCCCGGACGGGCGCAGCAAGAGGTTAGAGCATGGGTGCAAAGCAAATTGTCTTCGATCGGAATGCCCAGAACCGAATTTTGGTGGGGGTCGACGCCCTCGCGAATGCGGTCAAGGTCACCCTTGGTCCGAAGGGCCGCAACGTTGTGTTGGAGAAGAGCTTCGGCTCCCCGAAGGTCACCAAAGACGGCGTGACCGTGGCCAAGGAGATCGAGCTTCGCGACAAGTTCGAGAACATGGGCGCGCAGATGGTCCGCGAGGTCGCCTCGAAGACCAACGACGTCGCCGGCGACGGCACGACCACCGCAACGGTGCTCGCACAGGCGATCTTCCGAGAGGGCGCCCGGATGGTGGCGGCGGGTCACAACCCGATGGAGCTCAAGCGCGGCATCGACAAGGCCGCCGAAGCGATCAGCAACGAGCTCGCGCGGATTTCGAAGAAGACCAAGGACAACAGCGAGATCATCAACGTCGGAACGGTGAGCGCCAACGGCGACACGTCCATCGGCGAGATGATCGCGGAGGCGATGGAGCGCGTCGGCACCGAGGGCGTGATCACGGTGGAAGAGGCCCGCGGCCTCGAGACCGAGCTCGACGTGGTCGAAGGCATGCAGTTCGATCGCGGTTACCTGTCCCCCTACTTCGTCACCGACTCGGAGAAGATGGAGGCGGTGCTCGAGGATCCCTACATTCTTCTTTCGGAGAAGAAGGTCTCGAACATGCAGGACCTGATTCCGGTCCTCGAGGCGACGGCCAAGGCGGGCAAGCCCCTCCTCATCATCGCCGAAGATGTCGAGGGTGAGGCGCTCGCGACGCTCGTCGTCAACAAGCTTCGCGGCACGATCAAGGTGGCGGCGTGCAAAGCGCCGGGCTTCGGCGACCGCCGAAAGGAAATGCTCAAGGACATGGCGACCCTTACCGGGGGCACCGTCGTGACCGATCAGCTCGGCATCAAGATGGAGAACCTCACCGTCAAGGATCTCGGCCGGGCCAAGACCGTGACCCTGAGCAAGGAGACCACCATCATCGTCGATGGCGCCGGCAAGAAGGCGGACATCAAGGGTCGGATCGAGCTCATCCGCCGCCAGATCGAAGAGACCAACAGCGACTACGACAAGGAGAAGCTCCAGGAGCGCCTGGCGAAGCTCGCAGGCGGAGTTGCGGTGATTCAGGTGGGCGCGGCCAGCGAGGTCGAGCTCAAGGAGAAGAAGGACCGGGTTGAGGATGCGCTCAACGCGACCCGCGCGGCGGTGGAAGAGGGCATCGTCGCGGGCGGCGGCGTGGCGCTTATCCGTGCCCAGAGCGCGCTTGAAAAGGTGGACGTCAACGACGAGCAGGCGGTCGGCGTGAAGATCATTCGTCGCGCGCTCGAGGAGCCGCTTCGCCAGATCGCGGCGAACGCGGGCCACGAAGGCTCGGTGGTGGTGGACGCCGTGCGGAAGTCCAAGGGCGGCCACGGCTTCAATGCCCGCACCGAAACCTACGAAGACCTCATCAAGGAAGGCGTGATCGACCCGACGAAGGTGGTGCGCACCGCGCTCCAGAACGCGTCGAGCGTGGCCGGTCTCCTTCTCACCACCGAGGCCCTCATCGCCGACAAGCCCGAGCCCGAAGAAGGCGGCGACGACGCCGGCGCGGCTGCCGCGGGCATGGGTGGCATGGGCGGCATGGGCGCCTTGGCGAAGTTCCGCTCGGTGCCGTAGGGCTAGGCAACGGCTTGTTCTTCACGGTGACGGTGCTGGGCACCGGGCTCATGCTTGGTATCGATCCGCTGATCTCTC
>JBCCZL010000595.1:0-6289 GCA_039187775.1 Myxococcota bacterium
GCAGCGCGAGTCGCACCAGTTGTATTCGGAAGTGAACTCGTACTCGCTGGGGTCTGTCGGGTCCACGCCCTACGTTAACGAAGAAGGGTTCCCATGCGCCAGGCCGAGAGTTCTCCGGCGTTGCGGGAAGCCGTGGCAGGCCGCTGTCGCTCGTCGGCGGCCTGCTGGGTGACCGCCGCCGCCACCGCGATCGCGTCCACCGGAGCAGGGACCGCCGCAAGGAGAGCACTCCGGTGTGCATCGATGTAACCGGTGTCGTACTCGCCCGAACGAAACGCTTCCTCACCCATGACCGCGAGATGAAACCCGATGTTCGTCTCGATTCCGGCCACCACATACTCGGCGAGCGCCCGGCGCATTCGATCGATCGCCTGCTCGCGGGTCCGCGCCCACACGCACAGCTTCGAAAGGAGCGGATCGTAGTGCATCGATATCTCGGAGCCCTGGTACACCCCGGAGTCATCCCGCACGCCGGGCCCTGCCGGGGTTCGGAGCAGGGTGATCGGACCCGGACTCGGAAGGAATCCGGTGGCCGGGTCCTCGGCGTAGATGCGGCACTGGATGGCGTGGCCCTGACGACCGACGTCGGCCTGCTGAAAGCCGAGCTTCTCTCCCGCCGCGATGCGGACCTGCTGTCGAACGAGGTCCATTCCCGTGATGAGCTCCGTGATCGGGTGCTCTACCTGAAGTCGAGTGTTCATCTCGAGGAAGTAAAAGGAGCCATCCTGCGCGAGGAGAAACTCGACCGTGCCGGCGGAGTGGTAGGAGACGGCGCGGGCCGCGCGCACTGCGGTCTCGCCCATCTCGGAGATCAGCTCATCCGTGGCGTGCCGTGCGGGACTCGGCGTTTCTTCGATCACCTTTTGGTGGCGCCGCTGAATCGAGCAGTCGCGCTCGAAGAGGTGCACCGCGTTCCCGTGCTGATCGGCGAGGACCTGAATCTCCACGTGACGTGGTTTGACGATCGCCTTCTCCATATAGACGGTGTCGTCGCCGAACGCCTTTGCGGCCTCCGATCGAGCGCGGTCGTAGGCGCTCACCAAGTCGGCGGGGTCGTGGACAAGTCGCATTCCCTTGCCGCCGCCACCGGCCGACGCCTTGAGCATCACCGGATATCCCAGTTCGTTCGCCGCCGCTTTGAGCTTCTCGGCGGTTGCTGCTTCCGTTCCCGGCACCACCGGCACGCCGGCGGCGATCATTCGCTCGCGCGCAGCGGTCTTATTTCCCATCGCCTCCATCGCTTCAGGCTCGGGTCCGATGAAGGTGACTCCCGCGGTTTTGCAGCTTCGGGCAAACGCCGCGTTCTCGCTGAGAAACCCGTAGCCGGGATGAATTGCATCCACGCCGGCTCGGCGGCAAACGTCGAGAATCCGTTCTCCAACGAGATAGCTCTCCGCACTCGGCGCGGGACCGATCGGATAAGCCTCGTCCGCCATGCGCACATGAAGCGCGGTGCGATCGGCTTCGCTGTAAACCGCGACCGGCGAGATGTTCATCTCCCGAAGGGTTCGCATCACCCGAACCGCGATCTCTCCTCGATTCGCTACCAGTACCTTGCGAAACATTCGCGTCCTTCCGCCTGGGCGCCACGCGCCAGCGCTCCCTTAACCACTGTGCGCGGTCATGGTCAACCGGTGGGTGCACCACCGACGATTCAGTACGCCGAAACCTGGTTCCGACGTCTCCGCGAGGAGACAGGAATCGGTTTCCTCAATGGAACGAAGCGGCGCGGCGGGCGGTCTCGATCTTGTCGATCGCGGCCAACCCCACAACCACGAACGGCGTGGCTGGCTACGCGTGCGGCTGGTGCCCACTCGGGGCAGGGCCATCGGCATCGAGAACGAAGTCCGGGCCCACCACTCGACCGGCGATCGCACTCGCCGCGACGGTGAGCGGGCTTGCCAGATAGACCTGTCCCGGACCACTTCGGCCTGGGAAGTTCCGGTTCTGGGCGCTGATCGTGACCTGGTCTTTGCGCTGGCTGTTGCCGGGGCCCGCGTTGATGCAGGCCCCGCACGACGGGAGGATGGTGGTCACCCCCGCGGCTTCGAAGAGCTCGAGATAGCCCTTTTGTTTGGCGTACTCGCGAATGTGCTGCGAGCCGAACTGAATGTAGCACTCGACCCCCGCGGCGACCCGAAGACCCTGGTCCACCGCGGACTGAAGCACTCGCGCGTACATGTCCATGTCGGATTTTTTTCCGCCGGTGCACGAACCGCCGTACGCGATATCGATGGGGATCTGCGGTTCGAAGTCGGCGAGCGGAAGCCCGTTCCGCGGATCGCCGGGCGTCGCCACCATCGGAACCACTTCCCCGAGATCGACTTCGAAGGTCTCGGCGTAGGTTGCGTCCGGATCGCCCCGAAGCACCATCGCCCGAAGTTTGTCCTTGTCGATCCCTCGCATCTCGTGGAGATAGTCCACGACCACCTCATCGGCCTCGATGATGCCGGTGGTGCCGCCCGCTTCGACGCTCATGTTGGTCAGCGTGGCCCGTTCGTCCAAGCTCAGGGCATAGACGCCGTCCCCCGCGAATTCGAGCACTCTGCCGATGCCTTTGCTCGTCTTGAAGAACGGCTGGCTCAGGAGATGAAGCATGACGTCCTTGGCGCTGGCGTCGCCTCGAAGCTTCCCCTCGAGGACGAAGCGCACCGTTTCAGGGACCTTTACCCTTACGTCT
Source organism: Myxococcota bacterium (assembly GCA_039187775.1). Lineage (GTDB taxonomy): Bacteria > Myxococcota_A > Polyangia > Polyangiales > JBCCZL01 > JBCCZL01. The sequence continues at coordinate 2,681 of JBCCZL010000595.1, forward strand.
CTCGTGTACCAGGAGTTCGCCATGTCGGTCGAACCCACGCCGAACGCAAAGCATCCGAGCACGCCCGCCATGCAGGTGTGGCTGTCCGTACCCGTCACCACCATGCCGGGAAGCGCGAGGTCCTCCACCACCGCGTTGTGGCAGATCGCTTCCGACCCGCCCCCTTCGACCTCGCCATAGAGCTTGAGTTTGTGCCTTTCGGAGAAGCTCTCTTGGGTGACGGCGAGGCCGTCCGCCTTTTCGAGGAGGCCCATCTTCCGCTTGTCTTCGCTCATCACGTTGCCGAGGAACGTCAGGTGATCACGGAAGGTGTAGACGCTCTCCGGGGCGTTGACGCGGGCGTCTTCTCCAAAGCCCTGCCGAAACAGTGAGTCGGCCATTGGAGTGACGTACTCGTGGCTGAAGCGAACGTCGGTCCGAATGAAGAGCGCGTCGTTGGGCGCCACCGCTTCGATTCCGAGGGCGCCGGTTTTGGCATCGGTGACCGCGTGGGCAGCAATGATCTTTTCGACGAGGGTGAGCGGCCGAGCCGCTCGCGAAGGAATCGGCGCGCTGATCTCGCCCGCCATCCGCGCCTTGTTGTAGGCAAAGAGTCCTCCCGCGCGCACGATCGCCGCACTGATCGGATCGAGCCCGTCGGTAAACTCGCGGAGCGGGATCTCCTCGCCAGCGACGATGCGAGAAATGAGCTCGAAGTTCGTCGAAGTGAGGAGGCCGATGTTCTGGCAGTTCTGGCCGTAGATCTTCTCGATGCTCTTCGCGATCACGAGTTGGATCCCCGCCGCCATCTCGCTGTACGGCGCGGTCTCCCGAGACGACCCGCACCCCTTGCTCTCGCCCGACACGATCACGTCGAAGCCTCCGTCGCGAAGGCTGTCTTTCTCGATCAGGCCGCCGCGAAGGCCCACCAGCGAATATCGACCGAGCGTTTCGTCGTAGTAGAAGCACACCCAGCCGGGTGTGATCTCGTCGGTGGAGATGTTGTCGATGAGTTTCTGACCGTCGAACGTCAGGTCGGAGCCGTCGAGCTGGGCTCGAAGAAGATCGGCGTCTTCGGTCAGGAAAAGAATTCGTCGGCTAAATCGCAACCGGTCGGGGCGGGCCATGCAACTCCTCTCAAATCGAACGTAGCAGTAAACCGCCAGCGATCGCAGCGCCGGTTTGTCAACGCGCACGATCCACACGCGGTCCGCGAGGTTGCATGTGCGTTTGCACACTTGCTCCGGCACATGACTCATCTCCGCCCCCACGCGTGGAACTGGATTGTCGAAGGCCCGTGTCGGCGCCACCCGTGAGGGTGGCGAACATCGCCGCGCTTCACGCACCCTATGGCCATGCCCCTCGACCTTGCTCCCCATCCGACGTTTCCCGGCGTTGAAGGACCGGTGCTTCTCGTCGTCATGGACGGAGTCGGGATCGGCAAAGGAGACGAAGCGGATGCGGTAGCTCTCGCGCGAACTCCAACGTTGGACGCGCTCCGCGCGACGGCGTTTGGTACCGAGCTTCGCGCCCATGGAAAAGCGGTTGGCCTTCCGAGCGATGGCGACATGGGCAATAGCGAAGTTGGCCACAACGCGCTCGGGGCTGGCCGAATCTTCGACCAGGGTGCGAAGCGCGTTGCCGAGGCCATCGCGAGTGGCGATCTCTATCAAGGCACCGTCTGGAAGTCGCTGCTCGCCACGGTGCGGGAGTCCGGGGAACCGATTCACTTTGTCGGCCTCCTCTCGGACGGCAACGTGCATAGCCACATCGACCATCTCTTTTCGATGCTCCGGCGTTGCCATGATGAGGGCATCGCGAGGGCCCGGATCCATGTCCTCCTCGACGGCCGGGACGTGAGTGAAACCTCCGCGCTCGCTTATGTCGAGCCGCTCGAACGGCTTCTCGGAGAACTGAACACGGCCGGTCGCGACTACCGGATCGCGTCCGGAGGCGGCCGGATGGTCGTCACCATGGACCGCTATGAGGCGGACTGGGCGATGGTCGAACGGGGCTGGAATCTTCATGTCCGCGGCGAGGGTCGAGGGTTTCGGAGTGCCGCGGCGGCGATTCGAACCTTTCGAGAAGAAGATCCCGGGGTCATCGACCAGTTCCTTCCCGGCTTCGTCGTGGTCGACGATGAGGGGGCCGTCGGTCCGATCCGCGACGGTGCCGCGGTGGTGATGTTCAACTTCCGCGGCGACCGCGCCCTCGAGCTGACGCGCGCCTTCACGGACGAGGGGTTTGACGCATTCGACCGGAACCCGCGCCCGAAAGTCGCCTACGCCGGCATGATGCAATACGACGGCGATCTCCTGCTTCCGCGGGACTACCTCGTCGAGCCGCCCTCGATCGACCGGACGATGGGGGAATACCTTTCCCGGGCCGGGGTACGGCAGTTTGCGTGCAGCGAAACGCAAAAGTTCGGCCACGTCACCTACTTCTGGAACGGAAATCGGAGCGGCCGCTTTGATGATGCGCTCGAGACCTATCTCGAGATCGAGAGCGATTCTGTGCCCTTCGAGCAGCGCCCGTGGATGAAGGCCGCGGAGATCACCGATGCCGTGCTGACGAACCTCACGAGCTATCGGCATCTCCGGATCAATCTCGCCAACGGCGACATGGTCGGGCACACCGGGGACCGAGACGCGTCGATCTTAGCCGTTGAAGTCGTCGACCTTTGCCTTCGGCGCCTCATCGAGCCGGTCACCGAGGCCAAAGGTGCGCTCATCGTGACCGCGGACCATGGAAACGCTGACGAGATGTTCGAGCGGGACAAGAAGACCGGTGTCCTCAAACGTGATGCGGCCGGCGAGCTCAAGGCAAAGACCAGCCACACGCTGAATCCCGTGCCGTTTCTCGTCCATGCGCCGAGCGTTGCCCTCGGTGCGGCCACCGTCGAACGGCCGGGGCTCGGAAATGTTGCCGCAACCACCCTCGCGCTCCTCGGATTTGCACCGCCCGAGGGATATCTCCCATCGCTCGTTTCACCTTCGCCCCGTTCGCGTTAGACCCACTCACCTTCCGGAGGATTCATGCGCGGCCAGATTGAGACCCTTCGCTTCGATAGCGAGCTTCTTCGAGGCAATCCGCTTGGCGATCCCAGCGAGCGCGACGTGCTGGTGTATCTCCCACCGAGCTACGCAAAAGGAGACGACCGCTATCCGACGGTGATGCTTCTTCCGGGGTTCGGTTCGAACCATCGGACCATGGTGCGCTACGACATTTGGAAGCCAAACACGGTGGAGCTCTACGAGGAAGCCCTCGCCGAGGGGCGAGCCCGCGAAGCGATCTTGGTGATGCCTGATGCGATCACCCGCTGGGGGGGGAGCCAGTTCGTCGACTCTCTGGCCACCGGCCCGTATCAGCGCTATCTCGCGGAGGAGGTGGTGGCGAAAGTCGATGCGCGCTTTCGAACGATCGCGGACCGGCGCGGTCGTGCGATCGTAGGCCGCTCGTCGGGGGGGTTCGGAGCGCTGCGGATGGCCACGGATCGACCGGAGGCGTTCTCCGTGGCGGGGAGTCATGCCGGCGATGCCGCCTTTGAAGTGACCTTCTCCGCGAACGCCGCCACGCCACCGGCGCGCTCGTACGCTACGGCCGCTGCGGCGAACATCGGCCGAAGGCTCA
>JBCCZL010000596.1:0-6280 GCA_039187775.1 Myxococcota bacterium
CCTGTACAGCGTGGGCGTCCTGGTTTTGTTCGCGAGCTTTCCCAGAGTGCTCGTCCGACGCGTCGGATGGTTGCTCGTCACCGGTGGGTTGGCGTTTTTACTCGACCAGACTCAGCTCTTTCCGAAGGGCACCGTCGATTTCTACCCGGCGATGCTCGCCTATTTCTTGATGTTTGTCGTCGTGGCGCCCTGGCAGTATCTCGTCTCGCGCCGCGACCCCGTCGATCGCGCGGCCTATGGGTGGGTGCTGCTCGCGGCCCTCACCGGCATGTCGACCGTTGTGTTTGCGATCATGATCCCGTTGTTCCTCGGGATCGAGCCGTTCGCCACCCAGGGGTTCGCCCTTACGACCTACGCGCTCACCTACCTTGGCGTCTCGCTTGGAGTACTGAAGTTTCGCCTCTTCGATCTCGACCGCTGGTGGCTTCGTACTTGGTCGTGGCTGCTTGGCGGCGTGTTTGTGGTGCTCTGCGACCTGGTGCTGCTGTCGGTCTTCGACCTTCGAGCGGACCAGTCCATGCTGCTCGCGGTAGCCTTCGTCGGTTGGCTCTACTTTCCCGTGCGGCAGTGGATCTGGGAGCGCCTGATCCGACGTGACCGGCATGAGACACGGTTCGACGTGGCCAAGGTCGCGGCCGCCCGCGACTCCCTCGAGCTCCGACAGGGCTTCGAGGATGCACTCCGCGAGATGTTCTCTCCGCTTCACGTGGAACGTCATCCCACCGTGATCGATCAAGTCCAGGTGGGCCCGCTCGGGGCGAGCCTTCTCATCCCGGCGCTGGGATCGGGGCACATCGAGCTCCACTATCGGGACAGCGGAAGGCACCTGTTTCGAAAAACCGACGTCACCCAGGCGGCACGCCTCTTGGCGGTGGTTCAGAGCGTGGACCGTGCGCTCCGGGCTCATCGCGTGGGACAAGAGGAGGAGCGCGATCGAATCCGCCGCGACCTCCATGACGACATGGGGGCGAGTATCATTCGGATCATTCACGCCACGAAGGACACCAAGGTGGCGGCTCTGGCCAAGCACACGATGCGCGACCTCCGAAATGTGCTCATCGCGCTGTCGCCCGAGCCGGCCAGCGTCTCTGACGCTCTCGCCGACCTTCGCACCGAGCTGGCGACGCTGGTGCAGCCGGAGAGTTCGATGAGCTGGGAAGTGATCGGCGAGGCGGATTGGGAACTGACCGGACGGCAGCGGGCCAACCTCGTTCGAACCCTCCGCGAGGCCACGACCAACGCACTTCGCCACGGCGATGGCGGACTTGAGTTTCGATTCGATCTTTCCCACGAGCGGATTCAAGCGATCGTTCGAAACCCGACGTTCCGTCCGCCCGACGACCGGCAGGCGGGTTTTGGACTCTCCAACATCGCGGCCCGGATCGAAGAGCTGGGCGGGGATATTCGTTTGGATGACAGCGGCGGCCGGTTTGAGCTGCAGATCGAATTGCCGAGGAGTGAAGCCAGTGAAGGAGCCTAAACGAGTATTGATTGTGGAGGATCAGGAGCTCTTTGCGCTCTCGCTACGGGCCTCGGTCATGGAGTCGATGAGCCCTGAAGAAGTCCGCCTGGTGGACACCCTGGGCGACGCCAAGCGCGCGGTGGATGCGTTTGCGCCGGACCTGGTGTTGCTCGACCTGGGTCTCCCCGACGGGAGCGGACTCGACCTGATCGACCACGTGCAGACCCACAAGCTCACCGCCAAGATTGTGATTCTCACGATGTTCGATGACGACCAGTTCCTCTTTGACGCGCTCCGCCGCGGGGTTGCCGGCTATGTGCTCAAGGAGGAGTCGGGCGCGGAGCTAGCAAAGCTTCTCGAGGACATTCTCCTCGATCGACCGCCCCTGTCACCGAGCGTCGCCCGCCGAGTCATGTCGTTCTTCGCCTCACCGACGGATATCGAGCGGCCTGCGCTCACCGAGCGCGAGGAGACGATTCTCCAGCTCCTCGCGAAGGGCTGCACCATCGCGGAAGCCGCTCGGATGCTCGAGCTCTCTCCTCACACCGTGCAGCACCACGTAAAGAACCTCTACCGTAAGCTCGACGTGCACTCCCGGGCAGAGATGACCCGGGCCGCCGTCGACATGGGGATCGTCTAGGGCTGGGGTCGAACCGGCGGGACGGTGGGGTCGCCTCCCGTGACGTCGGCGCCGCGGTCCGACTCGCTGAACATCCCGTCGTGGCCGAAAGACGTAAGCCGGTAGGTCACCGCGGCTGAGTCGTATTCGGCCTCGGGAACGTAGAAGTTGATATGAGAGTCCACGATAGTTGCCCAGGCTCCCGTCGGCACGGTCTGGGTGCTTTGGTCGGTCCGGATCTGTGTGGCGCTAAGCATCCAGTTTTGAGTGCGGTGGTCCCACACCAGCTGGTACCAGCGATCGGTCCCCTGGAATAGGTCGAAGTCAAACGGCGGATTGAACTGCCAGTTGTTGGCGGGGTCGCCGTCGCTGTCCAACACGAGGCTGTAGATGAACGAGTGGTCGCGGTTTCCCGTCGGAGCGAGATCCGCCAAGTTCATGGTGGCGCGAAGGAGCTTGCCAGCGGCGAGCGGCGGTGGGGAGTCGCCGCACACCACCCGTACGCCGGACTCGCTGCCATCATCACCGCATTCAAACGCCGAATTGTTAAAGAGCGCGTCCGCGGTCTCCTGCGTCACGGTGAGCTCGCTCGCCGAGCTGCCGATGATATCGATCAGGTTCTGTCGAAAGGTGGCCTCGCGCATCGAGATGCTGTCGATAAAGTCTTGAAGCTCGTCCGAGAGATCGGCGGTGCAGAGCGCGCGGAAGGTCTCGGTCCGGCCGGTCGCGCACTCCCCTTCGGTCGGGGGATCGCCGGCGTTGTCGCCGTTGAGGGTCCGCACCTCGCATGGAAAGAACGCGTCCATAAACACCCACTGTTCCCCGATTCCGGGGCGGGTACACGTCCACACCAGATCGACGGTCAGGAAGTTGGCCGCGTCGGGCCCGAACGTGACCATCTGCCGTTCAGGAGTGAGCACCGCAACGCCTCGCGTGGCGGTGCGGCTTTGGAGGCGCCATCCCTTTCCGGTGATTTCCTCCCACGACGCGAAGTAGGTGGTGGGGTCGTCCACGGCGCCCCGAAAAGTAGTGACGCCGGTTGGTTCGACCATCGCGACTCGGTACGAGACCGTGACCTGTCCACCCAGCGGAGCCTCGTCGATGCCGCCGAGCAACTCGGGCTGGAGCACGTTGCGGTTGAGATGCAGAAACGATGAAAAGTGCTCGATCGAAAACTCGGCGCGGATCTCGGTCTCCGACTGGGCCAGGGACTGGTCTGGAGACAGGAGCTCGATCGTCGAAGAGATATACGCAAACTGCGGGTCGGAGCTCTCCGAGGCGGGGTATGTCCACTCGAGGGTCGCCGGAGGATTGAACGCCAGCCCGCTCGGACTGAGCTCGTAGGCTCCAACGACCGAACCCGTTTCGACCGTGTACTCGTTCTCCGCCAACGCGCGGATCGTGACGTCCGAAGAGGCCACCTCCCATTGGGTGCTCTGCGCGGGGATGCGCACCGTAAGCCTCCCGTCCATCGAGGCAACCACGATTTCTTCGGCGTTGGTTCCCGTCGGAAAGGGCGCGGCATCTCCCGCGCCGTCCTGCGTCGCATCACCCGCCGCAGCGTCTGCGACCGAGGCGTCCGAGACCGAGGCGTCGCCATCGTCCCCACATCCGAAGCTCGCGATGCCGATGCTCAGCCCGCAGATAAGCGTCCGACACGCTCTCAGATTGGCTTGATTTTGTTCAGTATTCCGCACATGTCATGTCTGACACGGGGCGCGAGCGATGAGCATCCCTCGAACAGGGGATCGCTTGCATCCGCGAAGAACCGCCCATGTCGATGGGAGTTGTTGGGGTCAGAATGGGGAGTCGAACTGAACGCCGAGCATTGGCCGGATCGCCCAAAAGTTCTTCTGCTCGTCGCGAAACGGCGGACCCCAGAGCCCCGTTAGCTGGATTCGAAGGAGTCCTCCGATCGTGGTCGAGAGGTGCGAAGCCGCGACGAAGCGGGAGCAAGGAAACTCGAGTTCGCGCTCGAAGTCACAGTCGCCCCCTCCGAAGGTGTCCTCGGTGCTGAACTGGAATCCTACGCCGAGGGCAAGATGGAGCTGAAAGATCGCGGTGCTCCAGGGAGTGATCTCGAACTCAAGGAGGCCGAGCGGAGTGAGGGTGATGTAGTTGTCGCCGGCGGTGATCAGGGTGGAGAGCCCATCGATCTGGAGGGCCGCCGACAGTCGGAGGAAACGCGCGCTCGGAACCGCCCCGCTGTAGCCGATCTGCCAACCGAGGCCAAAGAGTGCATGAATCGAGTGATCCGGCGGCTGGTATTCGACCCCTGCGTCCACCGCGAGACGCATCGCCGCGCGAACGAGAAAGCCGTAGTCACCCTGGGCGTCCGAGAGGTCTTCGGCGACTTCGAAAGCAAACGTCCGGAGGCGAGCCCGAGCGAGGGCTCCTTCATCGCGTCGGAGCCCGAGGTCTTCGAAGTGGAAGCCGTAGTGGGCAAGCAGCCGAAACAAATGATTGAGTTCACCCTCCCCATCGCCCGCCCGTCGCTCTTCGGCGGCAAGCGACGGAACCCCGTCAACCCTCGGCGGCTGTCCCCCTCGGAGGATCGCATTGCAGTGACGATGGGTGCTGCCATAGACCGCGCTACCCGGAGCCTCGCGCACCGAACGGCAGTGGTCGTAGAGTCGGTCGAGGGAAACCTGGAGGAGGATTCGGAAATCTTCCATGTCGTTGCCGGAGCAGCTGCTTGGTTCGCCGATCCCATCGAGCGTTGCTCGGAGGCAAAGAAACGGTCGCCAAGCCTGTTGGATTTCGGGCGACGCGTCTTCGAAGAGGTCCTCCACGCGGGGCGTACGCTGGTGGGTGGTGGTCGGGCGCGACCAGCGGCTTTCGGAGACCGTGCGCGCGGCGTCGTACATGCCGAGGTAGAAGTCGAAACGCCGGAAGTCCCGGTCGATGAAGCCCCCGAACACGCTGGAGATCGGCGGAAAGTAGTTTCGGGCGACGAGCAGCTTTTCCGCGATTTCCGGATGCTCCTCGAATACGTGAATGAGTTCCGTGGACCGGGCTGCGCTGATCAGACCAAGAAGCTCTGCGAGAAGATCGAAGAGTGAGTCGACTTCCGCTTCTTCCCGTGGGGCGGGAATGGACGGGTACCCGGTGATAGTCGGGTCGACGTAGTAGAACCGCGCGTAGTCGGGGATTTGCTCGGCGCGGGAGTGCGGCTCGGGGGCGATCGCGACGTCGCCGTTGGCGCGAAGATCGTAGGCCGTCCGCACCGCCCGGACGGCTAGACCAAGGGGCTGGTTATCGAACACGCCGCCATCGATGAACAGCGCCCGGCGTGCATCTTCGGGTCGGCATCGGAGGCCCTCCCCACCGTTCTGACCCTCGCCGTCGCTCCGAGCGTCTCCGCCGCTCTGACCCTCTCCGCCGCTCTGACCGTCTCCGCCGCGCTGGCAGTGGGCCACGGACACCGGGCTGAAGCCGACGGGAAACGCCGTCGACGCAAACACGAGCTCTTTGATCGCTTCGAACGGATCGGCGGTGGGCCCGTCGACCGGCAGCAACAGCTGAGACACCAGCGCGTCGCGTTCCGCATAGTTCTTTACTTCGGGCCGCTGCCCCATCCCGCGACCGCGGATGCGGAGGAGCGCGGTTTCGAGCGCTCGAGGGAGCTCCGGAAAGTCGGCCGACACCTCGATCCGGTCCGTGCGCACTCGGGTCACCGCCGCACCGAAGAGCACGTCACATTCGCGGGGCAGGCCGGCATTCCAGATTCCCCGAATCAGCTCCAGCGTTTCGGAAAACCCCCGCCGGCTAAGGGCCCCGGTCGGCCGGTCGTGGCCGGGTTCATGGAGGTCAAAAAGCCGCACCGTCGTCCACGCCTTGAAGTAGGCACTCTCATCGGGCTGAAGCTCCGGAGGAAGGCAGCTCAGGAGCGCAGCGAGGAGCGCGTTGATCGAACCCGCGGAGGTTCCCGTAAACACCCGCGGGTCGAAGGTCTCGGCGCCGGCGCGGCGAGCAAGGTCCATGAAGTACAGGTGTCCGGCCATGTAGCTCCCGAGTGCGCCGCCGCCCGACACCGTAATCGAGAGCGGGGGCACGGTGGCGGTCGTCGCCGGAAGCGGCTCCGCCGGGGACCGAGACTCCGTCGATTCTCCCGGCGAACTTGGCTGGGTTTCCGGCGGCTGAGCCACGGCCACCGACGAACACAAGAAAAGTAGGGCGATCGAACCGGTGGAGCGGGC
>JBCCZL010000597.1:0-6279 GCA_039187775.1 Myxococcota bacterium
CCAAGCCCTCCGGGCTTGACGGCTGACGGCTCCTGCTCGGGGCCAAGCCCTCCGGGCTTGACGGCTGACGGCTCCTGAGTCACCTCACCATGGTTGATGGCGCGCCGGGACGGCGCAAGCGTTCCTCATGACCCGAAAACAAATCGGCATTGGTGCTTCGGTCATCGTGGGAGCGATCGCGCTTCTGATCATTGGCGACATGCTCATCGTGACCGACGAAGAGCGAATCGAGGCCCTCGTCGACTCGCTCGCCGGCCCCGTCGACGCGAACAAGATCGATGCGATCCTCACGTGGACCAACCCCGAGGTTCAGCCCGTCGAAGTCAACGCCTACGGACGGACCGAGCTATTCCGGGACGCGGAGAGTCTGAAGGAGCGAGCCCGGAGCGGCGCACTCGTCTACCAAGGACAAGACCTCAAGCTGATCTCCAGCGGAGTCACCATCGAAGGCGACGTCGCTCAGGTCACCTTCCGACTGTTTGGCCAAGGCTTCGTCGACGGCGAAGCCACGCTTCTGAAACGCGGCGACGACTGGTGGATCAGTCGCGCCTACATTCATTGAGTCCGGATGGAACGATCGGAGTGCCTTTCTCGGTCCGGCGCTTTACCGGGAGGACTTCGAACTTCCGGCGGGACCGTCTAGCCTTACCGGTCATGAGCGATCGGTCCATCAAGAGCGTTTCCACCGAGTCCCGAGTCTTTGAGCCGCCCGAGGAGTTTCAGAAACATGCCCGGGTCAGCTCCCGGGGCGAGTACGACGCGCTGTACCGTCAGAGCATCGACGACCCGGAGGGCTTTTGGCGCGAACAGGCCGAGGCGCTTCATTGGTTCGATGCCCCAACCACGATCCGCCGCTGGGAGCCGCCCTTCGCCAAGTGGTTCGAGGGCGGCACTACCAACCTCGCCTACAACTGCCTCGACCGGCACCTCGCGGCCCACGGCGACCGACGGGCGATCGTCTGGGAAGGCGAGCCCGGTGATGAACGGAGCTACACCTACCGGGAGCTTCACGCGGAAGTATGCAAAACCGCCAATGCCCTCGGCGCCCTTGGGGTGGGAAAAGGCGACCGCGTCGGCATCTACATGGGCATGGTGCCCGAGGCCGCGATTGCGATGCTTGCCTGCGCACGAATCGGCGCGATCCACACCGTCATCTTCGGCGGCTTCTCGGCGGATGCGATCCGGGACCGACTCCTCGATGCAGACGCCAACGCGATCATCACCCAAGACGGCGCCTATCGGCGGGGCAAGGTGGTACCGCTGAAGGAACAGGTCGACAAGGCGGTCGCCCAGGTCCCGTCGGTCAACACCGTGCTCGTCCTCAAGCGCTGCGAAAACCCCGTCGAGATGACCGAAGGGCGCGACGTGTGGTGGAGCGACGCGGTCGCCGAGGCATCTGCCGAGCACGACGCGCCGGCCCTCGACGCCGAGCATCCGCTGTTCATTCTCTACACCTCCGGCACGACGGGAAAGCCGAAGGGCGTGCTCCACACCACCGGCGGCTACATGGTTGGCGCCTACCTGTCGTCGAAGTATGTGTTCGACCTTCGCGAAGACGACGTCTACTGGTGCACCGCCGATGTCGGCTGGATCACCGGCCACAGCTACATCGTCTACGGTCCGCTCGCGAACGGCACCACGGTGATGATGTACGAGGGCGCGCCGAACCATCCGGGGCCGGATCGGTTCTGGGACATCGTCGCGCGCCACAAAGTCACGATCTTCTACACCGCACCGACCGCGATCCGCGCGTTCATCAAGTGGGGCGACGAGCACCCCGAGCGCCACGATCTGTCTTCGCTCCGGCTCCTTGGCACGGTGGGCGAACCGATCAATCCCGAAGCCTGGGTCTGGTACCGCGAGGTGATCGGCAAGAATCGATGCCCGATCGTCGACACCTGGTGGCAGACCGAAACCGGGGGAATCATGATGACGCCGCTTCCCGGAGCGATCGCCTCCAAGCCGGGCTCCTGCACCCTCCCCTTCTTCGGGGTGCAGCCGAAGATCCTACGAGAGGACGGCACCGAAGCGGACGCGAATGAGGGCGGCCTCCTCGTGATCGAGCAGCCCTGGCCCTCGATGCTGCGGACCGTGTGGGGCGATGACGATCGCTTCAAGAAACAGTACTTCTCGCGCTTCGAGAACATCTACTTCACCGGCGACGGCGCTCGCCGCGACGAGGACGGCTATTTCTGGGTGATGGGTCGAGTGGACGACGTCGTGAACGTGGCGGGCCATCGACTTGGAACCGCGGAGATCGAAAGCGCTCTCGTGGCCCACAATGCGGTCGCTGAGGCCGCGGTGGTGGGTCGACCCGACGAGCTCAAAGGCCAGGCGCTGGTCGCGTTCGTGACCCTGAAGGGCGGCGTCGAGCCGAGCGCCGAACTTCGAGGCGAACTCATCGAAGAGGTGGCGAAGGAGATCGGGAAGTTCGCCCGGCCCGACGACGTCCGCTTTGCGGATGGTCTTCCCAAGACTCGGAGCGGAAAGATCATGCGTCGTCTGCTCAACGATATCGCCTCGGGCCGGCCCGCCGGCGATGTGACGACCCTCGAGGACATGAGCGTCCTCGCAAAGCTCGCCAAGGAGTCCTAACCAAAGGAACTCCTTGAACGACCACCAGAGTTCCGCTCTAACTGTGGCTCATGCGCTCCATTCGCGTCGCTCATTGCATCATAGTGTTCGGGCTCGTCGGCTGCGGCGCGCCTCAAGGCCCCCACATTCACTATGCTCGGGCCACGCCCGAGCAGCTCGCTGCCGTCGAAGACGAGCCCGTCGTCTGGTACGAGTTTCGCCAGGGAGACGAGGTGCCCATGCTCTTCGCGTTCCTCGGGATGGGCGAGATGGGGAGCGAGGATCTCCAGATGACGGTGACTCGCCCATTCTGGGTGGTGGTCTTCGAGGATGGTCGATCGCTATTCAGCTTCGATGGGTCCTCGTTGATTCAAAACCCGTTCAGCCGCTGGGGACTGATCATCGGTCGAGGCGAGAATCGCGGATCGACCGCACTACTGATGTACGTCGGACCGAGGGATGAGGCGCCCGAAGAGCTGTCCCGATAGGGGACTCAGGTCTTGAGGAGGTCGGCAAGGAGCCGAACGGCATCGGTGGTGGTGAAGATGCCCACCACCTTTTGGCCCTCGGTCACGAGCACGGACCCGTAGGACTTCGTCGCCATCACCGAGATCACGTCGCCGAGCGGGGCGTCCGGACCGACGGTGTACGGGTCGGCACTCATCGCCTCCTCGACGGCGGTCTTGGTCGGATCGATGTCGTTGAGGGCCCCGACGAGCCCGAGGTCCCGGTCGCTCACGATGCCCACGAGAGCGCCTCCGGAAAGCACGGGAAGGTGCCGGATCTTCTCGTCTCGCATCACGGTCTGCGCGTGATTGATCGTCTGCTCGACTCCGACGGTGTGGGGCAGCGGCGAAAGAAATTCGCGAATCGGCTTGGTGGCAGCACTCATGTGGACCCGACCTTTCGACGGCATCGTAGTGACGGAGTCGGGACCGCCTAGTGAGAAGCCTCAGCGCGGCGAGGCATTCCGGTCGACAAACGCTTCGAAGAACGGCTTCGAAGAAGGGCCTCAAAGACGACTAGCGCTCCGACCGAAACGCGCTGATCCGCTCCTCCGCGGCGCAGCTTTCGATCGGCTCGGGAGGTTCCGCGCCGAAGCCCGTGAATCGCTCGGCATGGCTTCGGGGGCGTTCACGGGCAAAGCGGGGCCAGCCTTCTTCGTCGAGCGGAAATTCGACAAAGCGCGCGTGGGGATCGATCGGCCGGCCCTGGCAACGCAACTCGAAATGGAGATGCGCGCCCTGGGAAAGCCCAGTGCTTCCGACTTCTCCAAGAACCTGGCCGCGATACACCCGCTGGCCCGCAAACAAATAGATCGCCCTTAGATGAACGTAGATGCCCACCGTGCCGTTCCGATGGACGACCATCGCCACGTTGCCCATCCCTCGCACACCATTGTCGGTGTAGGCCACGATGCCGTCGTCGACCGACCGCACCAGAGTGCCAAATGCCGCCGGCATATCGACCCCGTTGTGCGAGCGCTCGCGGCTATTGGGAATCGGTCGACCGAGGCCTCGACCGATCCTGGCCTCGGCAACCGGCCAAAGAAGGGTGTCGTCGTCCGACGAAACATACTGTGGAACCGCCGCCACCCACTCGGCGAGCGGCCCGCGGGTCAAGAGCTGGACCGCGGTAGGATTCTCTCCGAGCCCGAGCCGCTCCGCCCACTCCAGCGCGGGGCCGTGGGGAACCGGGACCCGGCGCGGACCGTCACAAAAGCGCCGCCCTCCACGATATCGCTGGCAGCGCCGCAGCGCCGGAAGCCACTCGGTGGGAGGTGGCGTTTCTAGATCGACCGGCGGCCCCGCCTCCTCAGGAGTCGGCGACGGCTCGACGTCCGGACGGATCTCCTTTCGATCGCTCAGGCCAACCGCAGGAAAAAACAGGAGCAGCGCCGCCACGAACGCGAGCCCGAGGGAACTTCTCGAGTACGCACCCTTCATCCGCCCGGTCCCTCCTCCGGTCCGAAGTCCGAGTCGTCCGTCGGATCGTCGTCGTCCCAGTTCCAGTCGTCCGGCCAAGCCGCGATTGTACCCCCGGCGCCGTAGGGAAGCGTAGCCGCACTCCCCGGAATCTCCCGCCCCGCCAGGAACCCCGCGCCATCACTGCGGAAACGGAACGCGCCGAGCTCCGCCAACCCATAGTCCAGCGCCTCCTGATCGATCCGGCCCCGGGACGCCATGTGGCGAAGAAGGCGCTGCACTCGATTGCGCATCGACGAACTCAACGACCCGCGTTCGTAGTGACTGTGATGGACCTTCGGCGCAGGAAGAATCGAAGCGAGGAACGCCGACTCCGCCGGGGAAAGCTCCTCCGGTCGTCGACCAAAATAGTGATGCGCGCCCTGCCGAATCCCGTACACGCCGGGTCCGTATTCGATCACGTTGAGGTAGAGCTCGAGGATGTGCTTCTTCTCGAGCGCGCTCTCGAGCCACCACGTGAGAAGCACTTCCTGGACCTTCCGCGCCAAGTGTTTCTCGCGGTGAAGGAAGAGATTCTTTACGAGCTGCATCGTGATGGTGCTCGCGCCGTACACAAAACGCCCTTCTTCGAGATTGCGCACCAGCGCATCTCGGATCGCCCACGGTGCAAAACCGCTGTGCCGAAAAAAGCTCGCATCCTCGTGCGCGAGCACCGCATGAACGAGGAATGGACTGATCGCGTAGATGCTCGACCACGCGCCGGTGCCCGGACCGGTGGTCATCTCGAACCAGGTGTCATCCGGCTCCCGCACCCGATGCAGGAACGGACCCTCCACTCGGGCAAGGCTCGCCATCACCGGCACCGTCTCGAACTCGCAGGCGGTATGAACATCGAGGTCGAGGTGCGTCTCATCGAGGGCCGCGGAGTCGACGAACGCGCGCACCCGCCCGCCCATATTGCCGTTCCATGAAAATCCTTCGAGTCCTCCGAGCAAGTCCCGAGGAATCGCGCCGACGGCGAGGTTGCAATCGGTCACCGGCATGATGGCCGTGAGGTCGACGACGTATCGCTCCGGCTCCCACAGAAGCGAGCCACTCAGGTTCACGGACGCCTCCCCCATACGCACCTGCGCCTCGTCAAGGGTCAGCCGTCGAGTCACTGGCGACCACGATCCCGCGCCATCCACCGCCACAGCGATTCGACGAATCGGCTCGGGTGAGATCCGGACCGAGTAGAGGCCGGCGTTTCGCACCGCGACTCCGCCGCGAAAGACGACCGCCTCGGCGCCATCCGCCTCGAGTTCGAGATCCCCATCCAGCTCGGCGAGCTCGGGCTCATGCCAGGGGACGTCGGGGAGGAACGGCACCACCAGTGCGAGGGGGACGCCCTGAAACCGCACATTGCCCTCGGCTCGAAGCTCCTCTGGATGAAGGTTCAGGTCCCACCGAATGACGCCCCCATCTGCGGGCTCGCCTCGTCCTTCGAAATGGAATCCTCCCTCGGTGCGGGAGAGCTTGAGCGTGAGGTCTCGCGCGACCTCGGCCTCGCCCTCATCGGAGGCAAATGCAACATCCATCCTGCCGAGATCAAGCGAGAATTCCGGATCGAGGAGGTCGACAAGGGACCGGCCAGGGCCAGAATCCTCCTCAGCCGGTGGGGGCAGGGGGTGGCCCCGAGCCTGGCGGAGTCGCGCAAGGATATCGGGACGGTCCTCGTCGCCCATCGCCCAGCGCATATGGCCGCTGCCCGCCGAAGCCCCCTGAATCTGAGGCTCGGAGC
>JBCCZL010000598.1:0-6246 GCA_039187775.1 Myxococcota bacterium
CGGGGTGGGGGGTTCGCAGCGCGGGGGGGGTGCACCCCCTTGTTCTATCGGTGGGTTTGGCCGGCGGCGGGGCGCCCCCTCTCCAAATTCAACTGTTGGCTACCAGGCGTACACGACCGTGTCGTAGATCTTCGACAGATAGGCCAGCTGGGCATCGCGGCCTTGGTAGGAAGTACTCTGTCCTAAGAGCGTTCGCGACTCCCCGGCCGGGTCGCGTTCCCCCAGGAGCAGCCACGAGGGCCGAACGTCGGTCGCCACCGACAGCAGAGTCTCGCTATGCACGATCTGAAAGCGCTCGCGAAGAAGCGCCGCCGTCGCCTCGTCGACCGTCACCGCAGTAAGCGACGCGCCATCGAGAGCGGCGAGCACACTCTCGACGACCTGACCCACGGGCGCGCCTCGCTCGAGGACTCCGCGGCCCGTGGCGAGAGCCACCGGTACGGTGGGTAGTGCCTGACGACACGCCAGCGCGAGACGCGCCGCGGTTTCCGCCTGGTCGCGAAGTCCCTCCTTCTGGGTCACCAAACCAAGGACCGTACCGTCGGCCAACACCTCGAGTCGCGCACCGGCAAAGCGCGCCGCGGGCTCGAGGTCTTCGTAAAGCTGACGGCGAACGTCGCTGCTCCACTCGCGTACCATCGAGGGCATCGACGACCCCCGCGGTCGAGCCGCGACACAGGAGGCAAGCACCGCTTCTTCGCGAAACAGCACGCCCCCCGCCGGCGTCGACATTCGGGGAGTCGCGCGCGGCGGCGCGATCCCTTCGAGGGCCGTGGCGACCGCCTTGGCCGACGGAGGGCGCTCGGCGGGAGCCTTCGATAGGAGACGCGTGATCAACTCATCGAGCGCCGGCGGGCAGTGGGGCACGAGCTCGGAAACCCGGGGATTGGGTTCAAACAGGATCGACGCGAGCACCGCGGGTAAGCTCGCCCCACCAAACGCCCGACGGCCGGTCACGCACTCGAAGAGCACCGCTCCGAGGGCAAAAAGGTCGGTGGCTTCGCTGAGGGGATCGCCGCGAGCCTGCTCTGGCGCAAGATAGCCGGGCGTACCGACGACCTGACCGTCTTCGGTAAAGCTATCGATCCCGTTCAGCGCCGACTCCATTCGCGCAACGCCGAAGTCGAGGACCTTGCTGACCCGGGCATCGCCCTCGGGAAGCATGATGTTGGCGGGCTTGATGTCGCGGTGAAGGACGCCCACCGAATGGGCGACGCCAAGGGCCTCGGCGACCCGAGTGCCGAGTGACACAGTGTCCTCCACAGAGAGGGGCCCCCGCGCAATCCGACTGGCCAGCGTCTCCCCCTGCACCCACTCCATGGCCAGATAAAGCCCCGAGCGAGCGGTCACTCCGTGGGCGCGATAGGCGACGATCGTGGCATGGGCGAGCCGCTCGAGCACCCGGGCTTCTCGCCGAAAGCGCTCGATATCGTCCCGCGAAGCGTCGAGAAGGACTTTGACCGCGACTTCGTCACCGTCGCGAAGGTCCTTCGCTCGATACACCTTTCCCATCCCCCCTTTGCCGACCTCCCCTTCGAGGCGAAAGCGGCCAGCGATGGTCTCACCCTTCATGGCGGAGCTAGCGTACCGCAGGTCACGGAGGGACGGCAGCGCGTGAGCCCGCGCGAAGGTCGTCCATAAACGCCTGGGCCGCCGGAGGCAGCCGGTCGTGTCCTCGGTGAAGGAGACCCAGGGTGCGCGCGATCGGCGTGCGGTCGCACGGCACCTCCTGAAGGTCCCCCCGCTGAAGGTCCGATCGGGCGGCCGCTCGACTGAGCAACGCCACCCCCACTCCAGCCCGGACATTCCCCTTCACTCCGGCGATGCCCCCGAGCTCCATGACGACATCCGCCTCGGGAATGTGCTTTTGCAGTAGCGTCCGATGCGTGGAGCCGTGCCGAAACGTCACGAACGGCGCGTGGTAGGGAATCTCGGGAAGCGGGAACCGGGGCGCGGCCACCAAAATGAGCTCGTCGTCCATCCAGGGCTCGGCGTCCGAGCTGCTCACCACGGCAATATCGATGTCGCCTTGATCGAGCCCCACCAAGGCCTCGTCGGTCGTCGATTCGCGAAGCCGAAACCGAATCTCCGGATGCCGACCGCGGAACGCCACGAGAAACGGCGGCAGAAGGTGCGTGCAGGCCGTTGCTCCGGCACCGATACGAACCTCGCCAGCGTGGAGTCCCACGATCTCGGCCACCGCTCGCCGGGCGTCCCGAGCGGCGGCGAGCGCAGCCCGTGCCTTCGGTACCATCGCTCGGCCGGCGGCGGTAAGCTCCACTCCCCGACGGCCCCGGTGGAGGAGCGTGGCTCCGAAGGACGCTTCGAGACGATGGATCGACGCGGTGAGCGCGGGCTGGGTCAGTCCCGCGCGTTTCGCGGCTGCCGTAAAGGTCCCCTCCTCCAAAATCATGAGCAAATGACTGAATTCACTCAGCATATCCTAACATTACCATAATTTATTGAATTGCTAAAATCGATTGATTGGCGCAATCGACAGTTGTCGAGGACAGTGTCGGCATGCTTTGGCTCCTCCCCGCCCTTGGCCTTGCTGGCGGCATGCTCACGACCGTCGCGGGCATCGGCGGCGGCCTCATGATGGTGCTCGTCCTCTCCGCGATCTACGACCCCGCGATCGCGCTTGCGACCACCTCACCCGCTCTCCTCCTCGGCAACTCGCACCGATTCTTCATCATGCGGCGCGGCTTCCGAACACCCGAAGATGTCGAGGCACTCAGCGACGACGAGCGCGCGGCGCGCGACCGGCGGCCGGCGTTGATGCTTGCCCTTGGTGCGCTACCCGGCGCATTTGCCGGAGCCCTGCTCGCGATAAGCATTCCCACGTGGGTGCTTACCTGGCTTCTCCTCGCGGTCGCGGTATTCGCCGTCGCCCGGCCCCTCGGACTGCTCAAGTTTCGACCGGGCGGTTCCGCGTTTCTCCCGGGTGGTGTCCTAAGCGGTGCAGTCACCGCAACGAGCGGCGGCGGGGGCCTCGTGATCGCTCCCATACTTCTTGGCGCCGGCGTCCGTGGAGAAACCTACATCGCGTCCACGGCGGTGATCGCAGTGGCGATGCACATCGGGAGAATCCCCGGGTATGGCCTCGGCGGCTGGTTCACTGCCGAGATCCTTCTCGGCGCCGGCCTGCTCGCGCTTGCGCTCTTCTGTGGCAACAGCCTTGGCAAGTGGATCCGGGGAAAACTCAGCGAACGCACGAGCACCGTCATCGCGTATAGCTCATACATCGTGCTCCTTGCCCTTGCGGTTCTTGGCGTGACTTGACTTGCCGCTGTGCCGGGCGGGCCCGATACTCGGGCGATGGCAACTGCACTGGTGACCGGCGCGAATCGGGGGATTGGCCTCGAAATCTGTAAAATCCTCAAAGGGCGAGGCGATCACGTGATCGGCGCCTGCCGCAACGCTTCCGACGACCTGACCTCGCTCGGCGTCCAGGTCGAAGCGAACGTTGATGTGGGCGACCTCGAGAGTCTCCGCGCGCTCGACGATCGGCTCGGGGACACCGCCATCGATACGCTGGTGCTCAATGCCGGAGTGCTTCGTCCCGACAATATCCAAGCGCTCGACTTCGACGGGATGCGCACTCAGTTCGAGATCAATAGTCTTGGGCCGCTCCGCACGGTGACCGCGCTTCGAAAGCGCCTTCACAAAGACTCGAAGGTCGCGATCGTGACGAGCCGAATGGGCTCGCTCGCCGACAACACGTCCGGAGGCATGTACGGCTACCGGATGAGCAAAGCGGCAGTGAACGCCGCCGGTGTCTCCCTCGCCCAAGACCTCAAGTCCGACGGGATTCCCGTGGTGCTTCTTCACCCCGGCTTCGTCCGCACCGGGATGACCGGCGGCAACGGCAACATCAATCCCGACGAGTCGGCGCAGGGCCTCGTCGCCCGGATCGACGAACTCACGCTCGACACGACAGGCTCGTTCAAACACATGAACGGCGAATCGCTCCCCTGGTAGATCGGTTCCCGTGCGCGGGGGTTGGCGCATGGGAAGTCGGGTCGAGCGCTCGGCGATAGAAACCGAGAGTTTCAGCGCTCACGATCTGGTCAACACATCGGGACTATCATGAAGGGTCCGGATTCCCGCCAGCGGTGGTCGGGACATGTCCGATGGAGGAGACCGTGCCGGAAGCCGCCCATATTCTCATCGTTGAAGACGACGCCGGCGTGGTGGAGGGGCTCGTCCGGGGACTTCGGAGGGCCGGCTTCGAAACCAGTCTGGCGATGACCGGAGATGAAGGCCTCGAGCGGATTCTGAAAGAGCGGTTCGACCTCATCCTCCTCGACCTCATGCTGCCAGGCCAGACGGGGTTCGAGATCCTGAAGGCCATTCGCACCCGAGTGTCCGTTCCGGTCATCGTGCTCTCTGCCCGCACCGACCTCCACGCACGGGTCGAAAGCTTCGAAGTCGGAGCCGTCGACTATGTGCCCAAGCCGTTCTTCATCGAGGAGCTTGTCGCCCGGATCCGCTCCCGACTGGCCCTC
Organism: Myxococcota bacterium; assembly: GCA_039187775.1. GTDB lineage: Bacteria > Myxococcota_A > Polyangia > Polyangiales > JBCCZL01 > JBCCZL01. The sequence goes on from JBCCZL010000598.1 coordinate 4,509, forward strand.
GACCGGCCGGAGCCGCGACGTGAGCTGGTGTTGGCCGACGTGGTTCTCGACCTAGAGGCCCGGGTTGTACGGCGTGGCGGCGTAGACTTGGACCTGACCGCCTACGAGTTCAACGTGCTCGCCCTCCTGCGCGAGCGCGCGGGCAGAGCTCAAACGCGGGCTCAAATCGCAGAACTCGCGCTCTCCGAGCAAGGCGATAGCGGCGACCGAACGGTCGATAGCCACATTTCCCGGATTCGAAAGAAACTCGGCGGAGACGCGGGCGCGCGGATCCGAACCGTGTGGCGAATCGGCTACCGGTGCGACGCGGAGGGTTCGTGACACAGTCGCTGCCCCGCCGATTGCTCATCGGTGCCGCGATGGGGAGCGTGGTGGTCGGGGTGTTGATGATCGCCGGCCTCCGAACGGCGCGGCCAGCGATTCAGGCCGCCTCATCGCAATATCAGTTGGCCGGCGTCGACCACGACGCCTGCAACGCCGATCCGGCATCCTGGGGTTGGTCTTCCGGCGACGTGTCATTCTACGGATACGACCGCTTGGGTCGCTCCGCCAACGCCGACGCGCCTTCGCTCGAAGAAGACCTTCGCCAGTCGGCGCTCGCCGGCGATGCCGCGGTTGCCGCGTCCGCCGGGCGGGCGGTCACAGTCGTTGCGTTCGATACCGACGCACCGTGTGCGCTGATTCGAGTCACGTCGAGGAACGTCGAAACTAGGGTCGGGCGATGGCTCACCAGCATCCTCGGCGGTGCCATCAGCCTTGGCGTTCTCATCTCACTGCTCGGCACATTCTGGCTCGTCGTCCGGCCCCTCCGAAGGCGGATCGATGCGCTCGCCGCGGAGGCGGGGAGGGTCGGCAGCAGCGCTTTCGCCCCTCAGCCGCGCGAGTCGGACGCCCTCGGGCACATCTCCGCCGTGCTCAACCAGAGCCACCAGCGCATCGTCGACACGCGGGACGCGCTCGAAGCGAGAAATCAGGCGCTCGAACGCCACCTCGCCGAAGTCGCCCACGACCTGCGCACTCCGTTGGCGAGCATGCACCTCGCGCTCGAGGAGCTGTCGCAGCAATCTCTGGGTCCGGAAAGGAAAGAAGCGCAGCGCGCACTGGCGGATGCGGTCTACCTGTCCTCGATGGTGGAGAACCTTCACCAGGCCACTCGCCTCCGACACGAGGTGGATGTCTCGAGCGGTAGCGTTGACATGACCGATCTCATCCATCGCCTCGAGCAGCGCTTCGCGATCGTGGGACGACACGCGGGGGTCGAGGTCGCGGCCAACACCCCGGGACAGCCAGTCACCGTCTCGTGCACGCCGGCGCTCGCCGAGCGGGCCATCGCGAACCTGGTGCAGAACGCGGTGGAGCACAACAACGGCCCCGGCCACGTCGCGATCGCTCTCTCGCTGGTGGACTCAGGCCGCCGGTTTCGGCTGATCGTCGCGGACGACGGTCCGGGCGTGCCGAAGGAGACGTTGGCAAGCCTGCAAAACGAGTCGTTTCTCGCCGACAAAGCGCGGCCCCGGGGGCCGGGAATGGGCACGCTCATTACAAAAGAGGTCGCCCGCCGCGCCGGATGGTCTATCTCCTACGCGGCCCTCGAGCCGGTGGGTCTCGAGGTGCAGCTCGAGGGACCGGTCGCGCGATCGAGCCGCGGTGAGGAGCGCCCCGAAAAGACGGAATGAGCTGAGCGCCCCATCAACATTTCTTGGCGAAGGGTTCGCACCCGACTCGAGCGTTCCACGGC
>JBCCZL010000599.1:0-6230 GCA_039187775.1 Myxococcota bacterium
AATCGAAGAACCTCCGGCACATCGTAGGGATGCGCCGACTGAAGATAGGCTTCGATCGCTTCCGCACGACTCTCCGTCGTCTTGATCACCAGCTGCACCTCGTCGTCTACCGCGACTTTCCCCTCCCAACGGTAGAACGACCGCACCCCCGAAATCACGTTCACGCACGCAGCGAGGCGTCGTTCGACCAGCCCCTTCGCGAGGTCGGCTCCGACCTCCGCGTTCGGCGCGGTGCAAAGAACCACGACCGGGGTCACGCTTTTCCGACCAACCGGACGTTGGATGCGACCTCGAATACCCCTCGCTGCTTCGCCGCCGCGAGCACCCGGAGGGCTTCCCGGTAGCCTCGGGTGAGGAGCTTCCGAGCCGACCGCCGAGCGGTGAATGGAAAGCGACCCAGATCGCCCGACACATTGAGCACTGTCACGTGTGGATAGAGGCGGTGAATAAGGTCGATCCCCCGCTTCTCTTTCTCGGACAGAATGATGTTCAACGCCTGTCGCGCGACCGCGGCGCCTCCCTTGTGCACCAATGACGGCCGGTTCTGGCGCGTCAGGTGGGGCCGATAGACGTTGGAGATGATCACCACGTCGGCCCCGGCCTCCACGGCGAGATCGATGCTCAGGGTACGAACCACTTCGCCATCGATGTAGTAGCGATCGCCGACTTTGTAGGGCCGGAACATCACCGGAACGCAGGACGACGCCGCCACTGCCTCGCTGATCGGGACATTCTCGACATACCCCTTGCCGAACACGGTGCGCCCGCGGCCATCCACGTCGGCGGCCGTCACAAGCAAGGATCGCTCAAGGCGTCGGAAGTCGTTGACGGGAAACCGGTCGGCAAGAAACCGCTCGAACCGGTCGATCGAGAGGAAGCCGCTCAAGAGATAGCCAGGACTTCTCCACTGCGCGGCGGTCGGCGGACCAAGGAAGTACCGTCCCTTCATCGCCCGCGGGTCCTGCCGAAGCCAGAACGGGCGGAACCAGTCCACCATTTGGTCGGCGGTAAACCCCTGGGCAAAGAACGAACCGACGATCGCGCCGGCGGAAGCACCCACGAACACGTCGGCTTCGACGCCAAGCTCCTCCATCGCTTTCAGCACACCGAGGTGGGCGACGCCCTTGGTCGCCCCGCCGGAACCGACAAACGCAATCTTAGGAGCCGACGCCGATTTCTTAGCCATCCCGCAAAGGATACCCCAAACCGGGGGGGTTCATGAGAAAGCGCGGTCCCGAACTAGAACCAACTCGCCGCTCAATAAGAACCCCCAAAGGACAAGCTGGTCCAGCATGGGTCGGCTGGCCGTCTCCACCGAGCTTCGAACCTCGGCCCTCGGCTTCTAGTCAGCGCGGGGCGACACCACCACGCATCGCTCGGAGGTTGAGCTCGCCCAAGTGGCGACGTGCATCCGTCGAAAGCGAAGACCGGGGCCAGCGTCGAATCAACGTTCGAAGCGCGTTTCGCGCCTCGTCGAGTTCGCCGAGCTCTTCGGCGCACTGGCTCACCAACCACACCGCATCGTCCTGAAGCTCGCGGTCGATATCCTGGTCGACGACCTCCTGGGCAAGGATCTTCGCCTCCCCCTGCCGATTCAGTCGACGATAGGCCCGTGCGAGTTGGTACTTCACCGAAGGAATGTGCGCACCGGTGTCCGCTAGCTCGATCGCCTCCTGAAACTTCTCCGCGGCCTCGGCATAGCGGCCGGTACGAATCCGGTCGAGTCCCCCTTGATAGGCAACCACCGAGAGGTCGAGGCGAAACTGGTCTACGGTATCGCGAAAGAACGCCGACTCGGCGCGCGACAGCTCGAGCTGTCGAATGCGCTCAAACCCTTCGACCACCTCAGACCGTTTCTGCTGTCGAATCAGCTCGTAGTATCGGGCAGCTTCGACCTCCGCGCTGTTGCGACTCTCCGCGCGACTGGTCTCGTCATCCAGCTCCTGGCGAAGCTCTCGTACCTCGTCGGAGAGCTCCTCCTTCTCGGAGGCGATCTCTCGAATCGCCGCATCGGTCGCCAACTTGAGGCCCACAAACGAAAGCGTGGCAAAGAGCACGTAGGCCACGGCACTGTTCCAGTTGAATCGACGTTCGTAGCCCGCCTGCCGCTTGGCGATCGACTTGATGTCCGCGGCAAGCGAACTCACGAGATTGCTCGTCTTGATCGCCAAGCCCCGGGACTCGATGATCTCCTTCTTAATTTCGCGAATCTCTTCGTCGGCCTCGCGCACGCCGCGGGAGTAGCCCGGCGGCTCCGGCACCGCAAGTTCCGAGAGGCCAAAGGGCCCGCCCTCGCCATTCCAAAAAAGCACGGTTACCTCAGCATTATCCGACACTTAAGCGCGCAACTGCCGCACCCCATCGGTTCGGCCGCCGAAGCCCCGTTCCTTGGACATCACCGTCCGTCGGGCCCACCTTGACCAGTCCTTCCGCCGCCGCCTACAAGCCCGGGGTGGGCAAACCGGCGACTCGAACGCACGCCTTGCTCGGCCTTGTGCTCGTGGTCGCTTGCGCTCCCGCGAACCACTACCCCCTTCGGTCGACCGCCGATCAGGCCCGAGGCCTCGCCCAAGTAGAAGAAATCGAAGGTGGAAAACGGCTGGTGGTGCTCGAGCTCCGCGACCTCCCGTTGGCGGCAGAATCCGCCGCCGCCATCGTGGTGTGGTTCCGCGGAGGAGGCGAAACCCAAAAAGCGGGCGTCATCCCCTATGATCCGGCGCTTCGGGAAGGCCACTTCATGGCCAGCACCTCGCTCCGGTCGTTCGATATCTCGATCACCGCCGAATCGAGTTCCCAAGCCCCCACGCCGAGCGCTACTGTCCTCGCCGTCGGTCACATCCCGGACTAAACCCATGTACGAAACATCCGATATCCGCAAAGGCCTGAAGATCATTATCGACGGCAATCCCTTCAACGTCGTCGAGTTCCAGTTCGTCAAGCCGGGCAAAGGCCAGGCGTTCACGCGGACGAAGCTCAAGAGCATGCTCGACGGGCGCGTGATCGAGAAGACCTTCAAGTCTGGCGAAAAGCTGACGCCCGCCGATATCGAAGAGCGTCACATGCAGTACCTCTACCCCGAGGGCGACCGCTGGGTCTTTATGGACACGGAGACCTACGACCAGATCTCACTCGACGGCGATCAGATCGGTCAGAACCGCTACTACCTACAGGACGGAATGGAGGTCGACATTCTTCTTTGGGAAGGCCGACCCATTGACATTACTCCTCCGACGTTTGTGATCATGGAGATCACCGAAACCGAACCGGGATTTAAGGGCGACACCACGTCGAGCATCACCAAGCCCGCCACCGTCGAGTCCGGTTTGGAGATTCACGTTCCTCCCTTCATTGACCGGGGCGAGCGTGTAAAGATCGATACCCGCACCGGCGACTATGTCGAGCGGGTCAAGAAATAGCAGCGTCGGGGACACGCCTCCCCGCTATCCGGTCGAGATCGTCCGGCGGCTCGCCCCACCGTCTCCGGCTCGGGTCGCCGGGCGCGTCGTCGACGTGGGCTCCACCGGGGTGCGCATCACCGACGTGACGGGGAGCGTGTGGGTCGAAGCGGAAGCTCCGCTCCCGCCGTTGGGCGCGTGGGTGAGTGCGGAAGGCAACTGGAACGGCCAGCGCCTTCAGCAGGGAGTCTGCCGCCTCCTCAACGCGCCTCGCGTTGCCTTTCCACCGCCGCACGGTGAGTGGAACTGGTTTCAGGACGACGACGGTCGGCGGGCGAAGCTTCTTCGCAAACGGGCGATTCTTCGCCGAGCGATTCGAGAGTTCTTTGACCAGCGCGCGTTCGTTGAAGTCGAGACGCCGCTCGTCGTGCCGAGCCCCGGCCTCGAGGTGCACCTCGATGCGCTCGAAGTGCACGGCATGCGCCGCGACGGCGGCGCCGCGTACCTCGTCACCAGCCCGGAGTACCAAATGAAACGCCTCCTCGCGGGGGGGCTTCCACGCATCTACCAGCTCGGCCGCTGTTTTCGGGCGGGCGAACTGGGCCATCTCCACCAGCCCGAGTTCTCGATGCTCGAGTGGTACCGCGCGTTCTCGGGAGCCGAAGAGGTGATGCGGGATACCGAGGCGCTCGTCGCTCATGTGGCCGCCGCGGTCGGCGATGGCTCCACGGTGATTCCCGGCGCGCAAAATCCCGTCGATGTCGCTCCGCCATGGCGTCGAGTCGCCGTCGCGGAGGCCTTTCAGAAGTATGCGGGGGCCGACGCCCACGCGCTCGCCCAGCAGCCCACCGAGTTCTTTCGCCGATTCGTTGAACAGGTGCAGCCTCAGCTTGGCCGCTTCCGGCCGATCTTTTTGACGGAGTGGCCGGCAAGCATGGCTTCGCTTGCGTCGCTCGACCCGCGCAATCCGTCGGTGGCCCAACGCTTCGAAGCGTTCGTCGACGGGGTCGAACTCTGCAACGGCTTCAACGAACTCATCGATCCCGTCGAACAGCGGCAGCGGCTCGCCGCGGACCAACAGGAACGGAACCGCATCGGCAAACCACAGTACCCGATCGATCAGAGGTTTCTCGAAGCGCTCGAAGAGGGACTTCCTCCCTGTGGAGGCAACGCCTTGGGCTTCGACCGGCTGGTGATGCTGGTCCTTGGCGTTGCCGATATTTCCGACGTCGTCGCCATCCCCGCGAGCCGCGCGTAGCGCTTGCGACCGAGCCGAGAGGTCGTAGGCTGAAGGGTGGCCCGGTTCTTTCGGAGCGCTGGCAAGGCGGCAAGCATCGCCGTGGCGTCCGCACTGTTCGCCGCGATGACGTTCGCCGGCTGCGCGACGACCCGCCACGTGCAAGGCGTCATCCTCGAGCCCGCACTGATCCCGATTCGGAGCTACGAGCGGATCTGGATCGCCGCGGGCGACCTTCCCGAGGAGCGCGCCCTCGCCAACGCGGTGGCCACCGATCTTCATTCGGTGGGGCGGCAAAACGTGCGAAGTCTTCATATCAATGAACTCGAACCGCTCCGTGTATCGGGACGCATCCCCTCGGGCACGGTGGTGGTGCTGCTTCGGCTCGAATTCCGGGAGAGCACACGGACACGCTGGTTTACGCGACCCGAGACCGTGTGTGGACCCTCGGGATGCTTCAGCACTCGCCGCACCGTGGCGTACGACGTGCCCGCCCTCGAGGGCGAGGCCACGGTGACGGTCTACGACGGCCCCACCGCCGCGGTTCAGCAGCAGGTCGTCCTTCGCGACGGCGACCATGGGCGTCCGTTCACCGCGATGCGGCCACGAATCATCGAACGCCTCGCGCAAAAGGTCGGCCTGCGAACCGCCGAGACGCCGCGTCGCGTGAACATTCGCGTCTTTCGCGTCGACGCGGAACCGGTGGCGCGAGCGCTCACCGAGATCGAGGACGGGCAGTGGGCCGAAGGGCGGCGCTCCCTCGAACGCTTTGTCCGGAGTGCCGCCTATCGCAGCCTTGCCGCCCCCGACCGAGCCCGGGTGCTCTACAACCTCGGGCAGGCGCGGCGCTTTGATCCGACGACCCTTCACCGCGGTGCGGCGCATTTCGAACGGGCCCGCGCCGCGCTTCGCCGAGCGGTCGAAATCGATCCGCAGCACGACTTTCGTCGAGCGCTCATCGAGCTTCGGCGGCACCAGCACGCCCATCAGCTGATTCTCGAGCAGCGGCAACAGGGCCGCGAAGTCGCGCCGTCGGAAGGCGTGTTGCCCGCGGTTCCCGAGAGCTATCGCTGAGCGGCCTGATCCTTCGCCCGCTCCCAGAGTTCGTCGAGTTCCTCGGCCCCCAGATCCGACAGTGACGCGCCTCGCTCTTTGGCGATCTGTTCGGCGTACTCGAAGCGGCCGGTGAACCGGTCGAGGGCCCCCCGAAGCGCCGCCTCGGGGTCGAGCTTGCGCTTCCGCGCGAAGTTCGCGATCGAAAAAAGAAGGTCCCCGAGCTCCTCTTCGAGCCGCTCGGGCGCTTCGGTCGCCGCCGCGTCGAGCTCGCGGAGTTCCTCGTCGATCTTCTCCCGCGCGCCCTCGGCGTTGGGCCAGTCGTAGCCTACCGCGGACGCCTTCTCCCCCACCCGGATCGCCCGGAGGAGCGACGGTAGAGCCTTGGGCACCCCATCGAGTGCGCCGCGGTCTCCCTTTTCTTTCTTTTTGATCTGTTCCCAGTTCGCAAGCGCCTCTCCGGCATCACTCGCGTCCGCGCTGCCAAACACGTGGGGGTGGCGCCGAACGAGCTTGTCGCAGATTCCGTCGACGACGCCATCGAG
>JBCCZL010000600.1:0-6227 GCA_039187775.1 Myxococcota bacterium
ATGACGGTCTAGTCCTTCACCCGCGTGAGCTTGGTCGATGATCGGGGTGGAGGCGCCGCCGGCCGTCGTGCCGAGCCGACGAGGAATACCCGAGGTATTTCGAGGAGGCAGCGAAGCGGTCGGTGCGGCGGACGGTGGTGGATCCACCCCGATCATCGACCAAGCTCACGCGGGTGAAGGACTAGACCGTCATTTCGACGCGCAGGAGCTGACGGCCGAGGAACAAGTAGTCGCCGTGGCTGAGCTCGTGTTCGCCAGAGATCCGAAGATAGGTGCCGTTCTTGGAGTCATTGTCGACGAGGGAGAAGTTGCTCCCCGACATTTCCACGCGCGCGTGATTTCCGGACATGAACACGTCGGAGGGGAAATTCATGTCGTTCTCTTCGCGGCCGATCGCGACCGAGTTCTCTCGCGCGCAGTAGACCATTCCGTCGGCTCCGCCAGCGACGACCTGCACCAACCGGAACGGACTCGGGCGCTTTGGTGACGAGTAGAAATAGGTCTGATCCGCTTCGGGACCGCTCGTGTCCTTGGGCGTTGGATCGAGCCGAAATACTTGCTCGCCGCACAGAAAGAGATCCGACGCCTTGATGGGCACCGATCCTCGGACTCTTACGTACACGCCGTTGGCGCTTCCCTCGTCGCGGACCACGAGCTTGTCGCCTCGATAGATGAAGTTCGCATGCCGCGGACTCAGCCAGTTGTCCTCCGGGAAGAGGATCTGCGCGTCCTGACGTCCAGCGACATGCTCGGTTCCCTGAAGCAGGTAGCTGAGGCCGTCGACTCCCTGATCGCCGCGAATGAGGATCAGCCGCGCCTTCCCGGGGGCCTGCATCGCGCCGAAGAAATCGATCTGAAGGTTCTGAATCGCCTCCGGCACCGTCGCACCACAGGCACCGCAGAACTTGTGCCCGGACGGCACGGGGGTCGAGCACTGAGTGCAAACATAGTTGCGAGCTTGCTCCATCAATTCCTCCTGACTGAGCCCCGAGAGGTCCAGTTCGGGTTGGGGCTTTTGGTCGGCGACTGCATCAAACGTTGCGGTTTCGGGAAGAGGCTCGGGCAGTCCAGCCTCCGACTCGACTGCCGAAGGGGCACCGCTCGGATCGGAGACGTCTGCATCGATGGACGGCGCCGCGGAAGCGCTTCGGCTTCCGAACGAGAGATCGGCACCACATCCAGTACAGAACTTCGCACCCAGCGGGTTGAACGTGTCGCATGTGCCACACGCGATCCCGATGCCGTGCTCCATTGGTAGAGACTCACCCTTCGCCCGAAGGCTAATGTGTAGGCCAAAAGGAGGCCGGAAGTCAATGTTTCCGGAAGGATGGAGGCATGGGCGGGTATTTTCGGCCCGCTCTTTACGGCCCGGCGAGGGCCGCTTGCGCCGCCGCTCGCACCTCGGCCTCGGAATCGTTATCGCAGGCACGTTCGAGCGCCTGACGCGCCTCTGCGCCCCCCAACCGACCGAGGGACCGGGCCGCCGCCTCTCTCACAAACGCGTACTCGTCCTGCCCCAGAGCGGTCACCAACGCCGGCACCGCCCTCGGGTTGCCAAGCCGTCCCAAGGTCTCCGCCGCGAGGGTTCGAACCGCCCACGGCTTTTGGCTGTCGAGGACGGAGGCGATGGTGGGAACTGCGGCGTCGAGGCCCGCGGCGTGGTGCAGCCCAATGTTCTCGAGCACCGCGCGCTGAACCGCGGCGTCCGAATCGTTGAGCGCCTCGATTTGAGCCGCCGCCGCCGCCGGATGGCCCACTCTTGCCACCACTCGAACCGCCAGGGCGCGGACCGCCGGGTTCGGATGGCGACTCGCCTCGACCAAGTCGTCGATCAGATCAGTCCCGATCCCTTGGAGGACCTGACGAGTTCGGGCCTGGGCCTCTTCCGACCAGCCGGCGAGGCCCTGCGTGAGGGGCGCGAAGCCCACGTGGGCATTGTCGGCACCGTCCAGTACTTCGAGAGCCACCATGGCCTTTTCGACCGGGCCTCGCAGCGCATCGGCCGCCGCAGTTCGAAGCGAGTCTCGAAGCGGTGCGAGATCCCCCTCCGTCTCAACCTCCTGCTCGGTCTCGACCAACGCTCGGACGTAGGAGGAGGGACTGACCACGCCCATCGGTACGGGAAAGCGAGTCGACGGGAGTTCGCCGGTCGCCCCGATGCGGCGAAGCGCGGTCGCCGCGGACCGACGCACGCGCGGATCCGAATGAAAGAGCGCGTGAGCCAAGCCGTCACGACTCGTCGGAGCGCCGATCTTGCCGAGAGCGGTCGCCGCGGCCACCGCGGTCATTCCTTGCCGACCTCGGAGGGCCGCGAGGAGGGCGGGCACGTGGTCCGCGTCGCCCAGTTCACCAAGACTCCACGCTGCCGCAACCTGCACGTGACCGCGGACATCCTCGCGAAGCAGCCGCTCGAGCGTCGCCGCCGAGGCGGCATCTCCCGCCCGCCCGAGGCCAAGGGCGGCAAAGGCACGGACCGAGGTGTCTCCGTCCCGAAGCAACGTGCGCATCGAGCGAACGCCCTCCGCTCCTCCGGTGCGAGCGAGCGCCCATGCAGCGAGCGCTCGGAGCCGCCGTTCCCGCCCGGTAGCCAAGGCGACAAAACGGGGAGCCAGCTCCTCGGCGCCGAGCGCCCCGGCTGCGGCGAGGGCGCGAATGCGGAGCGCCATATCTCCATCGGACTCCGCCGCCGCCATCAGGGGCGCCGCCGCGTTTTCGTTTCCGAGGTAGCCGAGGATATCCACCGCCACTCGCTGCTGAGCGGGCTCGGAATCCGCGAGCGCCTCGAGGAGCGGCTTGATGGAACGAGAGCCGATCCGTCGAAGTTCGGCCTCCGCGGCCTGCGCTTCGGTGGCCTGCGACCCCCGTCCGGTCTGACGGGCGACCTGGATCAGCGGCGTGGCGAGGGCGTCGTAAAGCTCCACCACGAGCTTTCGGAACACCGGTCGTTGAGGATGGCCAAGCGCCAGCGGAAGCAGGTCATTTTCGAGCTGTTCGAGCGTTCCCTGGCCTAGGTGAATCTGCATCGATGCCCGGGCCGCCCGCGCCACCAGATCGTCGTCAGGAGACGCGCGCACCACCTCCCGGTAGAGCCGGTCCGCTTCGGTGAGCTCGCCACGGGATAGGTGAAGCTCGGCCAGCTCGAAGTAGGTCGGGTGGAGACGATCGTTGAGCTCGATCGCTCGCCGATAGCTCGCGATCGCGGCGGGCATGTCCTGCCGTGCGCGGTACAGATCGCCGAGCCGCCGATGGGCATTGGCGTCATCGGGAAGTCGGTCGACGGCCTGGGCCGCGTACCGCACCGCATCCTCGTCTCGGTAAAGCGCCAGCGCGTGCTCCGCCATCCGCTGCAGGTATCGAGGGGCTCGCCGGGGATCGGCCTCGGCGAGCCGTTGAAGAACCTCGATCGCTCCCGCAAGGTCACCCTTCGCCGTCTTCACGCGTTCCAGAACGAGCAGACTCTCCACATCACCGGGGTCCAGCTCGATGACCCGGGTGAGTACAGTCTCCGCCTGGTCCATGTGGGCCGCGCCCATCCGCCGGTGCGCCTCCGCCAGAAAGCGGCCCGCCTCGATGTTCGGCGGATCGGCCCGAAATTGTTGTTCGAAACCTCGGATGCGCTCGGGGAGCCGGTTCGTTCGTGCCCAGATCGCCACGATTCGACGTCGGGCTTCCCGCCGCGATGGCCGGTCGTCTCCCGACAGACGGAGCGCATCCTGCCATTGACCGATCGCATCGTCGTCGCGTCGAAGACGCTCGTACACCGTCGCAAGGCCCCGCACGTACTCCATGTTGTCGCCTTCGGCGCGGACGGCGGCTTCGTACTCCTGCGCCGCCTCCTCTAGCATGTCGTAGTCCGAGTAGACGCCGCCGAGCGTCGCGTGGGCGAGTGCGCGGTCGGTCTCGACGGTGAGAATCCGTCGCCAGGTGCTGAGGGCCTGGGACCGGTCGCCCGCTTCGAGCTGCTGCGCACCGAGCGCGACGAGATGTGCCGGGTCGTTAGGTTCGATCCGCGCAAGGGTCGCCATCTCACGGGTGCTCAGCTCCTCCTCGCCCCAGTTCGCATAGAGCTCGGCGAGCGCCTGATGGACCGCCGGCTCGCGCGGATGTCGTCGACTGATCTCAGCGGCCTTTCGAAGCGCGTCGTCTCGCCGACCGACCTGCATCAAGAGAGTGGCAAGCTCGACCACGAACTGCGGCTCGCGCGGAGCGATTCGAATCAGTCCTTCGTACTCGCCGATCATGTCGTCGATCCGCCCGCTTCGCGACAGCAAACGAATGATTCGAACCCGCGTGTCGATGTCTCGACCATTTCGTCCGAGCGCGCGCCGGTACGCGGCGAGGGCCTCGTCTTCATTGCCGAGCTCGTCATTGAGCTCCCCAAGGAGCTTCTGGGTGTCGAACGAAGCGCCCTCCCGGGTGAGCCGGTCGATCAGGTCGGGCAATCGGTCCGCTCGTCGGTACACATCGGCAAGGGAATCGTAGATTTCCGCTCGCACGCCCGCGCTCGGTCCAGAGAGACGAAGTGCCCGGTCGAGGCTCGCGATCGCGTCATCGAGACTTCCCGCATCGCGCTGAGCCATGCCGAGCTCTCGGAGCACGGGGGCAAGGACTCGATTGTCCCCTCGGAGCGCGCCGAGAACGCGCTGGTACTCGGCGACAGCGCGCTCATGCTGCCCGCGCGAGGTAAGGGCTCGGGCGAACTCCGTGAGCAGGTAGACACTCCCCCGCGCCTGCCGTCCGATGCGTGCGTAGTACTCTCCGGCGCCATCGAGATCATTTTGGTCGAGGGCGATCTCGCCAAGCTGGCGGAGCAGCTCCTGCTGCGCCGCGGGCTCGTTGATGTGGGAAAGGGCTTGCTCGTAGCGGGCCCGAGCCTCGGCATGATCGTTCTGCGACCGCGCGATCGCGCCGAGCGACTCCAGGGCGGGGACCGCGTTCGGGCGCAGGGCGAGGGCGGCCTCGTATGAGCGCTCTGCGTCCGCTAGCCGACCCTGGGCCTTGTAGATGTGGCCAAGCATCATCGGGGGGGCGAACGCCTGAGGCTCCGCCGCGCGTCGACCCTCGAGCCACGTGACGAACGCGTCGATGTTGCCGTCGCGCTCGCGGTAGAGGTCGAGAAGTCGGTCGAACGCAAATCCCTCCGCCGGGTTCGCCTCGAGGATTCCGTGGTAGCGCTCGATGAGCACCGTATTTCGGTCGGCATCGGCGCCGGGGTCGTTCGCGAGCCCATTCGGAGGGTTTCGGTTCGGGCGTTCCGCCCGGGTCGAGGCCGGATCCGTACCGGTGGATCGGCCCATACGAGGGCGCGGATTCCCCATCCGGGTCCCCGTCATGCGGGTGCCCGCCATCGTCCGGCGAGTCATCGCCCCCGTGGAGCGCATGGTGTTCATCCCCCGAGGCCGAACCATCGACCCTCCCCGCATCATCGTCAGGCTCCAGTCCTGTGCGAAGGCCTCCCCTGGAAAGACCGCGAGGGCGAGCACACTCGCGGGAACGAGAAATCCGAGGGCGGCCAGCCACCCGAACAATCGAGGAAACGCCTTCGCTACAGAAACAAGCGTCGTCGGCCTGAGGAGCGTCCGGGCACGACGGCGAGCTGGGGTTTGCACCATAGAAGCCTAGCAGATCCTTCGATGGACCCCTCGACGGAGCCGTTCCTTTGGGACGTTGAGCCCACCCCAAAAGAACACCCAGGATAAACGCTCGCCGAGCGAAGTTCTTCCCGCAAACCCGCGAGGGATGAACTCGCGGCTACCTGCCCCGCCGCCGAACCCAAAGAAACCACGCTCCGAACGCGGTCAAGGCCCAAGGAAAGATCGGCGCTTCGCCACCGGCGTGGCAATCGCAGCCCCCGCCGCCCGCCGTGCCACCGGTTCGGGGTCCAGCGTCCGCGCCACCATCGGTTCCCCCGTCGGGAGGGGTCTCCACCTCGCACACGAGCGGCTCACTTGCCATCTTGAACTCGCCGTAAGAGAGCGGTGCATCGTAGTTCCCGGTGTTGTGGTTGTCGTGACGATACTCGGGCCAGGGATGAACACCATCGGCCGGCCCGTTCGTGTTCCACGCAAAGAGGTATCCGTTTCGGGTCGACACCACGGCCTCGATGAGCCCATCCCCGTCGATGTCTCCGAGGGCGACCGACGAGGTGATCCAACCTCCAGTAAACTTTGGGAAACCTTCCGCTTCGCGGCCGCAGGCATCCCACGCCCGTACGTAGTAGCCGCCGG
>JBCCZL010000601.1:0-6222 GCA_039187775.1 Myxococcota bacterium
CTCAAGCACTCCTCGCTCCGAGGCTGTGGGGGCACTCGCGCATACGGCGAAATGCTTGGTTTCCCCTACGGATTCAAACCGATTGCCGCTCTAGCAATCGCGAAATCGCCGAGGCCGCCAAATACGAAAAGGAGAGTATGGTGGTGACCAGCGACACTCCGATGCGGTCTCTTTCCCAGCTCTTGGCCCTGCTTCTCCTTGGCGTCGGACTCTTTGCCCTCGTTCCCGCCGGTCCGGTCGCCGCCCAAGGCGACGCGGAGTATCGCCAAACCCTTCGACGGGCGATTCGTGAGTTCGATCGGGGCGCCTGGGCCGAGGCCCGTGCACTCTTCCTGCAAGCCCACGATCTTCAGCCGACCGCTCGAACCCTCCGCAGCATCGGAATGGCATCCTTCGAAATGGGAGACTACGTGTCGGCCTACGCCGCACTCCGCGACGCCCTGGTCTCGGAAGAGCGTCCGCTGACCGACGTCCAGCGGAGCGAAGTCGAACAGCTCTTCGAAGCGACTCGCGCCTACGTGGGTCGCTTCCTGATCGTGGTGTCTCCGGCCGGCGGGGTGCTCGAAGTCGACGCGGAGCCTGCCCGGTTCGACCACGATGGCTATATCCTTCTCCCGCCGGGGGACCACACGATCACCGTGGACCTGGAAGGATATCGACGCACCCGAGAACGGGTACGCGTGGAAGGCGGCGAGGAGCGGGAGCTCCCCATCGACATGGAGCCCACCACTCCCGAAGTGGCAGCGCCCGCCGACCCTGTCCCCACCATCGACACGCTCACCATCGCGCTCTGGGCAAGCGGCGGTGGCTTCGTCGCCCTCACTTTGGTCGGTGCGATCTGGGCGGCCGAGCGAAACGGCGAGCTCTCGACCTGCGATGACGCAGCCTTCCCGGACCTGTGCGTCAATCGAAACACGCTCGCGCGCGAACGAGACAGCGCCGTTGGCATCAGCATCACCGCGGCCATACTTGCCGGCGCCGCTATCGCGGGAGGATTCGTATGGTGGCAGTTCGGTCCGCCAGACGACCCGGTCGCGCTCCGATGCGGCCTTCCCGGAACCAGCGCGGTCTGCGCGTACCATTTTTGAAAGGCTGCGCTTCAAACCATCGAAGGCTCGTGACACGCTTGGCGAGTGCGCGCCTGGATGCTGCTGGCGGCCGGGATCCTCGGCTGCACCGATGCGAAAATTGTGAACTTCCTCGAAGTCGATGGCGGCGAGGACAGCTCCGCGGATCGCACATCGCCCCCCGACGCGGCGCCGGGTTGCACGCCCCGCCGCCCCCCGCCACGACCGCCGGGAGACGATAGCGGAGACGAACGACAGGTCTTCGTCATCCGAGATCTCAGTTTCAACGATGGGCGGGCGTGGTTCGACTACGGATTGGATCTCGATGGGTTGTGCACCAGCCGCACCAACCCCGCCGCCGAGTGCCTTGGCCCGCTCGTCGAGGACGGCAACGACGGGGTCGACAACGCCTACGCCGAGTCGTTTCGCGGCGCGCTCCTCACCGCGCTTCCAGACCTCGAGGCGATGGTCACTCGTGAGCACACCGCCGGCCGCTTTGCGATCCTCGTCCGGATCGACGGCTACAACGGGACGGCGGACGATCCGCAGGTCCAGGCGAGCGTCGCCCTCACCGTCTGCGGCGTTCCGCGCAGCGTGGGTGCAGGATGCATGGCGGGCGCGGGGCCCGCGTGGGATGGCATGGACCTATTCTTCGCCGGAGACGAGGCCTTCGTCGACGGCAACGAAGACATGCCCCGGGTCGTCGATGACAACGCCTACGTGACCGGCGGACGGCTCTACCTTCGGCTTCCCAACTACGACAACCTGGTCATCTCCGACGGCACCCGAAGTCTCGATGTCGGTCTTGTGGACGCCACGCTGATCGTGGAACTCGGATCCGTGGACCAGCCGGGCCAGGCGGTGATCACCGGGCGCTGGGGCTCGAGTCGGATCCTTCAGGCGGGACAGCGGCTCGGATTCTGTCCGGGCGATGCGAGCGACCAGCTCTATCTCATGTTTGCGCAAAACGCCGTCGATCAGAGCGCGGATCTCCGCGAGGCCGGGGCCCCGGACCCCGCGGTGCCCTGCGACGCGGTCTCCATGGCTCTTGCCGGTCGCGCCTACCCAGGCCTCTGGGGCGGCGTCGTTCCCGCACTGCCGTTCCCCGAGCCCTGTCAGTAGCGCGCCGATTTCACTTCTTGCCGCGACCAAAGATCCGAAGCCGGAGATGCGCCAGCTGCGACTGAACCACTCGGCCGGCGATCTTCGCCGCGCCGTCGTCCGATTCCCTCCGGAGCGTGCCCGCCTCAAAGCGCTCGCGCGCCTTGCTCCGCTGCACCTTGCCACTCGACGTCTTGGGAAGCGCGCCCGCTTCGATCAGCGCCACCTCATCGACCATCAGGCCAGTGGCTTCGTACACCGCCTTCTTGACGCGATCCGAGATCTCGGAAAGGCCCTCGGTCTCGCGTGTCTCCGCCACCACCACGACGCCCTCTCGTCCGAGGCCTTCCCGATGAGCGGCAAACGCGATCGCGTTGCCGGTTCGCACTCCCTCGACTCCACCGGCGGCCCACTCCAGATCCTGCGGGTAGTAGTTCTTGCCGTTGACGATGATCACGTCCTTGGCGCGACCACAGATGAAGATCTGCTTGTCGGCGAGATAGCCAAGGTCGCCGGTGTTGAGCCAACCGTTCTCCAGGGTCTCCTCGCTCTTCTTTGGGTTTTCGAAGTAACCCGGCATCACGCTCGGCCCGACGAGTTGAATCTCACCCACCCGGCGCTCGGGCAGCGGCTCCCGAGTCGCGGTATCGACGATCCGAATCCGATGGCCGTCGAACGCCTTGCCGCATCCCACGATTTCGATCGTCTCGGACTCGTCATCGGACGGCGCCACCGCCTCGCCATCGGTCCAAAGCTTCTCCGCATCCACCCGATCGGTGGGTACACCCTGAGAAAACGCGATCGCGAGGGTGTGCTCGGCCATGCCATAGGACGGAACGAACGCCTCTTCGCGAAAGCCAATCGCAGAGAAGCGATCGGCAAACGCTCGAAGCGTCCCCGCCTGCACCGGCTCCGCCCCGCAGCCTGCCACGCGAACCGCCGAAAGATCGAGCCCCGCGAGATCTCGCTCGCGAACGCGTTTCGTAGTCAATGCATACGAAAAGTTCGGACCGTAGGTGATCGTCGCGCGATGCTTCGACAGGTACTCGAGCCAGCTCGCGGGTCGCTTGAGAAACATGATCGGAGAGAGGAACGACACCGGCACTCGGTGCGAGATCGGCGCGATCACAAAGCCGATCAGCCCCATGTCGTGAAATAGCGGTAACCAGCTGAGACCCCGGTCTTGCTCGTCGGAGTTGAGGCCCTCTCGCATCACCGCGTAGGAGTTTTCGGCGAGGTTTTCATGGGTCACGATCACCCCCTTGGGGGCGGACGTCGAACCCGAGGTGAACTGAAGAAACGCGACGTCGTCGAGCCCGAGCTTCGGCTCCTGAAACTTGCTCCCCGCCCCTTCGATCTCGGCGGCGGTGATCATCGTGCGGAGCTCCGGCGCATAATCGTGTAGCTTGCCGAGCACCGTCTTGATCTGCCCGTTGGTCACCACAAACGACGCCCGAGACGCAGTCACGATATGGCGGGCGTGATCGAGGTACCCGCCGAGCTGACCAAGCCCGATCGGCGGATAAAGAGGCACC
The DNA here is from genome assembly GCA_039187775.1 of Myxococcota bacterium. Lineage (GTDB taxonomy): Bacteria > Myxococcota_A > Polyangia > Polyangiales > JBCCZL01 > JBCCZL01. The sequence goes on from JBCCZL010000601.1 coordinate 3,704, forward strand.
GGGACCCCGCCTCCCCGGGACACGCCGAGGAACGTGGGAATGAACTCCCGCGGCGTCGGGAGAATGAGCGCCACCCGATCTCCGGGTTTCATCCCCCGGGCCTGGAGTTCGCCGCCGATCTCGGTTGCCCGATCGAGGAGACGCTCGAACGACCATTCTTCCTCCGTGCCGTCGTCGGCCACGAAGGTAAAACCGGCACCGGTTCGGCGGGCGGCGTATTCCAACGCGCCGGGAACGGTTCTCAGAAACGATGACTCCACGGGCGATCCTCCTTCCGGGGGCGGAACCATGCGCGACCGGGGCAGCGGGCGCAACCGCCTCAGGGGTCGAGGGCGGTGAAGAACCGATCGATCTCGGCAGCGACCTGCTCGGGTTTCTCCCACTGCAGGAAATGGCCGACTCCTGGGAGAATGCGGCTCTGATGGCGGCAAAAGTACCGACCCTGACCTCTCGCCGACTGCGGGAGAATGCACCCGTCCTCGGCCCCGTGAAGATGAAGGGTCGGGACGGCGATTCGGGTCGCATGCCAGCTCTGGATTCGCCGGACCGCCGCGGCCGGAGGCGAAGAGAATGCCCGGTACCAGCCGAGGACCGCCTCCGGATTCTCGCGAAGGCTCACATCGACGTGTCGGAGGTGGGTCCGATCCGCATCAAGGCTCGGGCTCCACCGCCGCCAGAGCCGCCGGGTCAAGTCGCCCCGTCGAAGGCGAGGCTCGAAGATACGCGGAAGCTGGAAACCCAAGATGTACGCGCTCTTCCGAAGCTGCTCGCCACCCCGAAGGATCGCGCGAAGCGCCACTAGCGGATGCGGCACCGCTAGCGTGACGAGGGCGCGAAAGCGATCCGGCGAACGTCGCGCCGCGGCGAGGATGGCGAGCGCGCCAAGGTCGTGACCAACCGCGAGGATCGGTTCATCCAGAGACAGCGCATCGACCATCCGGAGGACGTCCGCACTGATCTGATCGAGGTCAAAGGGACCCTTGGTCGGGGACGGCGCATAACCTCGAAGAAACGGAGCCACGATGCGATACCCCGGAAGCGCGGGGGCGAGCGGGGCAAACGTGCCGGGCGCGTCGGGAAATCCGTGCAGGCAGAGGAGAAGCCTCGCGGGTGGCGGCGCGTCAAACGTGACCGCCCAGAAGTCCCGGGCAGGCACGGGAAGGCGCGCCGGCGACCCTCGCGGCGCGCGGCTAGATGCAGAACCGCCCAATCATCTGCTCGAGTAGGTCGACGGTCCGGTCGATATAGGAAAGCTCGAGGTATTCGTCCGGCTGATGTGCGACATCGATGCTCCCCGGGCCGAGCACGATCGTGTCCATTCCGAGCGCGTTATAGAACGGACCTTCCGTACCGAAGGCCACCGCGCCCGCAGGGGCGCCGGTCAGTTCTTCCGCTGCACGGACCAGCTCCGAGTTGGCCGGCGTCAAAAACGGTTGGGTTCCCGCGCCGCCAAGGTCATCGAAGCGGATCCCAAACTCGGGGCCCACCGCATCGCGGATCCGCGCGCGGAGGGTTTCGCGGAGCTCCGCGCCATTCATGGATGGAAGCACTCGGGCGTCAAAATGAAGCTCGGCCGATGCACAGATCCGGTTAAACGAATCTCCGCCCACCACCTTCCCCAGGTTGATCGTCGGCGTGGGCACCGCGAAGGCTTCGTTCCGCTCCGCCTCGACCTCGCCTCGATACGCGAGGATGGCGCCGATCGCGCGGTGGAGCGCCTCGAGGGCATTTCGGCCGAGGCTCGGATCGCTGCTGTGCCCCGAACGGCCCTCGATGCGCACGATCTCCACCTGCACGCCTTTGTGCATGCGGACGGGGCGAAGACCGGTCGGTTCGCCGATCACCGCGAGCCGTCCCGGCGCTCGCTTCGCGTCCACGAGAGCCCGAGCCCCCGACATCGTCGACTCCTCATCGGCGGTTCCGATGATCGTGAGTGGCTCCCGGAGCCGATGATCACGAAACCGCATCGCGGCAGCGAGGGCAAGCGCGAGGAACGACTTCATGTCTGCCGAACCGAGACCGTAGATGCGGTTGTCCTGTTCGGTCGCCGCAAACGGGTCCGTCGCCCACTTCCCTTCGTCGAAGGGAACCGTATCGGTGTGGCCAGATAGGACGAGGCCTCCAGGACCGCTTCCCAGCGTCGCGATCAAATTCGCTTTGTCCGGCTTGCCAGGGATCTCCATCACCTCTACGTCGAACCCGAGGGTTTCGGTCCATTCCGCCAGGAGATTCACTACGGCTCGGTTCGACATGTCGCGCGAGGGGTCGCTGCTGCTCACGGAGGGCGTAGCGATGAGCCGGTCGACCATCTCCCGAAGTGGGGGCGCGCTAATCGTGGACACGGTCGAAGTGTACACCAATCATCCTCGGACCCATGGCGAAGCACCCCGGAACTCCTCCTGATTCTGAGCCGGGTGATGCGCGTGCCGCGTCGCTGAGCGCATGGGTCGTCCAACGACGTTCCGTCGTGCTGGGGGCGCTCGCGATGCTCACCGTGGCCGGGCTCGTGGGCCTCGGAG
>JBCCZL010000602.1:0-6219 GCA_039187775.1 Myxococcota bacterium
CGCGACCCACCCCGCCGCGCTCCCGCGCAGAGTCGATGGGGCGGCGGCGGCGGGCGAAGAACCGATCGTGCTTCGCACCACCTCCAATCGCGGCGTGGTGTTCGCGGGAGTGGGAGCACTCGCCGGCGTGGTCGCGCTTGTGGCGTTCGTCGCATTTTCGGGGGACCGCCCGGAAGAGCCGACCGAGGCCGCCAGCGCACCGGGCGCGACGCCGGTCTCCAACCCCGGCGCGAGCGAGGAGTCTTCCGCTACCGCACCCTCCCCGAGTGCGTCGACGAACGAAGACACCGCGTCGGAAGCCCCGACCGAGCCCGAAGCGATCGCCGCTTCCGAACCGTCCGAAGAAGCGGATACTGCCGACGAAGATACTGCCGACGATCAAGCGGCTCAGGAACTCGCATCCGAGGCGAGTGAGGAGACCGTCGCGGCCGGGGAGGAGACCGTCGCCGAAGAGCCAGCCGAAGAACCCGCGCCAGAGATGCACCGGCTTCGGATCTCGGTCCAGCCGGCGAATGCCGCGGTCACCTTGGACGGCGCCGCGATTGAAGTCCCCTACGACCAAGAGGTCGAAGCGGGCGACGCAGAGCACCAGATCGTCGCATCGGCCGACGGCTTCCTTCAGGCCTCGCGAACCATCCGCTACACCCGCGACCGGCAGATCCAACTTCGGCTTCGGCCCGAACGCCGCGAACCGGTTCGCGCCGCGGCACCGATGCGCAATCCTCAAAGAGCGACCCGGCCTGCGCAGATGCGAGCCCGGCAGAACATGCGCACCGCGCGTCGACCGAGCATGATGCGGGGCGCTGGCTTCGTCACCACGAACCCCTACTGACGCCGTGGGGCCAAGCGCCCGCTCGGGGCGATGAGGTACGGCGATGGAGTATGCCCATGGAAATCGTGGTCCGGGCTCGGCTATAAGTGAAAGGAGTGGCCATGGCGCTCCTCCGACTTCACTTCTTCCGACGCTTCTTCTTCATCGTCGCGCTCGGAACCCTGTTCTTCGCCGGTCTCGCTCCGCCATCGGCCAGCGCTCAGGAAGACGCGCGCGCTCGCTTTTCCGCCGGGGTTCGCCTCTTCGATGCCGGACGCTATGGCGACGCGCTCGAAGCATTCCGCGATGCCTACCGGATTCAGCCCCATCCATCCGTGCTGGTCAATATGGCCAACTGCTACGTCGGGTTGGACCGCCCCCTCGAGGCGCTTGAACTCTTCCGCGAATACCTAGCGGAAGAAGACGTGCCCCCCGAAACCCGGGGAGAGATCGAGACGGCGGTACGAAACGCCGAGTCGCAACTCGGCCGAATCGAGATCCTCGCCCCCGTGGGCATCGATGTTTATGTGGATGGCGATCGCCGAGGCCAGAGCCCGGTCGCCGCAGTGTCGGTCAACCCGGGCCCCCACGTGGTCGAGTTTCTGCGCGCGGACCGCGCCACCCGAAGCGAGCGCGTCGAAGTGCCCGTCGGCCAGACCGTCACCGTCGATATTCGACCACCGGGTTCATCGGACACGCCGCCTCTCGACACGACCGCTCCGCCCCCCCCGCAGGAGGAAGAGAGCGGCGGCGGCATCCCGCTCAAACCCGTGCTCACGTTGTCGTTGGCCGGAGCTTCGGTCGTCAGCGCGATTCTCGGCGTGGTGTTTGGGGTCACTGCCCTCGGCCAACAGTCCGACTTCGACGCGATCGCGGATGATATCCGCTCCCGCAACGCGAACGACCCCGAAATACAGATGCTCCGGATCGAAGCCGAGTCCATCGACGACGCTCGCAGTCGAAACGCTACCCTCGCCGACGTGTTCTTCGTGACGAGCGCCCTCACCGGAACTGCGGCGCTGCTCGTCCTGTTTCTGCTCCCCAATTCCGAAGACAGCGACGCCCCGAGCGTGACTTTGTCCCCCCTCCCCGAACCTGGGCTCCTGCTCTCCGGACGCTTCTGATGAACCGGGGCCGGAGGCATCGCAGGGCACGAGCCAGGAGCCTTTGATGAACTACCGGCTTTCGATCGAGCGGGCCGACGGTTCGGTGGAAAGCCGAGCGGTGCGATTCGATCAGCCGGTGGTGGTGGGGCGAGACCCGTCCTGCGAAGTGGTGCTGTCCTCCGAGGAAGTCTCGCGGCGCCACGTGACCCTCGAGAAGACCGCGGGGGGCTCGTTCACCGTGACCGACTCGTCGGCCAACGGCACGGTGGTCGACAACCAGCGCATTCGGAGAGCCACCGCAGCGCTCAGCCTCGGAACCCCGATTCGGGTCGGCCGCTATCTACTCCGACTCATTCCGTCCACCGAGTCGGTCGATGCGGAAGCCCCCACCGAGGTCGCGATCTCGCCGCTTCCGGCTCCCCTCGGAGTGTCGGGCGAGGCCCGCCGCCAGATCCTTAGTGAGCTCTCGGCGAAGCTCGATCCTCGAAAAGCCCCCGAACCCATCCGGGTCACCGAGCTCCTGTCCCGGATCATTACCAACTCTCGTGAGCTTGCCCGAAATGTCGACCGGGAGCGGTTGACCGAGGAGCTCGCCTTTGAGGCGACGGGCCTCGGGGCCATCGAGCCGCTTCTTTCGGACCCGCACGTGAGCCCGATCATGATCGTGGGCCCAGACCGAATATACGTCGACCGCGGCGGGGAACGCGTCCTTGCTCCCTATCGATACTCGGACCAAGCCGCCCTCGAACTCGGCGTCGAGCGACTCCTTGCCCAGGCAACCGATTCGGATACGACCGGATCCGCGATCGAAACCTCGCTCTCCGACGGAACCCGGCTCGAGCTTCTCCGGCCGCCGGTGTCACGCACGCTCACGCTCACCCTTCGCCGGAGCCCCCGAAGGACTCCGGCCCTTGCCGAGCTCGTCCGGAGCGGAGCGCTTAGCGACCCGATGGCCCGACTCCTTCGCCGGGGACTCCGCGGCGGCCGCACGGTCCTCGTAAGCGGAGGGCCTGATGTCGACCGGGCGAGCTTCGTCCGAACCCTTGCCGGTGAGCTCACCGACGAACAGCGGCTAGTGGTGATCGGGAGCGAGGTCTCGATCACGCAGCCCCACCGGATCGAGCTTCCCGGGGCCCTGTCCGACGCACTCGTCGACCGAGCACGACGGCTTCGCCCTGACCGCCTGGTCGTGGGCACCTGTCGTGGACCGGAGGCCTACGAACTCGTGCAGGCGATGGCGGGAGGGAGCTGTCTTCTCGCGGTGGTCGGCGACAGTCCCCGTCACGCCGTCGAGCGGCTTTTGAGCCTCGCCCTCCGTCGGGCTCCCTCGCTGGAATCGCTTCGAGCACAGCTCGCCACCGGAATCGACCTCGTGGTCCAACTTCGGCGAAGCCAGAGAGCCACGGTGGTCGAAGCAGTGGTCGAAGTGATCGGTACCGATGCCTCGGACCTCTTGCTCCAACCACTCTTCCTTCGAGACCCGGGCGGAGAGGGCGAACCGCCGGTGTTTCGAACCACCGGTTACCTCCCGAGCTTCCTCGGCGACCTCATTCAGAAGGGCCTCGTCGAAGCGGGCGGCTACCTCTAGTCTGCGCCCCATGGCCTCGCTGACCTACAAAGACGCTGGCGTCGATATCGATCGAGGCGACGCGCTCGTAGAGCGCATCAAGCCTCTCGCCGAAGCAACGCGGACCCCGGGGGTGCTCGGTTCCGTCGGGGGCTTCGCGGGGCTCTTCCAGGTTCCCGGGGGGATGACCGACCCGGTGCTCGTGTCCGGAACCGACGGAGTGGGGACCAAGCTCAAGCTGGCCTTCGAGACCGGGCGCCACGACACCATCGGCATCGACCTCGTGGCGATGTGCGTCAACGACATCGCCACCACCGGAGCGAGGCCCCTGTTCTTTCTCGACTACTACGGCACCAGCGAGCTCGATGTCGATACCGGGGAAGCGGTGGTTCGGGGCATCAGCGAGGGGTGTCGCCAGGCCGGCTGCGCGCTTCTCGGGGGCGAGACCGCCGAGCTTCCCGGCTTCTATCGTGCCGGGGAGTACGACCTCGCGGGTTTCGCGGTGGGTGTCGTCGAACGAAACGCCCTGATCGATGGCTCCCGGGTTAAAGCCGGCGACGCAATCGTCGGCGTGGCATCGACGGGGCTTCACTCCAACGGATTCAGCCTAGCTCGGAAGGCTCTCCTTGAGCGCGCAGGTCTCGCGCTGGACGCTTCGCCGGAAGGGGGGAGTGAAACGCTCGGTTCTCTTCTTCTCAGCCCGACCCGCATCTATGTCGCGGCGATTCGCGCGGCGCTCGATACGGTCGACGTGCGAGCGCTTTGCCACGTGACCGGCGGTGGGCTTCCGGGAAACCTCCCCCGGGTGCTTCCGAAAGACCTCGGAGCGGAGATCGATGAACAAGCGATCCCCACCCCGCGGATCTTCGATCTCATTCGGCGTCATGGGAACGTGGCAGTGGAGGAGATGCGTCGGACCTTTAATCTGGGCGTGGGGCTCTGTGCGGTGGTTCCGGAAACCCAAGTCGAAGCGTGCATCAAGGCCTTCGGGAGCGCCGGCGACGACGCGTTCCTCCTTGGCCGAATCTCGTCGACGGCCGGGGTCCGCTACCCGTGAGCCAGAGAACCGATCTTCCAAAGAGCCTGGTGCTGCTCGCCTCGGGCCGAGGATCCAACGCGGAGGCCGTCCTCCGGGCCGTGGCCGAGGGAACCATTTCTGCCGAGGTGCGGGGGATCGTATCGGATCGCCGGAGCGCCAAAGCCCTCGAACTCGGCCCCCGCTACGCGCTTCCTACTCGAGTGGTCCGGCCCCGCGACTACCCAGACCGGGAAACCTGGGACGAGGCCCTGGGTGAGGTCCTCACCGATCTCGACGCCGACCTCGTGGTCCTCGCTGGGTTCATGCGAATCCTCGGCAACGGAGTTCTTCGAGGACGGGAGCGGCGCATCATCAACGTGCACCCGTCGCTGCTTCCCGCGTTTCCTGGAGCCCACGGCCCGGAAGCGGCCCTCGCCGCCGGCGTGCGAATTTCCGGCTGCACGGTGCACCTTGTGGATGCCGGCGTCGACACCGGCCCGATCCTCGCACAGGCGGCGGTGCCGGTGCTTCCGGGCGACACCGCGTCGACGCTCCATAAACGAATCCAGTCCACCGAACACCGGCTCCTCCCGGCGGTTCTCGGCTGGATCACCCGAGGCGAGCTCTCTCTCGCGAATGCCTCGTTGGGTGGCACCTCACACACTGACGCCTCACAGACTGACGCCTCACACCCTGATGCCCTGCAGAATGATGCCTCGGCAATTCCTTCGGGATCGCCGAATGCGGAGGGGGGCCAAGTCCTGTTCTCTCCGTCCCCGTCGCCGGAAGGGCCGTGAACAAGACCTTTTACGACGTGGTGGTGCTCGGTCGCAATACCGGGTCACTTCTCGCGGCCACCCTCCTCGTAAAGCGCGGATTCCGAGTGCTCGTGCTCGGCCAAGGGGACCTTCCGCCAAGCTACGAGCTCGGCCCGCGGCGCCTCCCGCGCCGGCCCTTTGCCTTCGACGTGGTGCGGACGCCGATCGCGCGGCAGGTGTTTAGCGAACTCGCCCTTCATCCGATGATCCGGCGACGGGTCCAAGCCGCCAACCCGCTGTTCCATTGGGCGTTCCCCGGCCAACGGCTTGATCTCTCTGCAGACCCGGAGCAGCGAGCCGCGGAGATCAGTCGCGAGTTCACGGACGTTCAGCGCGTGATCGAAGACTACGAGCGGAGTGTCGAGCGGGCGATGGACGACCTCGATGAGCTCACTCAGCGAGAGCTCACTTGGCCTCCGGAGGGTTTCTTCGAACGGCGAGAGTTTCGCCGGGCCACCGCCCAGCGCGCCTTCGAGCGCAACGGCGATGTTGGCGATCCGCTTCAGGAGCTCCCAGAGGATCATCCCTACCGAGTCGGCGTCGCCGCGATCGCGCAGTTCGGCGACCACATCGAGCCCGGCCAAGGTCAGGCCCTTCGGCGGATGCGGCACCACGGCCACTGGCTTCGCGGAATCGCAAAGCTCGCCGATGGTGAGCAGGAGCTGCAAGATCTCCTCATCGAACGCCTCACCTCGAACCTCGGTGAGTATCGCCCCGACGACCGCGCCGATGGGATCGAGAGTGTGCGAAACGCGGTTCGGGGAGTCCGGCTGCAGAACTCCGGTGACGAAGTCGGCTGCACGTTCGTGGTCGCCGGCTGCTCGGCGCGGCGCGTGCTCGGACTCCTTCCCGATCGGCGTCCCTTTGCGGACATCTTCGAACGACTGGGTGAACCTCAG
>JBCCZL010000603.1:0-6195 GCA_039187775.1 Myxococcota bacterium
GAAAAAAGAAGGGCGGTCGAAAAAAGAAGGGCGGTCGAAAAAAGAAGGGCGGCCGTAGAAACAAAGGCGTACGTCTCATCTTGCGGAGGAAACGGGCGCTCAGTCAACGCCCCTGTGGACGGTTGGTGACGATCCGCTATTCACGTTCCCCCACGTTTGACCATTCGGGGTTACGAATCGCCGCGGCTTGGGGTCGGTCTTCTCCGGGGTTTTGCAAAACCTAGGTAGCCTCCTGTGCGCAGGAAGGATCGCGCGCGCAGGTCTCACTACAGTATCCCTACGGCGTCTCGCATCGATCGCTGAAGTTCAGCCCCGCATCACCGCAGATCTCTTCGGCGCTGCGAACCACGTTCCTCACCTTGAGTTCGTCGATGCGGCCGAGAAACGCCTGATTGCAACAGTCGGCCCGAACCCCGATGTGAAAGGCGTCGGTGGTGTCGCTCATCGCTCCGCGGTAGGCCGCGCCGGGCTCGAGGATGCCCGGCAACGACGGATCCTCGATACGAGGGATCCTCGATACGAGGGATCCTCGATACGGTTTCGGGAGAGACTAGTCGGTCGGAGCGCTCGGCGCCGGAGCAGGGCGAACGACGAGCCCGCTGTCGTTTCGGGCGTCGACTTCGATCGTGAAGCGCTCCGCCGGAACCCTGCGCGCAATCAGCGCGGCCTGGAGAGTTTGCGTCCGGGTCGCCGCGGCGGCGGCCTTCTCTTCGTCGCTCCCCGCGATGCCACCGATGTGAATCGCAAAACGATCGGGGAAGCGCGAGATGAGAAGGCGAGCAAGCTGGTCGACGGTGGCCTCGCCGAGCGTGCCGAGGGACTGGTCACGCTCAAAGGGAAGGCGTCCCGTCCATTGGGTCTCCCCCAGCCGCACGAGAACCCGACCGCCTCGGTCGGCGCAGCCATCGTCGTCGTCGACCCCGTTGATCACCTCGCGCTCGTCGGCGCACTGGTCCTCTGCGTCGACCACGCCATCCCGGTCGTTGTCGGGATCGGGACAGCCATCGTCGTCGTCGAAGCCGTCCTGGTCTTCGACCGCGTTGGGGCACTCGTCTTCGCTGTCGGGGCGGCCGTCGCCGTCATTGTCGACGTCGGGACACCCGTCATCGTCCTGAAATCCGTCCCGGTCCTCGGCCTCGGTGGGGCAGGCGTCCTGTGCGTCGAGTACTTCGTCCTGATCGTTGTCGGGCTCGGGGCAGCCGTCTTCGTCTTGAAACCCGTCCTGGTCTTCGGCCTGGCCGGGACACGAATCCTGGCTGTCCTCGACGCCGTCGTTGTCGCCATCCACCAGCGGATCGGTGCAGCCGTCTTCGTCCTCGTCGCGGAACTCCTCCGCCTCCTCGTTGGGGCAGCGGTCGTCGTGATCGGGGATGAGGTCGTTGTCGTTGTCGGGGTCGAGACAGCCGTCCTCGTCTTCGAAGCCATCGAAATCCTCGGGAAGGAACTCGCACTGGTCGCTGTCGTCGGGGACTCCGTCCCCGTCCGAATCGAGGACCCGCGGGTTCCAGCCGATCGCCAGCATCGTGCGAAAGGATGGGGCGCCCACCGCGCCGGTAAAGCCGGTGCCCACGACGCCGGTGAGCGTGATGTCGCCGCGCCGAATGCGCACACCGAGGTCTCCTTCGACGTAGTTGATCGGTCCGTTAAATCCAGGGGATCCGAGGTCGGTGATCCACCGCGCTTCCAGGATTCCTACGAGGTCCCGGGTGACCGGGATCGGAAGCTTCAGGCCGAGCGCGACTTCGAGCTCGTCGCGAAATCGGGCGCCGAGCACGGTCTGCGGCTCGAAGCGATGGCGCCAGCCGATCTGGGCGCCGACGCCGGCGCCGAGGAGATGAAAGTCCGCGATCGCACTCAGCTCGGTGGTGACGCCTTCCTCGGAGGTAAACGCGTCGTCGCTTCCGATCGGCAAGCTCACGCCCGCCTGCACCGCGACGCCGTAGCCTTCGTTTCGCTCTCGTTCGACCGTCGAGTCTTCGCCCAAGAATCGATATCGGGCGAGGATCCGTGGATCGCCGGCCGCCACTGCGTCGACCTCTCCAAGCTCATCGAGCAACACCCCCTGACGAACGTCTTGATAGAGCGTGAGGGGCATTTCCACGCCGAGGGCCAGCCGACCGAAGAGACCGATCTGGAAAAGGAAGTGGCCGTTGAGCCGGGAGTCGATGACGTCTTGCTCGGTGTCGTCGTCGAGGTTGAGGAGAAGAGGGTTCAACGAGTAGTTGAGCCAGAACTCGAAGTTCCAACGTCCCGGACCAGGGGTACGGCTTGCCTGCAGGCCAAGGAAGCCTTCCGTATCCAGGGCGGGATTGAACCGCTCGATGTCGACGCTGCGCTGAGCCGCGGCGGGTGAACCTACACCCAGAGCGAGCGCTCCTAGTACGAGGATGGGGCCAAGAGTTGCGATGCGAGCCAAGGACGCCTCCGCGGCGTAGGCTAATGGCGCCGGACCGGATCTGAAACCCTGGCCTCGGCATCTGGGGACCGGCCGAGTACCCTCCAGCGGGAAGCCATCATGAGCGACGCGCCCCATTTCCGACGCTCAAAGCGCCAGGCCATGTCGCTGCAGGTGCTGTTTCGGCGCGATGCGGAGGGTGCGGCGCTCGACCACATCGGGTCGACCGGCGATCTCAGTGTCGACGGCGCGTTCATCGAAACTCGGACGCCTCCCCCCGTGGGGACCTGGCTTCGGCTTTCGCTCCGGTCACCGACCGCGTGGGACCCGCTCGAGATTCGCGCCGAGGTCCGATGGGTGGCCACCGATCCGGACACCCCCGGCTTTGGAATCCGCTTCGATCGCCTTAAAGAAGCGGAGGCCCGGGCCCTCTACGCCCTTATCGCTGCTAGCGCTTTTCATGACGAACCCTAACGCCACCGGAGACGAGCTCGACCGCTGGATCGGCCGGACGATCGACCGGCGCTACGACATCATCGAGATCCTGGGCGAGGGCGGGATGGGGGCGGTGTTTATCGCCGAGCATCGAAAGCTGAAGAAGAAGGTGGCCCTGAAGGTCGTGCGGGATGACTTCCTCGGCAATGCGGAGGTGATGGCACGCTTTGCGCGTGAGGCGATGGCCGCCGCCCGCGTCGACCACCCCAACGTGGTGGGTGCGATCGACTACGGCAACCTGCCCGGGGGTGGGGCGTACATGGTGATGCCGCTGGTGCAGGGACGGGACCTCCAGACGATGCTCGAGGAGAAGTCGTTCCTGTGGTCCCAGGCGTGCGACGTCGGGGCTCAGGTGGCCGATGCTTCGGCGGCGGCGCATGCCGCGGGCATCGTGCATCGTGATCTGAAGCCCGAGAACGTTCTGCTCGAGACGCGGGGCGATGGTTCTCAGCTGGTGAAGATCCTCGACTTCGGCGTCGCGCGGGTGGCCCTCGACGAGGATCGGGCCATGGCCGATGCTGCGCCGGGCCGCGCGCTCACCCATCTCGGAATGGTCGTGGGCACTCCGGGATACATGGCGCCGGAGCAGGCGACGGGGGACACCGTCGATCACACGGCGGACCTTTACTCGCTGGGCGTTGTGCTTTGGGAGATGATCTCAGGCCAGGCGCTCTTCCCCGACCGCGAGCTAAGTCAGGTGATCAATGCGCAGCTCACCCATGAGCCGCCGAGCCTGCTGCAATTCGACGCATCGGTTCCGCCGCGCCTCGATGCCCTCATCCGTTCGCTCCTTGCTCGTGCCCCCGAGGATCGGCCCAATAGCGCGAGCGAGGTGCGTGACGTGCTCCGAAGCTTTGCCTACCAGCAGAAGGCGGACATCGAGGTCGGAACCGCGAAAACCGCACTCGCCGCTTCGTCGGTCGAAGCACGGGATAGCCGGGTTGCCACCGCACCCGCGATGCCGGCGGCCAAAGCGCCCGGCTCCCCGCTCCCCTGGCTCGCGATCGCCCTCGGTGCGGGCGTGGGGCTCCTGATCGCGATCGTCGGGACCACGGTGGGGCTCCTTCTCCTGTCGAGCTCCAATGACCCGGAGCCCGTTGCGGTTCCGACGGGCGAGTCGCCGACCGTCGAACCGCTCCTGGACCAAGGTCCGCCCGAGGAAGTGCAGCAATCCATCGACGAGGTGCTGCATTCCGAGACCCGGGGAGAGCGGCGGACCGCGGCGCGCAAGCTCCAGGCGCACACTCCCGAAGACGAAGTTCCGCGCTCTGCGCTCGCGGTCGCGACGCTCGAGCTTGCGCGAAACTGTCAGGACAAGCGAGCGGCGCTGCTGGAGATCGCCTCGCTCGCGGACCCTCTGGCGTTGCCGGCGGTCGAGCGCCTCGACGCGCGACCCCGGCGGGGCTGCGGACTCCTCCGCCGTTCGGACTGCTTGGCGTGCCTTCGAGAGGATCTACCATCGGTGTTGACCGCGCTCCGCGTGGCGGGGGCAGACTGAGCGACGGCGGCAAACACCGAGGCCCGGACCCAAGGGACCACGAGAGCTTTTCGGTAGCGATGGTGCCGGTGCTTCGAACCGCTTGCGCTCACTTGTCGTGGCTCCTCAGCCGGGGCTATGCGAGCTCCGGGGCGCTCAAACTGGTTGGCGATCGTTTTGCTCTCGACCGGCGACAGCGGCAGGCGGTGGAACGCTGTGCGGTCCCCGAGGCGGCGCAGGTACAGCGGCGGCAGCGCGCGGTTGGACCCGAAGCGGTCGCCGAGCGGGCTGTCGCGATCGACGGGTTCAACTGTCTCATCGTCGGTGAAGCGGCGTTGGCAGGGGCGCCGGTGTTCCGCGGTCGGGATGGGGCCCATCGAGACATTCAGGGCGTGCACGGGACGTGGCGCCGAGTGGCGGAGACCGAGGCGGTGCTCGATGCGCTCGCGTTCACCCTTGCGGCCGCGGCCTCGGTGACCTGGGTCCTCGACCGGCCGGTATCCAACAGTGGTCGCCTCTCCGCCCGGATTCGGGATTTGGCGAGCGACCGCGACCTGCCGTGGGCAGTGCAGTTGGAAGACCGGGCGGATCCGGCCCTCGTAGAGCATGGACAAACCGCGATCGTGGCAACCGGAGACGGCTGGATCTTGGACCGGGTCGCCGAGTGGATCGATCTTCCGGCGGTCGTTCTTGCCTCGCGCGGCGGGTGGGTGCTGGATCTGGCAGGCTGATCGCGGATGTTTCTCTACCGGACCCTTCGGCATGCGTTGAAGCTCGGCCTCGAACTCTACTACGTCGATATTCAGGCGGTCGGTCAGGAGCGGGTACCCGAGTCGGGCCCGGTGATGTTTGCCGCGAATCATCCGAACTCGATCATGGATACGGTGGTCCTCGGCGCTCAGACGAACCGCTCGATTTCCTATCTCGCGAGGAGCGGCCTGTTCAAGAACCCGCTGATGGCTCTTCTCTTTCGCCAGTGCGGCGTGATTCCCGTGTATCGCGCTCAGGACGGTCCGATCGCGAAGGGCTCGAACGAGTCAGCGTTTCGGGCGGCGTTCGATGTGCTTCGAAAGGGCGGGACGATCGGGATCTTTCCCGAGGGCCAGAACGCGCCGGAGCGACAGGTTCGGGACATCAAGACCGGCACCGCGCGCATCGCGCTCGGGGCCGAAGCGGAGGAGGACTTCGGCCTCGGGGTGAAGATCGTTCCCGTCGGCCTCAACTTCACCGACCGAGATCGTTATCTCACCCGCGTGCTGGTTCGCTTCGGTGAACCGATCGACGCCCGCGACTTCGCGAGTGCCTATCGAGCGGACGAACGGTCCGCGGTTCGCGAGCTCACCGATGCGATTCAGCAGGGGATCCGCGAGCAGGCGGTCCACATCACGGACGGCCGCCATACCCAGCTCGTCAGCGATGTGAACGCGGTGTACGGCCGAAAGCTCCTTGACGAGCTCCGCGGTCGGTTGCCCGATGTGCGCCGACTCGACCAGAAGCTGTATGACTCGATGCGCGCGGTGCGAAGCGGTCAGGACCTCGATGGGTACTTCGAGGCGAAACAGCGGATCGCAGACGCGGCCGCCCATTTCCAAAAGGCGGATCCGGAGGCGCTCTATCGGATTTCCCGACGCCTCCGACGCTACAAAGATCACCTCGCTCAGGCGAATCTTCGGGCCGACTTCGTGGACCGACCTCCGAAGACCCTTCGGGTCCGAAGCGAGGCGATCAAGATGTCCCTCTATGCGATCGTTCTCGCACCGATCGCTCTCTACGGCGCGCTTCACAACTACATTCCCGCGCGGCTTACCCGCCGCGCGATCCTTCGGGC
>JBCCZL010000604.1:0-6192 GCA_039187775.1 Myxococcota bacterium
CGCGAGCCTCGAACGCGAGGACGCCGGCGGGAGTTCCGAAGACCGCGAAGGCCTCCGGGAGCGGCGTCCAGATCGTCCGCGTCGAAACGCCGGTCGAATGGGCAAGGTCTCGACCGGCATGATGCGACCGCTCTGGGACTGGTAGCCGGAGCAGGCCCCCGATGGATCGCTCAGTGCATGAACGTGGAATAGGTCGTATTACTCCGGCCCGCCATACAACGGCACCGCGACCAATGGATGTTCAAGGCCTTTGGTCGGTCGGGTCCCCAAGATGAGTCGCGTCTCCCATCTTCCCCACCCCAAGGTGTCTCGCTCAGACCCGGTCAGTGTGGAGAATCTCCTTGTGGTGCTTTGCGCGGTACCGGTATGTTTCAGATGTGATTGGGGGGTGCCGAATTCGGGAACGTTGTCACGGAGCGCTGTCTATTGGCCTCGTCCTGTGCACCACTGCCCTTCCCTCATGTGCGACGACCACAAGCCACGGTCAGCTTTCACGGCGGGCGAGTTCAGACCTCCGATGTCCTCGAGCTAGTCTGCACATTCGAACACTCGACAGCCGGACGCGAACAGTCAGCGGCTGCGACCGCCAGGCAACATACGTGAGAAGCTGCCAGCGCGAGCTGGTGGGTCCCCCAGTTGCGGAATGCACATGGGTGTTAAACAGTGACGTAGTTGCGGTTCGCGTGCGGTCATCCCACCATTCCTCCCCTCCTCCCCGGCCAATCACCGACTTTTCTTCGGCTCAATGGCCGAGACAAGGAGCTTCGTCAGACGTTTCAGAGCCGGACCCACCCGCTACGACTTCTCCGGGTGAAGGGAACACCTCTGCAAGGCCGGTGATCCGCGCTGCGATCGATCACCGTCGCGATGCAATCCTTGAATGCACAGACGAGCGCCCAGTGGATCTGATCGGCGGATATACGGCGGAGGGCGCAGTCAGCTTCTCCATCATCGGGCCTCTCGCTGGAAGTGACGCGGAACGCTGCGTTCGAGACGCGCTCGGAGCCATGTCGGTTGCACCTTCCGATGCTCCCGGAGCAGTTACGCACCGGGTCGACGCGGGCGACGGGTCATGAGGACCACGGTCAGAGCCGCTGGGGATGTGTTTCGGCGTAGTTGGGCCCCGGTTGGTGTCTTCTCTTCAGTTGCGTTCGTTCTGGTACTGACTTCTGGAACGCTGTTATCGGGGTGTCCCTGTCCTCGGCCCACGATTGCGGGGGTGCATCCGATCGACCGCGTGGAGGTGCCTTGGCCGTTGGACGAAGAAGGCGAGGAGCTCCTGACGCAGTTTCTCATTTGTCCCGGCCCTCCCGGAGGAGCCCTCTGCGACGGAGAGCTCGAGGGGGTCTACGCGTGCGTGATGACCGAGCTTCGCCGCGACGGCCGAACCGTCGACGAAGTTCTCGGTGAACTCGCCCGCTGCGATGGCCACGACCCAGGGCTTGAGCTCGAGATTCACGATGCCCGCATCGACACACTGCTGCGCGGACAGTTTGCGGGCCGCTTCGTATTCGTGCCGACGGAAGACGGCGCACCCGACGGGGCGCCTGGGCCCGCGCTTATCGTATTTCCGGACTACGTTCCGCAACGATCGCACTGAAACGATGGACCACGACACGATCCTCGACATGCTCCTCAAGCTTCGAAAGAAGCAGTACGTCCACCTGGTCAGCCGGATGGTCGTGCCCGGGTCTCGAGTGACCCGGGGCAAGGTCTGGTTCTTCTTCCCTGATTTCCATCTTCTCTCGGCGAAGGCCGAACAAAAGTACACGTACGGCTTCACTCACTTCAAAGACGTGCCGAGCTTCCGCGAGCCGCTTCTCCTCGAGCTGTGCAAGAAGCTCAAGGTGCTTGGTGCGGGGCAGGGTCGAAACCCCAAGCTCTACGTCTATCAACTCGGGGACTTCATCGATGTCTGGCGCGAAGACAAAGTCGAGCCGATCGAAGACATGAACAGCATGGTGCGCCGCGCGCTCGCCGCCAACCCCGCGGCCTCGCGTTACCTCGCCGACCAGCGTACGCTCGGCGCATTCCTGGTGCTCGGCAACCACGATCACGTGGGCGACCTGAGCCTTCGGCGGGTGCCGCGAACCCGTCGCATGCGAACCGCCTACGCGCTACCGCCCAAGGGCAATGTGATCGCGACCCACGGCGACCTTTTTGATCCGATCGAGCGACTTCCCGATCCTTTCTCTCGGTGGGGTTCGCGGTTCACCACGATCTTCACCCCGGGAACCTACAAGATGCGGGGCGCCAAACGCCTGTCCCAGGACACCGAGATCTCGGGTGACTTTCGCGTGTCGACCACGCACGGACTCAAGGACGGAACCACCGAATACGCGACCGCGATGCGTCTCGGTCGAAAGTGGGCGCTTCGAAACATGAAGCTCAACCCAAACTATCGAAAGCCAGTCCAGGTCTTCGTCATCGGCCACACGCACAAGCCGAAGATCGCGCAGGTGCGACACGACCTAGTGATCATGGACTGCGGTGCGTGGCTCCAGCAGTGCGACCTTGGTGCGTGCGGCGTGGTTCCGCAGTGTCAGGTCGGCGTGCTCGCGATGGGCGACGGAGGCCTCGACCTCCGAGTCTATCAGCTCACCCCCCGCGAACTTTCCGGCTGAGGGCGGCCTCTTCGACTGAACGGGAACCACAGCGAGCAGCAGGGCCTATACCCTCTTTCGTCTTTCCTATTCGGACGGGGTGCTGGACTTCGAGGAGGTAGGGATACTGCGTCTCCCGGGCGAACGTTTTTCCGATGTTCGCCTGGCTGCAAGGTCTCCCCATAATCCTCATTTCGTCGGAGGCAAGGCTAGATCTTCCGCACTGCGAATCTCTAAGTCCGTTTGGGAGGGCTAGCCCGATGGGCTGAGAAACCAGAGCGCATACATCAGCGCGAGGGTGGCCTCCGGGGCCTCTGGCGCGGGATCGCGGAACCAGATCCTTCCACCGTCGAGCCGATCGATCGCGGCTATCGCTGTTCCTTGTTCGTACAGGTGATAGCCGCGCACGGCCGGTGTGTTCACCGTTCGCACTGTGCCGATGTCTGGTCGAAGTTCCCGCTGACCCCAAGCTCCAAGCCACGTGGCTCGGAAGGCTTCATCGCGACCCGAGGGGCCCGCATGACGGTCGAGGTGGAGCGGGACGCGGTGACGGCCGTCGCTCCCGTCGAAGAACTCGCATTCCCATCGATCTTGCGAGGCTTGGCGACACCATGCGTCGACGGCCTTACCGCTCGGACTGACGATCCGGTAGCGAATCTCGGAGGTGTAGTTGAACTCTATGTCGAACAGAGTGAATGCGGTCTCGTCGATCCCGTCGTGATCGAAGAGCACCCGATATGGACCAACCGATGCATCGGAGTGCTGGGTGGAACTGTCTCGGTCAATGATGAACGCTGTGCCGTCCGACGCGAGTTGAGAGTCGACGGAGAATCCGGCCGGAGAGCAAGCCGCTCCGAGGAAGGCAGCAACCGGCAGGAGGCTGGCATGGCACGTGAGCCGCGTGGCGGGGCGAAGCGAAGAGGGTTCAAGCATGGGCAAGCAAAACATGCCCGTCCTGGTGCAAACGAAATGCCGTTGTGTCGCCCTATGCTCGAGCGTCTACTGGATCGGCCGACCGTGAACTCCGGATGACCGTGTGGTCGTTTTGGCGCGGTGCGGCAATCACTGGGTGGTCTCTCGGTCCGAATCTGATAGGTGTTGAGCCATGTCCAGCCTCTACCTGTTCAGCATCGGGGACATCCCGGTCCGGGTAAGCATGTGGTACGGCCTCCTCCTCCTCTTTTGGTTTCGGGGCGGAGACCTGCAGAGCAACATGATCTGGGCGGCGGTGGTCACGATCAGCATCCTGGTCCACGAACTCGGCCACGCCCTCGTCGCGCGCTACTACCGGCTCCGCCCCCAAATTCTCCTCCACGGCCTCGGTGGGCTCTGTGCCCACGAGCGGGCGGACCGTGACCTGCACGACGTGTTCATCGTGGCTGCGGGCCCGGCGGCGGGTCTCGTGCTCGGTGGGCTGACCCTCCTTGCGAGCGTCCTTTTCGCCGACGCGATCGCCACCACCGAGTACACCTGGATCGCGCAGGTCGTGTCGATGAGCATCTGGGTGAATATCGGTTGGTCCTTCGTCAATTTGCTGCCCCTCTGGCCTCTCGATGGGGGCCAGCTATTTCGACTTGGGCTCATTCGTTTCTTCCCCCACAAGACTGCGGATCGAATCACTCACTGGACGGCCCTGGTCCTTCTCGCGGGCGCGCTGTTCGTCGGGTGGAGCTTCGGTGGACTGATCGTCGTGATTCTGACGATGTGGATCGGCTGGGCCAACGTCCAAGCCCTTCGCGGCAATCGATCCTCAGGGCCGGTTCGCACCACCAACAAGCTGGCGAACGATCTTCTCAAGAAGGCAAAGAAAGCCTACGACGAAGAAGACTTCGAAGAGGCGGCCCGTATCTGCCATCAGATTCGTCGCGAAGCGAATGTCGCCGACAAAACCATGAAGCAGCTCTGGTCGATTCTTGGGGTAAGCGCGGCGCGACTCGGTGAGCACCGCGATGCGCTATCGTTCCTCGGCAACGCTCCGGCGAGTGTCGACGTGACAGAGGCGCGGATCGAATGCCTCTATGCCCTGGGGCGTGATGCAGAACTCGAAGAGCTTCTTGCGTCGAAGGACTTTCAGGCGATCGGCAAGGCTCGGCGCGAAGAGATTCTGGCGGTGGTTCGCTCCGACGAATGAGTCAGCGCATTCCGTAGCGTCGAAGCTTGTCCTTCAGGGTGCTCCGGGGAATGCCGAGCTCCCGTGCAGTCTGGCTGATGTTCTCGTTGTTTGCCCGGTAGGTGTCCAGGATGATGTTCCGTTCGAGATCCCGCAGGGGCATCGTCTTGCCGTTCACGCCCTCGAGCACGCGTTCCGACGGCGACGGTGGCGGAAGGGTCGAACGTCCGCTAAGCGCTTCGACGACCTGAGCCGGGGATAGCTCCCCGTTCGTGCAGTTCACTGCGGCCTGCTCAATGACCGAGCGAAGCTCGCGGACATTGCCGGGCCAGTCGTGCTGTTGAAGACGGGCGATGGCTTCGTCGCCGATCTCGGTCGGGCAATCCGGATGCCGTCGGGCGAACGCTTGAAGAAGGTGCCGACTGAGCAGCGGGATGTCGTCGAGGCGTTCGCGGAGCGGCGGCGTCCGAATGAGAAAGCCCGCCAGTCGAAAATACAGGTCCGCTCGAAACGTCTCGGTTTCTCGGCGAAGGGGCCGGTTGGTCGCGCTGATGATGCGGGCCTCCAGGCGCACCGGCTTGTTGGAACCAATCGGTCGAAACTCCCGCGTTTCCAACACCCGCAAGAGCTTGGGCTGAAGCGCGGGGTCGAGTTCCCCAATCTCATCGAGGAACACCGTTCCTGCTCCGGCCGCTTCCAAAAGACCGACGCGCGGTCCCCGAGCTCCGGTGAAGGAGCCCGCCTGATGACCGAAGAGCTCGCTCTCGAACAGCTCCGCGGGCACCGCCGCGACGTTGACCGCGATCATTGGAGCGTTCGGCTCGGTCTGCTCGTGAATGGCCCGTGCCACGAGCTCTTTGCCGGTTCCGGTCTCACCGCGGATCATGACGCTCAGCTCGGGAAAGCGTGCGACCCGCGCCGTCTCTTCCCGGATCGAACGCATGGCTTCGGTCTCGCCGAGGATTCGTTCCGGACCGCGATCGTTGTAGGTTGGATCGAGTTCGAGCTGTTCGCGAATCCGATTCAGGATCTCTTCGGGGGAGGCGGGCTTTGCGATCGCATCCGCCGCGCCCTCCCGCATTGCGCGCACCGTTTCACTCACGTCGAGATAACCGGACATGATCATGATCACGGGCTTCGGGCGGAGGTCGCGGGCCCGTCGAAGCACCTCCCAACCGTCCATGCCGTCCATGCGGAGGTCGAGAACCATCGCGTCGAATGCGAGTCGATGCAGCGCGGTCACTGCGTCTTCGCCATTTGCTGCGGTGTGCACCGCACATCCGAGTGCGGTCAGTTGCCGAGACAACCCGCGGAGCAGGTCCTCGTTATCGTCGACGAGAAGCAGTCGCACCGCTCCGTTCGCGCGCGGGAGATCCCCGCCGCTACTGCGGTCGCTTTGGGCTTTTGCACCCGCCGTGGAGATTTTAGGCGCCCCAACCGAGAAATCATTATATCGCAGATGTGGGGTAGCGCACACCC
>JBCCZL010000605.1:0-6171 GCA_039187775.1 Myxococcota bacterium
CCTTCGGCCAACCGAGATCATTTTCTTCCGGTCGTCAGTCACCCAACTTGCCTAACTAGCGCTGCATTCAGCGCTGGGATTCAACGCTGGGATCCCACGAAGCGGAGCTTCCGGTGATCTGGGATTTGGGTGACGCTAACAGTCGCGCTTGAACGGCCCGTGCTCTTCCAGATAGCCGATCTGACGTCGCACCTGCGTCGCCTCCCGGGGAAGATACTCTCCGACCGCATCCGCGAGCACGGGATGCCGAATCCAGTGCATGCTGTGGACCGGCGACGGCATCAGGCCTCGTTTGAGCTTGTGCATCCCCTGTGCCCCCGCCTCGAAGCGCGCCATCTTCCTTTGAATCGCCCGGTCGATCAGCTGGTAGTAGCAAAGCTCGAAGTGAAGGGCATCATAGTCCGCGCTACAGCCCCAATAGCGACCGTAAAGGTGGGCCCCCTTCTCGAAGTTGAGCGACGCCGCCACCGGTCGCTCCCCATCAAACGCCATCGCGCACACCACCAGCTCGGGACAACGGCGCCGGATCTCTCGAAAGAACAGCGGCGTAAGGTACGGGTAGGACCCTTTTCGGCCGCACGTGTCTCGATAAAGTGAGGGCAACACCGACCACTCTCGGTCGGTCATATCGCACCCTTCGATCACCCGAAGCTCGAGGCCCGACTCCCGCGCCCGGCGCCGTTCCTTTCGAACTTGCTTTCGGGCCGATGAACGAAACCGCGCGAGATAGTCGTCAAAGTCTTTGTAGGCATCGTTGTGCCAATGAAACTGCTGCGTCGTCCGTCGCATAAGCCGCGCGTCACGCCCGAGCTCTTTGGCCTCACCCTCCGACACGAAAAGCCAGTGGACCGACGAAGCGCGGAGCTCTTCGGCGACCTGAAACGCCCCGTCGATCAACCCTTGAATCACCTCGCCTCGCTCCGACGCCGGATGAACCAGGAGGCGCGTCCCCGTCGCTGGCGTCACCGGTACCATCGAAACCAGCTTCGGGTAGTACGGAATCCCGATGCGGTTGGCCGCATCCGCCCACGCCCAGTCGAAGATGTACTCCCCGTAGGAGTGGTCTTTCTCGTAAAGGGGGAGCGCTCCGATCAACCGATCCCCATCCCACACCGTGAGGTGACGGGGCAGCCAACCGGTATCCCCACCCACCGAGCCGCTCGCTTCGAGCGCACTCAGAAATGCGTGTTCCACGAACGGGTCGTCCTGTCCGACGAGAGCGTCCCATTGCGCGGCATCGACATCTGCCAAACTATCCAAGGGGCGAATTGCCAGCACGGTCGTTCTATAGGGCTTCTCCGAGGTGGGGGGAAGGACGTCGCGGAGCCGAATATTTTCAGCCGCTTGGGGGAGTTCCCGGGGAATGGTGCGTGGTTCTCCACCCAGTGCGAAGTGCGCAACGCACCGCGAAGCATGCGCACTGCGCGCAACGTGGCGAGATACGACGCACCGCGGCGTAGCCGCGCGAGAGCTCACGCAACCGCCATCTTTCGTTTGTTTTGCCCCGCGTCGAGCGGCATAACGTGGAGATGATTCGCTCCAAAATCTTGGGCTTGGGTACCTACGTCCCCGACCGCGTCGTAACCAACGACGAAATCCGGTATCTGAACGACAAGCACGAACGCTGCGAAGAGATTCAGACCGACACCAACGACGAGTGGATTCGCACCCGCACCGGAATCGAGCAACGACGCTACGTTCCCAACGATGGCAAGTGGGCCTGCAGCGACCTCGCCGTCGAAGCCGCCAAGGCTTGCCTCGCGGACGCCGACCTCGAAGCGAAAGACATCGACTGCATCATCTTCGCGACGCTCTCGCCAGACGTTCACTTCCCGGGCACCGGGGTGTTCCTTCAGACCAAGCTCGGCATCAACTCCGGCGAGTGCCCGTGCTTCGACATCCGCCAGCAGTGCAGCGGGTTCGTCTACGGCCTTCAAATGGCCGACGCGTTCATCCGAACCAATACGTACAAGCGCATCCTGCTCGTCGGGAGCGAGCTTCACAGCCACTCTCTCGACTACACCACCCGAGGCCGCGACGTGATGGTCCTGTTCGGCGACGGGGCGGGGGCCGTGCTGCTTGGCCCGGAAGAAACCGAAAATGAAAGGAGCGGCGTCATCTACACCGACTGCTACTCCGACGGATCTGGCGCCTGGCACCTCTACCTCAAGGTCCACGAGATCAAAGACCTCCCCTACGTCAACTACAACGCCCGCGACCGGGAAGAGAACCAGATCATGTACCCGCAGATGGACGGGAAGCGGGTGTTCATGCACGCCGTCCGCAATATGGTGCTCTCCACCCAGAAGGCCCTCAAAGAAACCGGCATGACGTGGAACGACATCGACTGGTTCGTGCCGCACCAGGCCAACCTCCGAATCAACGACGCGGTCGTCGAGTACGGTGAGATTCCGAAGGACAAGGCTCTCAACTCCATCCAGTGGTACGGCAACACCACCGCGGCCACGGTACCGCTGACCATCGACCACTGGCGCAAAGAGGGCAAAGTCAAGAAAGGCGACACCATTCTTTCGACGGTCTTCGGCTCGGGCTTCACCTGGGGCACCGCGATCTTCACCGTCTGAGGAGCGCCGCGACTGCCACCCCCGAGTCGTTCCCCGACCTTGGGGAACGTTACGAAGTCCGCGCCCTCCTCGGGGCAGGAGGGATGGGGGTGGTGTACGAAGCGTTCGACCGCGCGCGGCGAACCACCGTCGCTCTCAAGACGCTCACCGACGCCAAGCGCCAGACCCTCCATCGTCTGCAGCGGGAGTTTCGTTCCCTCGCCGGAGTGGTCCATCCCAATCTGGTCACGCTCTACGAGCTCGCAGAGCACCAGCACACCTGGTGCCTGACCATGGAGCTCGTCCGCGGTGTTCCCTTCGTGGACTATGTCCGCTACGACGGCGACCCGCGGACCCAAAAGACGATCGAAATGACGCCGCCGAGCAGCACCGGAAACCTCGCCGGCATCTCGGCCGGACCGCCCCACGGCGGGGCGTTCGCGGACGTCCTGGACGAACGCCGCCTGCGCGAAGCCGTCGTCCAGCTCGCCCGCGGCATCCAGGCGATCCACCGCGCGGGCAAAGTCCACCGGGATATCAAGCCATCCAATGTCCTCGTGAACCACGACGGGATCGTGAAGGTCCTCGACTTCGGCCTCGCCAACGAAGGAACGCCGGACGCCTCTGACTCTCGCGCCGTCGAGGGCACGCCCGCCTACATGGCGCCCGAGCAATGCCTCGATGAACTGCTCACCCCGGCGTGCGACTGGTACGCGGTCGGCACCATGCTCTACGAAGTGCTGACCGGGACGGTCCCGTTCGGCGGAAGCCTCGTGCATGTCCTTGCCGCAAAGCAGGTTCGGGAACCGAGTCCCCCGAGCTCGCTCGTGGAAGGCATTCCCGCCGACTTGGAAGAACTCTGCATTGGGCTCCTGCGTCGAGTTCCCGAACAGCGGAGCGGCGGTGAGGAGATTCTCCACCGCCTCAGCCCTCGCCCCACCCGTCCCCAACGCCGGCCCCCGTCTCGACTCCGTTCGTTCGTTGGCCGCCGTGAAGAGATCGACCAGGTGCTCGCGCTCTGCCGTCAGCCCGAGTCGATTCATATTCACTTCGCCGGGCCCTCGGGTTTTGGGAAGACGTCCCTCGCTCGAGCCTGCCTTCGCAACCTCAAGGCGGAAGGCCATCTTGTTCTCCGAAGCCGGTGCTTCGAACGCGAAAAGGTCCCCTACAAGGCGATCGACGGAATCGTCGACGCGTTGGCCCGGCATCTCGCCGGACTGCCGGAGGCAGAAGCCGCGTCGGTGCTCGGCCGCGATGTGCGAACCCTCGCTGAGATCTTTCCCACGCTGCTTCAGGTGAGCGCGCTCCGTCGCTTCAAGGAACGGCGTATCGTCGACGCCCTCGAGCGGCGAAAGATTGCATTCGAAGCGCTCCGGGAGACCCTCGCTCGGCTCTCGGACCGCAACCCCGTCGTGGTGTTCGTCGACGACGTCCAGTGGTCCGATGACGACAGTCTAGATGTGTACCGCCAGCTCCTCGGCCCGGGCGACGGCCCGCGCCTCAAGCTGCTGACCGCGAGTCGGGATGATGAAAAGCCGGCCCTTGTGAGCAGCCTCGAAAGCCACATGCGCTCGACGACGCTTCGCGTGGGCCCGCTTCGGGCGGACGATGCTCGTGCGCTCGCGGAGGCGCTCCTCTCGGAGCAAGGCGACGACCCTCGGGCCTGGGCCGAGGCGATCGCGGTTCAGACCGACGGCAACCCACTCTTTATCGAAGAGCTCGTGCGCCACCTGTTTGACCGCGACAACGAGCAGGCACCCCTCGAGCTCAGCGCGGCGATTCGTCAACGCCTCGACCGGCTGCCCTCCGGGCCGCGACGGCTCCTCTCCGTCGTCGCGATCGCGGGCGGGCCCCTCGATGCGAGTCTGATCGTGGGTGCAGCGGAGCTTGACGAAGACTCAGAGCGAGCCCTCGCCCTCCTCCGTTCGGTGCGCCTTGTTCGAAGCCGGAAAGGCCGGGGACAACACGCAAGCAAGGTCGACCACATCGACATCTATCACGACCGGGTACGAGACACCGTGGTCGACGCCATCACCCCCGAGGAGCGGCAGCAGATTCACCGAAGGCTCGCCGATGAGATGGAGCACTACGACGGCCCGCTCGACTTCGAGCGTCTCGCCGACCACTTCGAGCAAAGCGGCCGCGCCGCCCGCGCCGCCGAGTTCACTCTTCGCGCGGCCATCCAGGCGGAGCGGGCCCTCGCCTTCGAGCGGGCGGCACTTCTTTACGAACGCCACCGGGCGCTCCGTGACTCGCCAACACCGGCATCGATCCTTGCCGATATGGGCCGTACGCTGACGAACGCCGGCCGAAGCCGGCAGGCAGCCGAGACTTATCTCGAAGCGGCCGATGCTGGCCACCCCGACGCCCAAAACATGCACCGGCTCGCCGCCGAGCAGTTCCTTCGGAGCGGCTACGTTGAAGAGGGACTTCTCATGCTGCGCCGAGCCCTGCACGCGGTAGGTCTCGAGCTTCCCCGGTCCCAGCGCCAAGCGATTCTGTCCACGGTCTACCACCGCAGTCGGGTTCGGCTCGGTGGCCTCGACTTCCGGCGCCGACGACAGCATCAGCTCCCGCCCCGCACGCTTCAACGCATCGACACGTGCTGGAGCGCGATTTCGGGGCTCGCAATGGTCGACCAGATTCGAGGCGCGGACTTTCAAGCCCGACACCTTCTGTTCGCACTTCGCGCCGGCGACCCCTATCGGATCGCGCGCGCAATGAGTCTAGAAGCCAGCCATCTCGCAAGCCTCGGTCGAGGTCACACTCGCCGGGTCACCGAACTGCTCGACCGGGCCGAGTCGCTGGCTCGACAGGAGAATCATCCTCACGCCCTTGGCTTGGCGATCGGCGCGCGAGCGAGTGTCGCTTATCTTTTTGCGAACTGGCGCGAGGCGTACCGCTTCGGAACCGAAGCCCAAGACGTGCTCCGGACCCAGTGCCGGGGCGTCGGCTGGGAGCTCGCCACCATCCGCCGGTTTTCTCTCAGTGCGATGCTCTATCTCGGAAAGCTCGAGCAGCTGACCCGGGAAGCGCGACAGCACGTGGAAGACGCACTTCAGGTCGACGACCTTTATGCGGCGCGGTCTGCCTGCGACGCCAATCTCATTTCTGCGTGGCTTGTGAACGACGACCTCGAGACCGCCCGGCGGCTCGTCCTCGACCTCACCCGGCCTGAGCAGGGCGACTATGTGCTCGACGACTTCAACGCGCTCGTCGCGCAGGCGCTGACCCTTCGATATCAAGATCGGGCATTCGAGGCGTGGCATTTGGTCCGCCGCGAGTGGAGCGCGCTTCAGCGAAGTTACCTGATGCGCCTCGAGCTCCTTCGCGCCTCCGCATTGCATTGCCGCGGGGCCGCGGCGCTCCAAGCGGACACGCCGTCGAGTCTCGACGATGCCTGGAAATGCGCCACCCGACTTCAGGGAGAGAGGACCGACTACGCGAAGGCTCGTGGCGCCACCGTCGCCGGCCTCGTCCTCCAGCGACGAGGCGAATCTGGGGCCGCGAGTCTTCTCCGGCAGAGCATTTCGCTCTTTCAAAAACAGGGGATGGACGTCCACGCGGCGGTGATTCAAGACTATCTCGGCGAACCCGCCAACAGCTC
>JBCCZL010000606.1:0-6131 GCA_039187775.1 Myxococcota bacterium
CCCGGCCTCCGCGCCGGGGCCTCAGCGAAAGAGATCCCAGTTGAATCCGATGCGGGTGCCCACCAGGATCGAGCTTTCGACCTTGAGATCCTCGAACGCCGGCTGAATCTCGTAGCCAATGTAGAGGATTGCATGGGGCATGAATCCGCCCTCCCGGAGGGTCGCGAGTCCGTAACCCACCGAGAACCGGCCGCCGGGCGGGGTCCGAAGTTCGGAGCCCTGGAACCGGAACGCGAGTTCGGCCTCGAGATCCAGAACTCCGAGGCCATTCCGGAAGCGGAGAACGATCGGAATCGCTGCCGCGACATTTCCCTCGATCGAGCGATTGCCGTCTTCGTCTTCGGGGAAGGACGCAGCCGCGCCCACCAAAAGCCCAGTGGCGAGAGACATCCTGTCCGTAAAGCCCCAGGAGAACAACAGCCGCCCGCCCCCGCCGCCGCCGAGAGCGACCTCGCCGTCGCTCACGATCAAACCGCCGCCGCCGACGCTCTCGCCGACGAGGGTGAAGTTTCGAATGCCGTGCTCGGCGACAAAGTCTTCGTCCTCGTCGAGCCAGAAAGGGCAGTCCTCTTCGGATCGTGCGTGCGCTTCCTGCACTACCGCGAGAACCCGTTCGAGTCGAAGGAGCTCTCCTACCTCTCCGAGATCCCGACCGTTCTGTTCATAGACTGCCCTCGCCGAGCCGCCCTCTTCCTCGATCCGCTGCTCCAACCAGCGCATCAGACGGAGCCGAGTCGCGGGAGTAGTTTGGCAGAGGCTCGCCATCGTGTCGGGTAGGCTTTCCTCGATCTCATGCCGGTCTACGATCCAATCGAAACGCTCGACCGCGCCCACGATGTTGTCGACGTCGAAGTAGAGGCCCTGTTCCGCGTTGCCCGCGGGTACGCTGGCGCAGCCAGTGAGGAAGAGCGAGACGAGGATCCGGGAGATCGGCGATGGCATAGACCGCGGAACGTAGAACCGATGGCAAGCGGCGGGAACCGCCGATGTAGCAGAAAACCCTCGGTTATCCCGGTTTTCTGCGGGCCAGTGGGTCTCCGCGAGCGCGTCGAGTGCACGTCCCCCGGGCGCGAGGGCTTGGCTTGGCGGCTGAAAATTGAACCGGTTTGTGCGACTCGAGGACCAGTACTAGGGTTCCTCTGCCGTCGAGGGAGTCCCCGTGCTCCGTCATTCGCGCCGTCTGCGGCCGAGCACCTGACCCCAAAAGAGCGCTTACTGACATGTCCCATCGCCTTCTTTCTTTCGTTCTCTTGCTTTCGTGTGCCGCGTGCGGCCGTTCCACCCTTGGCACTTCGGTCTGCGGAGATGGGACACGCGACTTCGGCGAAGAGTGTGACGACGGCAATCTTGTCCCCGGGGACGGCTGCAACACGATCTGTCGGGTGGAGCCGGCGGATACCTGCGGCGACGGCGTGCTCCAAGCCGGCGAGGAATGCGACGACGGCAACTCCTTTGCGGGCGACGGCTGCGATCCGTTCTGCCGTAGCGAAGTCGGCGTCTGCGGAAATGGCGTCCTCGAAGGTGCCGAAGAGTGCGACGACGGCAATGTGGAGCCCGTCGACGGCTGCGATGCCGACTGCCTCATCGAAAGCAACTGTGGCAACGGGATTTCCGAGCCGGGCGAAGAATGCGACGACGGCAACTTTACGAGCATGGATGGCTGCGATCCGTTCTGTCGCATCGAGCCACCGATGACGTGTGGGAACGGCATCCTCGAGATGGGAGAGGAGTGCGACGACGGCAATCGGCAGCCCTTCGACGGCTGCGATGAGTTTTGCGTGGTCGAGCCCCCCGGGCGTTGCGGGGACGGCCGGCTCAATGTCGGGGAAGAGTGTGACGACGGAAACTTCGTCCCGGGCGACGGTTGTGACCCGTTCTGTCGCTTCGAGCCGCCGCAGTTTTGCGGCAACGGGATCCTCGAGCCGCCGGAAGAGTGCGACGACGGCAACTTCATGGACGGCGATGGCTGCGATTTCCGATGCCGCTTTGAGGCGCCTCCAACGTGCGGCAACGGACTCCTTGACGTCGGTGAAGAATGCGACGACGGCAATACGCGTCCCGGGGACGGCTGCGACGATCGCTGCTTGCTGGAGGCGATGCCGGTGTGCGGCAACTTCATCCTGGAAGTCGGCGAGGAGTGCGACGATGGCAACCTCATGCCGCTCGACGGCTGCGATGAGTTCTGCCGCCGAGAGGCCCCGCCCCGCTGTGGCAACGCGGCCCTCGATCCTGGCGAAGAGTGCGACGATGGCAATCTGGTCGACGGCGACGGCTGCGACCGGTTCTGCCAGCTCGAGCGGATGCCGGTATGTGGCAATGGGGCCGTCGAGGCGGGCGAAGAGTGCGACGACGGCAATGTGATCCCCGGCGACGGCTGCGACGACCTATGCCGCGTCGAACTTCCTCCGGTATGCGGCGACGGGATGCTCGACCCGGGCGAAGAGTGCGATGACAACAATGTGGTCCCTGGCGACGGCTGCGATCAGTTCTGCCAGGTGGAGATGTGCAATCCGGACATCGTGGTGGGAGGCCTTCCCCTCGGGGTCACGGTCACGCGGTCGTTGGATCTCAGCGCGGAGACCGACGATCACGCGGGTTGCGGAAACGGCGCGGATGTCGTCTTGTCCTTCGACCTTCCGGTGGGCGGCGACCTTCGCCTCGAGACCCTTCAGCTCGGGGACCATCGCTATGGGGTGTACCAGGACACCGGTGGGTTCACCTGCACCGACTCGCTCACCCGGTGCTTCGATCCGATGGGCGCCCCCTCCGGGATGACGACGCTGACCGGCCTTGCCGCCGGGGGCTATCTTCTGGTGGTCGAGGAGGATCGACCCGGGATCGGTGGTCCGACGTCGGTGGCGCTGACCCTGCTTGCCAACGTTCCAATGTGTGGCGACGGCAACCTCGACCCCGGCGAGTTCTGCGACGACAGCAATACGGTGGCCGGCGACGGATGTTCGGCGGACTGCCTGAGCAACGAGACCTGCAGCAACGGCCTCCTCGACAGCGCGGTCGGTGAGGCTTGCGACGATGGCAACACGGTGGGCGGCGACGGCTGCTCGGCGGACTGCCGGAGCGAAGAAGTGTGCGGCAACGGGGTCCTCGACGTGCTCGCGGGAGAGGTGTGCGACGACGGCAACCGGCGCTTCGGTGACGGATGTTCAGCGGACTGCCGAAGCGACGAGACCTGCGGCAACGGGGTCGTCGACATGCCGGTGGGCGAACAGTGCGACGACGGCAACATCGTTCCAATGGATGGCTGCAGCGCCACGTGTCAGTTCGAGGTCGGCACCTGCCGCGTCGACGAGGCACTGGGGACGCTGGCGCCGGGGGTTCCCGTCACCCGCACGCTCAACGTGATGGCGGCGCCGGACCAGTGGAACACGGACTGTGCGTCCGCGGGGCCGGAACGGGTGCTCACCTTCAACCTGACGCGCTTTGCCGATGTGACCTTGTTCTTTACGCAGTCGGGGCAGCACAACGTGGGTCTCTATCGCGAGGGCGAGGTCACCGATCGTTGCGTTGCCCGCATGGGCATCTGCAGTGCGACCAGCCGAAACGATCCGCTGTCGATTCGGTTCCGGCGTCGACCGCCGGGCCGCTACTTCCTGGTGGTCGAGGCGAATGGGGTGATGGCCGCCGGAACCGCCGACGTGACGCTGTTCCAAGAGGGCTGTGCGCCCGCCCAGGACCTTGGCCCCCTTTCGGTGGGGGGAATGATCGGAGCCAGCGTGAACACCACGGCTGGCACTTCGATCTTCCGAGCCAGCTGTGCCGGGCCGGCGAGCGGTCGAGAGCAGGTGATCGCGTTCAATCTTCCGACGGCGGCGGACCTCGATCTGAGTTGGACCCAGAGCGGTGACCACGTGTTCGGGCTATTTCGTGAGCTCGGTGGGGACTGCGATGAGAATCCGTTCAGCTGCCATGATCCGGTGGGTGCGATCACTGGCACGAATACCTTCACGCGCGTTCCCGCGGGCGATTATCTAATGATCGTCGACGCACACGACCCCGGCGACGAAGGGATGGTCAACTTCTCATTGCGCGCTCGGCCGACCCCCTGACCCGGGTCAGCTTGGCGACGCACCGGACAGCGCATCGAAGAGTCGGTCCGCGGAGCCGACTGCGTCGAAGCGAAACCCCAGAAAGAGCTCGGCGTCGGTATCGTCCACCACCCGGACGAAGCTCACGCCCACGGTGAGCGGTTGGCCCGCGTCATCGAGGGTCAGGCTCGCTCCCAGAAGGGCCTGAATGGTGAATTTCTCCTGCGCCGAAAGGCCGAGCTGGATGCCGGTGTCGCTCAGGTCGTAGATCCTGGCCGGGTGCACGATGCCGTGAGCGTCGGTCAGCGTCGCTTCGACATTGACCTCGATCCGCGATGAGCGTGAGAGGGCGGGCGCGTAGAGCAGCACTTCCGAGAGCTCGACGGCAGCCCGGGGGTTCTCTTTGGCCACCTGGCCCAGTTGTGGAAAACGGTCCCCCAGCTGGGTGAGGACGTGACTCAGTTCCAGCATCGAGAGAGTTCAAACGGCAGGTCGTCTTTGCGCCTGAAGGGCCGACCCTTCGAGTGCCGACATACGGTTTAGTACCCCACATTTCGTCCGTTAGAACGAACGTGGACCAGGCGTCGATACTCGTCGTGGAGGATGATCGGGCCCTCGGTGAGGTCTTGGATCGGGTGCTTACGAGTGCGGGGTTTGTCCCTCGAATCGTGCGAGATGCGAAAGAGGCGGTGGCGCTGCTCGGTGAAGTGGGGTTCGCCGCGATGATTGTCGACATCGGATTGCCGTCGATCGATGGCCTGACCCTCCTGCGCCACCTTCGCAAGTCGGGCGTCAATGTTCCCGCAGTGGTGATGAGCGGGCGGATGGGCCGCCATCGACAAACCGAGGCCCGAGCGCTTCGAGCGCGGGCGCTTCAAAAACCCTTCGACAACCAAGACCTCGTGCACCAACTGACCGAAGCGATCGCGAAAGCGCCGAAGCGCGAACGGAAAGAGGAACAGGGTCCGTCGGTGGAAGACGAGTTCCGCGCCTATTTTCGGCGCCAGGTCCTTCGGCTTCGGAATGGGGATGCGTCGACCTTTCCGCTTTTTGATCCGCGCCTCGCCGAGGCGGCGTCGGTCCTCGCCCAAGAGGACGTATCGGCGGCAGATGTGACGGCGCTCATCGACAGCGATCCAAAGGTGGTCAGCGAGGTTCTCCGCACCGCCAACTCTCCGGCCTTCAGCAGTTCGTCGCCGGTGACCAGTGTGCACCTCGCGAGCGCGCGGTTGGGAGCGCGCCAGGTGGGAGAGATCATCATGGGCGAGCTGGTCCGGGGAATCTTTGCGCGAAGCGGGGTCTTTCGTCGCCCGATTCGGCTGAGCTGGCGCAGGAGTTTTGTCGCCGCGCGGCTCGCGGGCGAGCACGCGCCCCGTCGAAACATCGACGGCGGAACCGCCTACGCGGCGGGTCTTCTCCAGAGCGTGGGCGAGCTGGCCGGTTTGACCCTGTGCGCGGAGATGGCGGAAACCCGAGAGCTCGTCGATCCAGAGGTCGGGCGCTGGGGCGAAGAAGAGGTGCTTCGAGCCCAGCAGCGGGTCGGTGGAGAGCTACTTCGGGCGTGGGGCCTCCCCGATCCGCTTCCGAAGATCGCGATGGGTCAGGTCGACGCGGAGTGGGAGTCGCTCCTCGAACTCACCACCACGTGTCATACGCTGGTGGGTCACGTGCTTGCGCGAGAAGAGGTCGAAAGCAGCCCCCTCGCGCCGAGCGACAAGGACCTCGAGGTGCTCATCAAGAGAGTTCGTCGCTGGGCCCGCGATAGCTAGGCTCTGCCTCAAAACCGCCGAAGTCGATCTGCGACCACGGAGTGCGGGAGACTTCGCGTCCGCGAGGCGAGGAAATACCGGGTACTTTCGAGTCCGACGGCATGGCGGAAAATCGCGTGCTCCGTTCCGCGGAGCGGCCCCGGAGATTTTGAGACAGAGCCTGCTAGAGGCGATCTCGCAAGGCCGCGCAGTGGTCGTAACGGAGTTCGTGGGACAAGGGTGCTAGCTCCATTCTCGTCGCTCGGTGCGATTGGAGGTCGACGTGTCCGAACTGTCTCGAAGTCTAGCAGGCTGTTGCAAAACTCCGCACGCGCCTCCA
>JBCCZL010000607.1:0-6113 GCA_039187775.1 Myxococcota bacterium
CACAGCCTCGGCGGCGCGGCGGTGCTCGCCGCGGCGAGTCGAGTGAGCGAAGTAAAGGCCGTGTCAACGATCGGGGCGCCCTTCGACCCGGGACATGTCCGGCATCTGATCGATGACGCGGCTCCCGATCTCGAGGAGCGTGGCGAGAGCGAAGTCGTGCTCGCGGGACGCCGGTTTCGAATCAAGCGACAGTTCCTCGACGACATCGCAAACCAGAGCAGTCAGGAGGCGATCGCTCGGCTGGGCGCCGCTCTGCTCGTCTGCCATTCGCCGCAAGACGAGATCGTCGGGGTCGACAACGCCCGAGAGATCTTCGTCGCGGCGCGCCACCCGAAGAGTTTTATTTCCCTCGACGGTGCGGATCATCTCCTCGGTCGTCGTGCCGACTCCGAGTACGTCGCGCTGGTGCTCTCCGCCTGGGCCAACCGCTACCTTGCGGCCCCGGAAGAGACCGACGTTCCGCAGGGAACGGTGCGAGTTCGAGGAGGAAAGAAGAACTTCACCCAGGAGGTCGTGGCTGGGCCCCATCGCCTGATCGCCGACGAGCCCAAGTCCTTCGGCGGGGCGGACCTCGGTCCGAACCCGTACGACTACCTCCTTGCGGGGCTTGGCGCGTGCACCACGATGACGGTCCGGATGTACGCCGATCGAAAGCAGTGGCCGCTGGATGCAGTCGAGTGCTCGCTCACGCACAAGAAGATCCACGCGAAGGAGTGCGAAGACTGCGAGTCGGAGAGTGGCCCGGTGGACATCATCGACCGGACCCTCACTCTGGAAGGCGATCTCGACGAGGCGCACCGGACGCGGCTCACCGAGATCGCCGATAAGTGTCCGGTTCATAAGTCCCTCACGACCGAGACCCGCATTCGCACCGAGCTCAAGTCTTGATGCCTACCGTCGTGCTCTTCGACATCGATGGCACCCTCGTGTCGACGGGTGGGGCGGGGCGTCGCGCGATGGAGCTGGCGTTCGAAGAGATCGCGGGTAGCGCGGCTCCCCTTCGAACGATGTCGTTTGGCGGAATGACCGACTTTGCGATCGTCGGGACGGCGCTTCGATCCCTCGATCAACCTGCCGACGAAGATGCGATCGGTGCGGTGCTCGATCGCTACATCGCACATCTCCCGCGGGAGCTCGACAAAACCACCAACTACGTTATCCACAGCGGGGTGCAGGAGCTCCTCGCGTGGCTGGGGCCGCAGTCCGAGATGGCCATCGGCCTCGGCACCGGCAACATCGAACGGGGGGCGCGACTCAAGCTCGGCGTGGGCGGACTGAACGACCATTTTTCTTTCGGGGGCTTTGGGTCCGACGCGGAGGCCCGCGCGGAGCTCATTCGACGCGGGGCCGAACGAGGCGCCACCGCGCTTCAAGTCCGCCTTGAAGACTGCCGGGTTGTGGTCATCGGCGACACGGTCAGGGACGTGACCGCGGCGCACGCGATCGGCGCGACCTGCGTCGCTGTGGGAACCGGCGGAGTGGCGCTCCACGAGCTCGAGGAAGCGGGCGCGCGTTGGGTGGTCGAAGACCTCACCGATCCGTCAATTCGCCATGAAGTCTTCGAACGTCGGTAGGAGATAGCGGGTTTGGAGGGATGATGAGTCCTCTCCGATCTCCCGAACAAGAGACACCGGGCCATCGCGGGTGTCTTAGAGTCACTCGTGAAGTGGAGCAGGTGCGGTTGGAGTCGAGCCCGGCGATCGAAGCCGCAGCGTACGAAGTGTGTCGCCCCGAGGCTCCGCTCGAGGACATTCCCGTCGGCAGAGCGGTCGTCGGTGTCTCGCCGCTCCTCCTTGCGCACCGGGCAAGCCGACTCACCCTCCGGGGCTCCGAGAGGAGTCATCGGGTATTGCCTTGGCCGATGCCGTGTTGCTTTGGTGGGCGCGCTTAAACGCGTCGAGCACCGCTGCGCGGTGGGCGTCGGGATAGAGAAGGAGGCCCGTGAGGTGGCCGGCGGGGATCCAGCGAAGCTCGGAGCCGGGCCAGTGTCGATTGAGGCTTCGGGCCTCCGCGGCGGGCACGAAGCCGTCGCCGCGTGAGTGAATCAAGATCGCGAGGTCCGCTCGTTTTGGAGGCGGCATGCGGCTCACGTCAACAGGCTGAAGGCACTCTGCGAAATACTCCCGGGCCGCATCTCGACCGCCTTTCTGTTGGGCCATGAGCTCCCAGTTCATGCGCATACTCAACGCCGACTCGGTGAAGATCGGTACCGCGGAGCAGCCAGAACCTCGGGGCATCACGATCACCGGGTGCTCGCTCAGGGCGGCGGTGAACGCGGCCATCATGCCTCCCTGGCTGTACCCGGTGAGACCGATCGTTTCGTAGCCGCTCCGGGCAAAATACCGAACCAGCGCGCGGCCCTCATCCACCGTCGCAAGGTTCATCGCGAACTGGTCGTCGACGGTGCGGAGGAGGGCACCCTTTTGGCCGTGACGGCGCCGTGACCCGTAGTAGGGGGTCTCGATGATCGCGGAGCCGATTCCAGCTCGAAGCAGAGTCAACGCGAAGGGACGGCGGGAAAGAAAACCCTCTTCTCCGGTCGCCGCGAACAGAAGGCATATCGGTTTCCGGTCTCCGCTGGGCTCGCGGATTTCCAGCCGCCCGGTTCGGCTTTCCGGGGGCAGATAGCTTGCAGGGCTCCGGTAGCTGGCCTCGATCAAGGTCCAGCCGGGCCGGCGCCGACGACGCTCGATGGTAAGCTCGACATCGCCCGGCGGTGTCGATTCGTAGTGCCGGATCTGGTCGACCAGCGCTTCAAGGCGGTCGAAATCACCGAACCCTTCCGGATAGAGCCGGCCCCGAGGGACAAACGACGTGGCGAAGTGGTCGGCGGACTGGTGGAGGCTTCGAAGGCTTCTCAAGATAGACCGATTATACCCGGACGTCCCTTTCATGGGATAATCCGATGGTTGCCAGCGGAGGACAAAGCGGCGCTGACCGGTGCCTACGTCGCGGGACGCTATCGCCTGGAAGCGCGCCTCGGCACCGGCGGCATGGGCACGGTGTACCGGGCCTTCGACCGCTCCACCGGCTCGGAGGTCGCGATCAAGCAGCTCCGCTCGGATCAGACCGTGGGCCGCGCCCGGCGTGCCGAGCTCCGGTTCCGCCGGGAGTATCACTCGCTCGCGTCGCTGGAGCACCCCCGGATCATTGAAGTGTACGACTACGGCGTCGACCGGGCGGGGCCCTACTACACCATGGAGCTCCTCGATGGCGAGGACGTTCGTGAACTGGTTCGTCTTCCCGAGCCGATTTCGATTGAACGGACCTGCTCGATCCTTCGCGATATGGCGGCCGCGCTGGCGCTCCTTCATGTCCGGGGGCTCGTTCATCGCGACCTGAGTCCTCGCAATGTCCGCTGCACGAGTTCGGGAAAGGCCAAACTGATCGACTTCGGCGTGCTGTGCGAAGTCGGGGTGGCCCGCGACATTGCGGGGACTCCACCGTACATGGCGCCGGAGACCGCGCGGGGGGTCCCGGTCGACGGCCGCGCCGATCTCTTCGGCCTCGGAGTGCTCGGCTATCTTCTTCTCGCCCGCCGACTGCCTTATCCGGCGCGGTCGGTGAAGGAGCTTGAGAGCGTCTGGCGGAGGACGCCGGCGCCGGTCTCCCGCTATCGAGAAGGCGTTCCTCCGGTTCTCGACGAACTCATCTCCGCGCTCCTTCGGATCGACCCGCTGGCCCGTCCGGTCAGCGCTGCGGAAGTGATCGATCGACTCTCGGCCGCCGCAGACCTCGCGGTCGACGAGAGTCTCGAGGTCAAAAAGGGCTACCTCGCCAGTGCCGCACTGGTCGGTCGACGACGGGAGATGGAAACCCTCCATCAGGCGATCGAACGGGCGTCTCGGGGAGACGCGGCAGCGGTGTTTGTCGAAGCGCTGAGCGGGACGGGCAAGACGCGCCTTCTCAAGGAAGCCTCGATCGAGGCCAAGCTCCAGGGCGTCGTCACCGTGTCGGCGAGCTCCGAGACCGAGCAGGCTGGCCCCTATGGCTTGATGACCCAGGTGGTTCGTTCGCTGTTCGCCGCGATCCCCGATCTCGCCCTCGAAGCCGGCGAGGCCTACTTTCCCCGGCTTCGCCGGGTCTTTCCGTTCCTTCCGGGCAGCGATGTCGTCGAACCCATGGGCGATCCGGCCGAGGAGCGAATGCGGGTGCAGCGCGCGCTCACCGATTGGATCTGGACGGTCGCGCAGGCTCGTCCCCTTGGGCTGTTCATCGACGACATCCAGTGGGCCGACGAAGCGTCCGCGGCCTGCCTCGCCTCGCTGGCTCGAAAGCGCGCATCTGGCAGGCTCCTCGTGGTCACTGCGCTTCGCACTGGCGAGGATGTCCGAGCCGGTCAGGCGGTGCATGCGCTCGGGCAGGCGGAAACTCGGGTCTCGCTTCGAGGTCTCGATCGAACGGAGGTCGCGACCCTGGTCCGCTCGTTCTTTGGCGACGTCGCGAATACGGAACGGCTCGCCGACTGGATGCACGAAGTCACCGGTGGGAGTCCCCTCTACTGCAGTGAGCTTGCACGAAGCCTCGTCGACAGCGGGATCATCCACTACGCGGACGGAGTGTGGGTCCTTCCTCTCGACCCGCTGTCAGCGTCGCTTCCCGAGAGCCTCGCCGCCGCGATGGAGACCCGCATCGCCGCGCTTTCCTCCGACGCGAGCCGGGTCGCAGAGATCCTTGCAGTCCACGGTCGGGGCTTGCCGCTCCAGATCTGCGTGGAGCTCGCGTCGGACCTCGGCGAAGACCGTGCGTTCGCAGCGCTCAATGAGCTTTCCCAGCAGGGGGTGATCCTGGGAAGCGATGACGCGTTTGAGTTTCGTCATGACGGCCTTCGGGAAGCGACGCTCCGTTCGATCGAACCCGACCGCCAGCGGACCCTTCACCGCGCGGTGGGCCACGCGCTCCTTGGCGACGAAGATGTGGGTCCGGAACGGGCCGCAGAAATCGGGTGGCACCTTCTCGAAGGAGGTGAGCCCCAGCGCGGCGCGGTGCTGCTGGAGCGGGCCGGCCGGGAGATGTACGACGCGCAGGCTCTGAGCGACTGCATCCGACCCCTCGAAGCGGCGGTCCGAGTCTTGCGAGCCGCCGGAGCGTCGGAGCGTCGGCGGATGGAGCTTCATTTCATGCTCCTCGCCGCGGGTTGGGTTTCGAACCGGACAGTGGGCCATCGGCACGCGACGGAGGCGGTCAACGCCTACCGACGCTACACCGGCATCGCTCTGGCGTCTGCCCTTCGGCCGCTGCTGGGACGGCGCCTTGGCCTCGTGACCGGGGTGCTGGTGGCGTTCGCCCGATGGTGTCTCACCCTCGGCCTGATCGGTCCGAATCCGCTAAACGTGATCAATCGGTTCGCCACTGCGCTCGCCTATGCCTGTGGCCTGATGAACGCCGACAATCGCGTGGCCGAGCTTCGTGAGATGATCAAGCTGGGGGAGCCGATGGCGGCGTTCAAGCGCCGCATTCCTTACGCCGCGTACCTTGCAATGGATGCCTTTCCGGACATCCTCCTTGGGTATCTCGACCGCGCCGCCGCGAAGTACACGAAGGCCTTGGATATCGTTCGCCACGACCGGCTCACTCCGGCGACCCCGGCGGAACACAACCTTGCGGAGGCGGGGATGCGGGGGCTACGCCTCCTTCTGGACGTCAATCAATTCAATCCGCGGCTCATGGAGGACCTCTCCGCGATCGATGCCCTCGGCCTTCGCTATTATCGCCTGGTTGTGCAAACCACCAAGGTGGTGCGCCACCGCTACCGGGGCGAAGAGCGGCTCGCCCGGAAGATCGAGCGGAGTATCGAGTCCACGAGTCTTCAGCTCGGATCCTGGTCCACCGATGTTCAGATCCTTCTCTTTGCCCATCCCGCTTACTCGATCACCGGGGATGTGATCGGACTGAAGCGCTGTCTTGGCGAACTCGAACGCCGGGTGGAGGAAGGCATGCGCTTCGAGGATCGGGTCGCCGTCACCCGCGCCGAATACCATCTCCTGCGCGGTGAACGAGACGAGGCGGATCGACTTCTGGAGGAGTTCTATCCGAAGCTCGCGGAAGAAAACGTGCTGATGCGCCAGTGGTTTCTTTCGGCGCGGGCCGAGGTGGCGCTGGCCCATCTCGCG
>JBCCZL010000608.1:0-6110 GCA_039187775.1 Myxococcota bacterium
CGATGCCTCCGGAAAAGCGCAGCCCGGTGCCCGGCTGCGGAACCAAGCCCGGGAGCTTCTGCGTTTCCGTGCGCGGAGGCCGGGTATCGTAGGTGGCTTCCACATTGAAGCGAGCGGCGGTGTAGCCCTCGTCGTAGCCCGGAGGCGTCTGACTGAAGACGCCCGCGGCGACGCGTTCTGTCAGGTCGGGATCGCAGCAGCTGTCGGTGTTGAACTCGACGTTTCGGATCCCCGCATGTCCGGAAAGCCGGCTTCCTTCCGAGAAGAACCAGTCCGCGCCCAGTTCGGTGGCAAGCACGGTGAAGGCGTACCGTGAGTCGGCGTCGTCGTTGAGCTCTTGACCGAGGCCGAAGAAGCGACCGTCCGGGCGCCGGAGCCAGCGACCGCTCAGCTGAATCTCCCACTCGTTGTCATCGCTCGGGTCTGCGACACCGGTGCCGACCTGAAAGTTGGTCCAGGATGGCCCACCAAAGCTCGCGGCCGCACTCACGATGTGGCCGGGAAAGAGAAAGTCTTGCGTGCGAAAGAACGCACCGAAGCTCGGCCGAAATCCGAAGTCCAGAAACGCGGTGGGCACGAGCAGCGACTCGTTGTTGGGTCCGAAGGTGAAGGCGCTGAAGATCTTTTGTGGGATCTCCTCTTCCTCGAGGCCAGTCACCATGAACCCAAGCGGGCGACGGATGACAAACTCCGTTACAAGGTAGAGCGGCGAGACGAGAATCCTCGGGATCCACAGGAGAACTTCACCGGCGGTGGTGTAGTCCTCGCGCCCGTCGTAGTTGGGAACCTCTCGGCGGGGACCGTCGTTGGCTCGGTTCGGCGGGCCGTCGCTCGTTCCGGCGGGCCGGACCTCGGCGGGCAAAGCGTCCGAGCCGGACTCTTCGGTCGACTCGATGGATGGGTCTGCGCCATCGTTTTCAGCGGTGGAGTCGTCTTCGGGCGCCGGCTCCTGCGCCATGGAAAGCGTCGGAGCCCAGAGGCCGGTGGCGACCAAGAAAACACCAACAATTCTGAGCATAGCTCCCAGCATCTTGCCGACCCTACACCAACTGTTTCCACGCTGCGGCGGCTTTTGGACTGGCCACCTTATGGAGCAGTCACGGATCCTGAGCCCCACCGAACCGCAAAAACCCCGCGCATCATGCTGGTATGTCGCTTGCTGTACTTTTCCGCGATGACCTGGCGCCGCGACTCGGGGGAACGAAGGAAGGGCGCTCGTCGCTCTTCGGTCCCTCCCGACCCGTCTCAGCTCCGGACCCTGGACCAGAGCGAGCACCTGGCGCGCGTGGTTCGCATGCGGAAGGTCGCGATGTTTGCGCTCTTCGCCTGGCCTCTCTTCGGGCTGGTGGACTGGTTCATCGTCAGTTTCGTGCATCCGGGGCGCCTTTGGTTCTACCTGCTGTGCCGGGCGCTGGGGCTTGTGGTGCTCGTGCCTGCAGCCATCCGTATCTATCTCGAGCCTGCCCCGAAGCCGTGGGTGACGCGGACGATCGATCTCGGCGTCGCCAGCATTCTGTGCACACTCATCACTGTCACCTCCCTCGAGTTTGGAGGAATCGCGTCGCCGCTCGTGCTCGGCGTGATCAGCGTGGTGGTCTGTCGCTTCACCTACTCTGCGGAACACTGGAAGAGGAGCCTTGGTCCGGCGGTGGTGTTGTTTCTGATCTATCCCGTCACCCTGCTTGCGGTAAGCCTTGCGTCTCCGGAGATCGCGGCTCAGTTTCGAAACCTCCGCGATGGCGCAACGTTTCTGCTGAACTGCCTGTTCATCGCCGGGGTGGTCGCGATTCTCGCCTTCGGTGGGCACGTCGCGTGGTCGCTGAGCCGCCAAGTGTTCCAGAGCCGTTCGCTGGGTCGCTACAAGCTCAAGGATCGGATCGGTAAGGGCGGAATGGGCGAGGTGTGGCGGGCCCACGACAGTGCGCTCAAGCGCGATGTCGCAGTGAAGATCCTCAACCCGGAGCGAGACCGTCTCGATCCGCTCGCCCTCCAACGGTTTGAGCGCGAGGTTCAGGCGACCTCCGAGCTGCAACACCCCAACACCGTTCGGGTCTTCGACTACGGCCAGACGGAAGATGGCCTGTTCTACTACGCGATGGAACTCCTCGAGGGCGAGGACATGGGCGACCTTTCGGTTCGGCTGGGCCCCATTGATCCCGAGCGGTCGCTGAAGCTTATCTCCCAGGCAGCGCGGGCCCTCGCCGAAGCCCACGCGCGAGGGTTGGTCCATCGGGACCTCAAACCCGAAAACCTGTTCGTGACGAACCTCGGCGGCGAGCGCGACTTCGTGAAGGTCCTCGATTTTGGCCTGGTCCGGA
This sequence comes from Myxococcota bacterium, assembly GCA_039187775.1. Taxonomy (GTDB): domain Bacteria; phylum Myxococcota_A; class Polyangia; order Polyangiales; family JBCCZL01; genus JBCCZL01. The sequence continues at coordinate 2,319 of JBCCZL010000608.1, forward strand.
TGGAGAGCGACGATGCGACGAAGATCACCCGAGAGGGGTTTGCCGTTGGGACGCCCGCCTACATCGCTCCTGAAGTGGTTCGGGGAAAGAAGGCCGACTCCCGATCCGACGTGTTTGCGCTCGGTACCGTCCTCTATCGCCTGATCTGCGGAGCGACGCCATTCGGGGGAGGGGACATGCGGGCCCAGCTCATCGCGAACCTGGAGCAGACCCCACCCCGACCGTCCTACAAGCTCGGCCGAACGGTTCCACCGTTGGTGGAAGCGGTGGTCATGCGCTGTCTCGAAAAGAACCCGGACGCCCGCTATCGCGATGGTGGTGCGCTGGCGGTGGCCCTCGAACGTTGTCTCGCCGCGCTGAGCGATGACGAGATCGACTCGCGGGACGAGCCCACGCTGGCGGCGCGGAACTCTCGCTTCGTGATGCGGGAGACGGGTTAGGCTGACCATCTCCGCCACCGGCTAGTCCTTCACCCGCGTGACATTGATCGCCCTCGGGACGGATCCACCCCCGTCCGCCGCGCCGACCGCTTCGCTGCCTCCTCGAAATACCTCGGGTATTCCTCGTCGGCTCGGCACGACGGCCGGCGGCGCCTCCACCCCGATCATCGACCAAGCTCAGCGGGTGAAGGACTAGCTGCGAAAACCGATCGCTCGGTGGGTCCCGTCGCAGAACGGTTTGTTTTCGAATCGTCGATCGCGACATCGATGATCGCGCGACGCCAACGTTCGATCGTCGCAGCTTGCGCTTCGCTGAGACCGTCGGTCCGATGCTTGAGAGACCCGGCTGCGTAGAGGTAACAGCACATCAGGTTGTGCTCGACTTCCGCCGCCTCGGTGAGGAGCTCGGCGAGCTGTTCCCGATGCTGGACGATGATGTTGGGTTCGGTCGTCATGCGCGGTCGTAGGGGGGCGTAGTGTCGTCCGCCGACAACGGGCTCGGCCGAGACTTCGATCATCTACGGCGTTCCTCGGCCGCGTCTTTCATCGCCGTGTGCGGCGGTTGCAGCTTCCTGACGCGAGGTTCTAGTTTGGAGCGTTCGCGTCGGGCGCGCAGACCTGTTGAAACTGTCGATGTGCCGGGTCGCGCTGGAGGTCCGGAGGCAGCAGGTGGTCGGTCGCCGCCGCGACGGATTCGGCATGGGGTCCGATAGCCTGGATGTCGGCGTCCGTCAGCTCACGGGTTTGGCCGAGAAGCTCGGAGAGCTCGAGGGCGAGCTCCGCCACCAGTCGACGGGCCGGGTCCCCCGCGGCCCCCGCTCGAACGAGCCGGGCCACGAGAGTCCAGGCCGCCTGATGGATTCGAAACGCGTCGAACCATGGCTGTGGCTCCGCTACCACAGACCAGAAATAGAGCGTGGGCGGGACGTACGCTACCGGGATGTCGCGCTCCGCAAGATTGTACAATTGCCTCGTGCAAGAAACCCGCTCCGGATTTCGTTCACCTTTCACGGGTCATGCCTCTGCTTGATCAACGTGCCTACGCGGCTTGGTGTCGGACCTATCGGTCCCCGAGCATCGTCCGCACTGCGGATCTGCCAGGCCTTGCAAGCACGGTGATGGATGTCGCTGAGGCGTACCCCGACCCGGCCGCCGATGGCCTGGTTGTCCAGCTCGTGCTCGTGGGCGATGGCCAGCGGGTGTGCGGCAATCTCGGAGCGGGGAGGTTTCGTCTTCCGGCGGTGCGCGGTTCGGCGGTGGTGGTGCCGCCTGGAGTGCCTCCCGACTTTCAAGGCATCGGGCCGTTCCGGGTCGCGATTCTCCATTTGGCGCCCGAGCTGATCCAAGAGTGGACCCCGATCCGCTGGGACTTCGAAGAAGTGGGCCCGCTTCAGGCCAACGCGTTCTTTGATCCGGAGGTCGCGCGGCTTGTCCGGGCGCTGACCGTGGGAACGAGTTCACCAGAGGTGCAGGTGGAGGCACTACTTGGGCAGCTGGCGGTGCGCTCGAAACGCCTCACGAGCTTTCCGGAGCCGGGGCGTCGGGTCGATCCGGCGCGTGTCGAACGCCTGATCGAGTATCTCTGGGCAAATCTAGACAGGCCGGTGACCCCCGTTGAGGCCGCGCGGGTGATCGGTTTGGGGAAGTACGAACTCTCCTGCGTGTTCACCGCGACGATGGGCCAGTCGATGGCGTCGTACCACGCACGACTCCGTGCGACGCATCGTAGGGAAGCCGAGGCGGCAGAAGCTGTTATCCTAAGCGACGTGAAGAGCCTCCCCGAGGAGAGCTTGCAGTGAGCCTCCCCGCCAACCCTTCCGCGGAGTTTCTCCGAAAGCTCACCAACGAGCCGGACATTATCGTCCAAAAGGAAGTGGGCACGCGATCCACGGGAGTGGTCAGGCTTCGGTGCGCGCGAGCCTGCCTCGACCCAGCGAACCGTGCCTTTGCTTTGCAGGTCTTCGAGGCCGGCAGACTCGAGCATTGCGCAGGCGATCTCGGGGCTGGACGCTTTGACCTTCCGTGCGTTCCCGGGGCGTCGGCGGTCAACCCGGCCGGAGTCGACTGCCTCTACGAGGGCGAGGGGCTCTTCGAGATGACCCTCGTCGTCTTGACTCCAGAGGTGTGCGCCGAAGTCCGCGCACACTGCGGGTCCAAAGGGACGGATTTTGGTCCGCTCCACGCCAACGCGTTCTTCGACCCCGCCGTCTACTCCCTGAGCCACCGGCTGCTTGCGGAAGCAGAACAAGGGAGTCCCCACGGAGTGCTCTATGCCGATCACGTCGTGGACGCCTTGGTCCGTGCGCTCCTTCGGCGCTCCGGCTACCTCACGGCCTACCCAACCGAACCGAAGACGCTATCGTCAAGGACGCTCTCGCGTCTCTTCGAGTACATGCATGCGCAGGTTGCCGACCCGATCGAACTCGACGACCTCGCGGCCGTCGCGGGGATGAGCCGGTTCGAGCTATCGCGTCGCTTCAAGGCGACCACCGGCCAGTCCGTCTGGCAGTACTTCCTTGCGGTTCGCTGCGAGCGAGCGGCGGAGCTGATCGCGCAGCACGGCAAAGTCGCTTCGCTTCCGTTCCTTGCCGTCGAGTGCGGCTTTCACGATCAGAGTCATCTCAGCCGTCACTTCAAGCAGTTTCTGGGCGTATCTCCCGGCGCCTATCGGAAGGCGTTGAGCCATGCGTAGGCCAAGCCATTCAAAGGCCTCCAAGGCCTTTCTTCGCAATCTCTTTGTGTAGGGGGCAAAGCCGACGGCTCAGGGCGGGCCCAGAAACCCGCCCGGTCTCGTCGTTCTGTCGGGCTAGCGGCCGAGGGCCTCGATGAGGAGCCTGGCTGCTTCGGTACCTGAGTACTGCTGCTGACCGGTAATAAGATTGCCGTCTCGGACGGCAAACGGGCGGAACCGCTGGTCGACAACGAAGTTCGTGCCTTCGATCTTGCGCGCTTCCTCTTCGATCCAAAATGGTTGGATCTTGACCCCCGCGAACTCGTCGGCGTACTTCTCTTCGCTGTCGGCGAAGCCGGTCCAGGTCTTTTCTTTCACCAGCAGGTCTCCGTTCGACAGGCGAACCTTGAGCAGCACGCAGGTCGCGTGACAAATCACCACGGTGGGTTTGCCGGCCTCGTAGAACTTCGCGACGAGTGCATGCAGACCTTCGTGTTCGATGAACGTGTACATCGGACCCTGGCCGCCGACGAGCATGATGGCGTCGTAGTCGTCGGCGGTCACCCCCTCGATGCTCTTCGTGTCTTCAAGCATCGCGGAGTGGGTCTTCGAGTGCTTGAATCCTAGGCTGACAATGTCGTAGGCCGAGTATCCACTCTCGTCCTCCGGGTCGCTGTACCC
>JBCCZL010000609.1:0-6091 GCA_039187775.1 Myxococcota bacterium
AATCAGCTCGACCAGGGCAATATCACTCGCGACCAGGCGATCGACCAGAACGCCACCCGCATGGGTCAGGAAACGACCAGCACCACCGGGCAGAACTACCACGACTACTACGGGGAGCACTACGGGGACTTCTACGACTCCCAGGTGCCTCCGAGCGGAGGGACCCCATGATCGGCGCGCTCCTCGATCAGATCGCGAGCATCCAGTTTCCAACCGCCGGGCGGGTGAGTGATGTCCTCGACGCCGACCTCGCTTGGAAAGACGAGAATCGGTTCTTTCACTTCTACAAGGCCGACATCGACGAGGGCCCGTTTGCTCACTGCGAACTTCGCTTGGCCAAAGAGGGCGATAAAGCGCTCGTGATTTTGATGGCGCGAGCCGAAGAGCCGGTGGCCGAAGCGGACCTCGAGCTGGCGCCGCTCGGCGACCTCCTCGAGTTCACGGTCAATCCCCACATTCCGCCGGAGGGTACGCGCGAGCAGGTCTTTCAGCGCGACCCCGCAAAGGTGAGCGTGCAGCTTTGGGCGCGCCGCGGAACGCTCCGGTCGGCTGCGGTGTCCTGGGGGCCATCATGAGCGAAACCGTCGCCCTCGAGTACAGCATTGAGCTTGAAGGGTTCTCCCCGACCCAGATCCGCCTTTCGACCGCGGAGGTCCACGAAGAACTCTTCGGCACGTACCGACTTCGGCTGTCGGCGTTCCTAACGCAGTGGGAGGAGTGCCACGAGCTTCTGTTCAAGCCGGCGTCTCTCTTGATCCGCATCGGTTCCACTGAGCGAAGTTTTCACGGAGTGGTCCGCACGGCGGAGATCCAGATGCTGCAGGCGGACGTCTTTCGCCTCGACTTCGAGGTCGTCCCGAAGCTGGACCTGCTCAAGCTTGGCCGTGACCATCGCATCTTTCAGGAGCTGAACGTCGTCGACGTGGTCAGCCAAGTCCTCGACGGGGCGCAGCTCGCCGGGGAGTACGAGTGGTCGACCAACGGCAGCTACGACCCGCGGCCGTACATCGTCCAGTACGGCGAGAGTGACTTCGAGTTCATCACCCGGCTCCTCGGCGAATACGGCATTGGCTTTGCCATTCACAACGACATCGACGCGGCAAAGATCATCTTCTTCGATGATGACAGCGCATTCACGCCCATCGACACCGCAGTGCTCGTCGAGCGCCAGTCCATGGCCACCGACGTCCAGGCGGTGTGGGACGTGACCCGGCATTTGCGCGCCGCATCCGACGCCGTGATGCTCCGAGACTACGATTTTACGAAACCAGCCGTCGATCTATCGGTGGAGGCCACGACGCCTGAATCGGTGGGCCGCCAGGTCTATCGCCATCCGGGAGGGTTCCTCGAAGAAACGCCGGGGCAGACGCGGGCGGACCGGCTTCTCGAGCGACTTCAGCTCCCCAAGGAGCAGATCTTCGGGCGGAGCGCGTGCATCGAGCTCGAGCCGGGGCGTCTGTTCTCTATTTCGCGCCATCCGCACGAAGCGGCGAATGGGGAGTTTCTCCTGCTCGCGGTGTCACACCGGCTGACCGCGGAGACCGGGGCGGAAGCCAGCTACGACAATCATCTGCTTGCGGTCGCTTCCGACGTGCCGTACCGACCTCCGTCGACCGAGAAGCCAGTGATCGGCGGAGCGCAAAACGCGTTCGTGACTGGCCCCTCGGGGGAAGAACTTCACTGCAGCGAAAACGGCCAGGTGAAGGTGCGCTTTCCGTGGGATCGCTCAGGCACCACCGATGACACGAGCTCCACCTGGCTTCGTGTCGGTCAGTACCCCGTCGGCGGCTCGATGATCATTCCGCGCGTCGACTTCGAAGTGAGCGTCGACTTCGAGATGGGGGACATCGACCGACCGTTGGTTTCTGCGCATCTCTACAATGGCGAAGCACGGGTGCCCTACGAGCTTCCCGGCGGGGCGACCCGCTCCTCGATTCAGACCAATACGACCGGTGGTGGGGGCGGCGCCAACGAGCTTCGCTTCGAGGACGCGGCGGGCGCCGAGGAGATCTTCCTCAACGCATCCCACGATTACACGGTAGCCGTCGACCATGACGCGGATCGTCGGGTCGCCGTCGATGAGACCTACGAGATCGGGGCGAATCGTACGGTGAAGATCGGCGGCAACCACAAGCATCAGGTGATTGGAGATGAATCGGTCACGGTCGGCGCCAACCAAATCGTGGTCGTCGGCCAAGCGTCGAGCTCGGGGGTGGTGGGCTCCTACACCCTGAACGTCGGCGCCATGCGGAAGATCCAGACGGGTGCCGATTTCTCTCAGCAGACCGGAGGAACGCTCAGCCGCACGATTGGCGCGCTTCAGGCGTTCACCGGCATCGCCGGACTCACCCGAAAGATCGCGGGCAACTCGACCACGAGCGTCGGGGCGGCCTGGGCCGAAGTGGTGGGCGGAAGCCGCATGCTGACCGTGGGCACGACCTACGTCGAGAACGTCGGGGCGCTGAAGTACACGAAGGCCGAGACGGTGGCGATCTCCTGTGGTGCGGCCTACGTCATGAATGCAGCGGCCGAAAAGATCGAAGCCGGCGGAAGCCGCACCGACAGTGCGGGCCTTGCGCTCAGCATCGCGGCGGGCGGTGGCATGACCGTGGCCGCGAAGTCGATCACCTTTTCTGCGGAGAAGAAGCTCTCGTTCCGCGGCGGCGGCGTGACCATCGAGCTCACGAGCTCGGGTCAGGTCACGCTCAAGGCCACCAAGGCGGTCGTCAAGAACGCCAAGGTTCTCACTCAAATCATGCACAAGAGCGGCTGATGGCAGTACGACGAATTCAGGCACTCGCGTCCATCCCTGGTTCCCCGGGGTTCGTCGAAGTGCGTGCGGTGCGCGGCGAAGAGCGACTCTCCGAACCGTTTCGCTACGAGATCGACCTCGACATGGATACGATCGATATCGATCAGGCCCGAGGCCAGCTGGCCCAGCTCACGCTGATCGAAGAGTTTGGAAGCGAGCGCCATGTGTCGGGCGCGATCGACCGAATCGAGGTCTTGGGAACCGACGAGCCCCGAAGCCGCTGGCGGCTGTACCTGATTCCCGTCCCCGAACTGCTCCGCTACCGGAAGGGCCAGCGCATCTTCCAAGAGATGACGACGCCGGACATCGTAAAGAAGGTGTTCACCGATGCGGGGGTTCCCGATTCGATGTTCCGCTGGGACACCTACGACACCTACGTCGAGCGTGAATACTGCGTGCAGTACGATGAGTCGGAATGGGACTTTGTGTGTCGGCTTCTCGAGGACGAGGGCATCTGGTTTGCCTTTGACCACGGGCCTGACGGCCACGTCATGGTGTTCGGAGATAAGAGCGACAAAGTCGAACCGGCCGCGTTTCCCGCGCTTAGCTATCAGCACTCGGTTGCCGCGATGAATACGCCGGAGCCGCACGTGTGGCATTGGCGTCAAGGAGCCGAGCTTTCGACGGCGAAGGCGACGGTCAACGATTTCGACTTCGCTCGACCGTCGCTTCCGATGAAAAAGGAAGCCACCGCGACCGCGCCCTTCGAACGGGACTACTACGAGTACCCCGCGGGTTACTACGAGCCGACCGAAGGAGAGCGCCGTGCCGAGGTCCGCCTTCAGGAGCTTCGCAGCCGGGCGCAGGCCGCGACCGGGGTGAGCCATGCGATCGGGCTCTTGCCCGGATCGCTCTTCGAGCTTGTGGCCCATCCTTATGTGACCGGCGAATTCGTGGTCACCGCATGCCGTCTCACGGTGCGTCTTGTCGAAGCGACGCTTCCTTCGCCGCTGACCGAGCTCGGTCCGCCGATCGCGGAAGTGGCGTTCGAATGCGTGCCGAAAGCGCAGATCTATCGTCCCCGGCGGCGAACGCCTCGGCCGAAGATTGCGGGCTTTCAAACCGCGCGGGTGGTGGGGCCCGCCGGTGAAGAGATTCACACCGACGAACATGGTCGGGTCAAAGTCCAGTTCCATTGGGACCGGGAAGGTCAGGCCGATGAGCAGAGCAGCTGTTGGATTCGGGTCGGCCAGGCGCACACCACCGGCTCGGTGATGATTCCGCGAATCGGCTGGGAGGTTCTCGTTCAGTTCCTCGAGGGCGACCCCGACCGGCCGCTCCTCCACGGCCGACTCTTCAATCCGCTCACGATGCCGCTCTATCCGCTTCCCGACAACAAGACCGTGAGTGCGCACCGAAGCGGGAGCTCGCCGGGGGGCGGTGGCTTTAACGAAGTCATGTTCGATGACGCGGCGGGAACTCAGCAGGTCCGCATCAGCGGCCATCGCGATATCACCGTCGCCACTGCGAACAACAAGCGTCGTCAAATCGTGAATAACCAGAACCACTCGGTCGGCGCGAACCGTGTGATGAACGTCGGAAGCAACGAAGAGACCGCGGTCGAGGCGACGAGCCTCGTGAACATCGGGGGCAACGAGACGGTTCAGGTGGGCGTGTCTCGCGATACCAAGGTCAACGCGGGGTGCACGGTGGACGTGACCGGCACCATCGGAATCACGGTCGGAGGAATGCAGAACATCCTCATCGGCAATCCGATTCAAGGGGCGCTCCAGGTGATCACCGCCCATGTGGTGGAGGGGGCCGCGGGCGCGGCAGCTTCGGCGGCCCAGCGTGCGGCGGCCACGGCGATGGGGCCGATCATGCCCGCGCTGAGTGCGGCCCAAGAGACGCTCGGCCCCGCCGCCCAGATGGCGGGCTCCGCGGCGGCGATGTTCAGCGGCGGAGACCCGACGACGGCGGTGTTTGGCTCCACCCTCGGTGCACTCTCTGGGGCTGCCGGTGCGGAAGGTGTCGGTCAGATCGCTGGCCAGGTTGCCGCCAGCGTGGCGAGCGGCGCACTCGCCAAGGCTGGCGTCTCGGCTGCCGCGGGCGGTCCGTCGGAGGGCGGGAGCGGCGGAGGTGGGGGAACCGGCGCGTTCAATGTCGTGGTGGCCGAGAACGTCACCGAAACCGTCGGCGCGCTCGGCGCGATGGCCACCGCCTACAATCTCCAGATCGGCGTGGGTGGCAATGTGACCGAGAATATCGGCGCAGCCCGGATCGAACTCGTCAAGAGCGGCAAAGCCGAGAATATCGGCGCGGCGAAGGCCGAGAACGTCGGTATCTACATGCTCGACGCCAAGGACGGGATCGCCGTCGACGCCAAGGCGGGCATCGCGATCAATGTGGCGAGCCAGCAACAGAAGATCGGGGGCGGCCATTCGATCACCGCGGGGGCTGCGGGCGTCATCACGACCACGAAGCTGACCCTCGCGGCGTCGGACACCGTGACGTTGAAGTGCGGCCAAGCCGAAGTGGTCGTATCCTCGAAGGGACTGTCCCTGAAGGGAGCGACCGGCGTCACGGTGAAGGCCTCGACCATCGAAATGAAACCCCCGGTCATTACCCCCGGAATGTAGGCACGCGAGAACGAAGGAGCAGCGAAGATGGGCGCAGTAAAGCGATTGGAAGACCGTTCCCGCGACGTGGTCGAGGCTCTGGCCGCACCGGTGGCGTTTGCCCGGCTCGAGGCAAAGCTCCCCGATGGCCGCTATCGGTGTCGGATGGGAGGCCGAGATGTCGATCTTCCCGCCGACGCGGCGGTGGACCCGGCGCTTCTCGAAGAGGCGATCAAGACGGGCGCCCGCGTGCTCGTTGATGCGGAAGAAGGCATCATCGCCGGTCTCCTTCAGACCCAACGGGCGGTAACCATCGACCGAGACGGAGTGGTGGACGCCCAGGTGGAGGAATTCCGAGTGAGCTCCAAGCGCCGGACGCTTCTGAAGGCTCCGGGAGCCTTCGTCGATCTCAAGTCGCACGAGGTCGAGGTCTATGCGAACCGGGTCCTGACCCGGGCCCGAGAAGCCGCGCGGATTCTTGCCACGATGATTAAGCTTAACTAGCGGTTACGGAGCTTCCGCAAGAAAGGAGTAGGGATGCCTGTCAAAGCGATGGCGATGACCGTGGTGGGGGAGAAGGCGAAGCACCAAGTGGTGCCGATGTCGCCGTGCGTTTGCCACACTCCGGCCGCTCCAAGCCCGATCCCGATTCCTTATCCGATCTTTGCCGATGCCGGTTCGCTGACCGAAAAGTGCGACCGGATCAAGATCGAGGGCAAAG
>JBCCZL010000610.1:0-6081 GCA_039187775.1 Myxococcota bacterium
AATATTTTCTACGTCTTCGCCCACATAGCCCGCCTCCGTCAGCGTGGTGGCGTCGGCGATGGCAAACGGAACGTTGATGATCTTTGCGAGCGTCTGCGCAAGCAGTGTCTTGCCGGAACCGGTCGGCCCAAGCAGAAGGATGTTGCTCTTCTGCAGCTCGACGTCATCGGCCGCGACTTTCGAGTCGATGCGCTTGTAGTGGTTGTGGACCGCGACCGAGAGGATCTTCTTGGCCCGCTCCTGCCCGATCACGTACTCGTCGAGGATCGTCTTGATCTCCGCCGGCTTCGGAAGTGGCGTTCCAGTCGAGAACGAGTCCTCCCGGTCTACTTCCTCCGCGATGATGTCATTGCAGAGTCCGATGCACTCGTCGCAGATGTAGACCGTCGGGCCCGCGATGAGCTTCTTCACTTCCTTCTGCGACTTCCCGCAGAAGGAGCACTGGAGGTTTCCGTGTCCGTCGTCCCTACTCGGCATGTTTATTCGGGTCCCATCCCGCGAAACACTGTGAATTCCATGAGATTCTAATGCTAGTGGAGCGCCCCGGCAAGCGCGAGGCATCTGGTCGCTGTGAGCTTAGCTCTTTGGCTCTTCGAAGGCCGACTTCATTCATGTGAGATACGCCACCGAGACATTGCCCATTCCCAAAGGCCCGTTTCCAAAGGCCCGTTTCCGAGAGGCCCGGTTCCCGGAGCCCTGCCCCTCGGTGTGGTGTGACTACTTGACGGCGCGAGGAAGCTTTCGTGGGGTGATGACCTCGTCGATGAGGCCATATTCCTTGGCATCGCCGGCTGAAAGGAACCGATCGCGCTCGGTATCTTTCTTGATGGTCTCCGCATCCTTGCCTGTGTGCTTGGCGAGGATGGCGTTCATCCGCTCTCGAACTTTGATGATCTCTTTGGCGTGGATCTCGATGTCGGTCGCTTGACCCTGATAGCCGGCAAGCGGCTGATGAATCATGATCCGTGCGTTCGGAAGCGCCTTGCGAAGGCCTTTCGAGCCTGCGGCTAGCAGCCAAGCTCCCATCGACGCCGCTTGCCCCAGGCAAACCGTCGACACGGGCGCGCGGAGATACTGCATCGTGTCGTAGATCGCGAGCCCAGCGGTGATCACTCCACCGGGACTGTTGACGTACAGGATGATCTCCTTGTCGGGGTCGTCGCTCTCTAAGAACAGCATTTGCGCAATGATGCTGTTCGCGATGTCGTCGTTGACTTCGGTCCCGAGGAAGATGATTCGGTCCTTGAGCAGTCGGCTCCAGATGTCCCACTCGCGTTCGCCGCGGTGGGTGCTTTCGATGACCCGTGGGGTGGGGACCCACGCGGCGCGTGCTCGGTCGTCGTTGTTCAACATGCCTCCTCAGAGCTGGGGCCTTTGGCCCCCGGCTTTTGCCGAATCGGGTGCAGGTGTGAGGAAAGACTCCGGACACCTCATGTCGATACGTCACCCGCCTCGCGGTTTTGTGGGGTCTCGCCCCACTTGGCGTCAATCCTGTTTCGGTTCTGGGGCGGACACGTCGCTTTCGTCCGCATCCTCTTCTTCTCGAATAGTGGCTTTTTCCTCGAGAAGTGCGAGAATTTTCTGCTCGAGCAGCTCCTGCTCGAGGTATTCGAGGCGTTCGCCTTGGGTTTCGGCGCGCACTTTGGCGACGTGCTTGCCCGTGGCTTCGGCGATCTCCGTGATTTTCTTGTCGATTTCGCCCGGAGCCACCTGAATGTCATGCTCCCTCGCCAGCGATCCCAAAAGGACCGCGGCTCGCACTTTTCGTTCGGCCCGCACCTGAACCTGGCTGGCGAAGTCGTCGCCTAGCGCCCCGGGGCTCATGCCCATCTGGGCGAGGCGCGCGATCTCCATGAACATGCGCTGGCTCTCCTGGGCCACCATCGCCTTCGGGACCTCGAGCTCGTTGATCTCGACCAGCTTGTCGATCAGCCGTTCCTTCAGCTCGCCCTCGGCGCGGGCCTTGGCGGCGGCCTCGAGGTTTTCGCGGAGCTTCAGGCGGAGTTCGAGGAGTGTTTCGTAGTCCCCCGCGTCCTTCGCGAACTCGTCGTCGACCTCCGGGAGGACCCGCTCCTGGACCTCATTGATGGTGACGCTGAACACGGCGGTCTTTCCCTTGAGGTCCTCCCGATCGTCATCGCCGTCGAAGGTCATCTCGACCGTCCGGCTGTCGCCGCTCGACGCACCCATGAGGCCGTTTTCGAACGCCTCGTGCAGCGAATCATTGCCGAGGATGACCTGGCGGTCGGTCGAGCCCATATCCGGCTTCTCTTCGCCGTCGAGGGTCACCGTGTACTCGATCGTGAGCTGGTCGCCGGCCGCCGCGGGGCGAGGCGGATCGGGCGTGCGGACTTCGGCGTGGTCTTCCCGGATCTTCTCGACTTCGGCGTCGACGGCTTCGTTCTTCACCTCGGTGCTCGGTCGGGCGACCTCGAGGCCCTCGAGATTGACGTGCTCGAGCTTCGGCCGGACCTCGAACTTCGCTTTGAACTGGAGGGGCTCGCCGGCTTGGATTTCGCCACCATCGACCGACGGCTCGGCGACGATTTCCAACTTGTGGGTGGTCACGGCGTTGATCAGTCCCTTTTCGATCAGCTCGCCGGACACTTCGATGCGGACCTGTTTGCCGAACAGCTGACGCAGCACCTTGGGCGGAATCTTGCCCTTCCGGAAACCCTTCACCCGCGCGGTTTGCCCGAGCTTTCGATACGAGGCGTCGAGGTCCTTCTTCACGTCCTCCCAGGGGATCTCCACGCTGACTTCGACCTCGGTCGAGCTGATTTCATGTACCTGCGACTGCATGATCTTTCCCGCCTCCGGAACGGGTCTCTCTAGCCCTCTCGGCTCTCGCCGTCAACGGGAGAGCGCGCCATCGCGGGCTGGAGTCGGAGGGACCGTGCGGGCGAACGCTTCAAACGCGTTCGCGGCCGCCTCGCGCTCCGCCGCTCCGAGGCCACGAACGATGAGGAGCGCTCGGTTTCGCCGCGCCACCAGCTGGAGTTCCGGGTCCGAGTTCGCTTGACGGATTCGCTTGGCCACGATCTCTGCTTCGCTGGCCTCGGCCTCGTTGTCCCAGGTGGAAAACCAGACCACGGCGACCCGGCCGTCGGGGTGCTCGTAGGCCCGCAGATGGTCTCCGTTCCACCCGGCGGCCGCCGGTTCGTCGACATCGTTCTGGAGCTGGCCGAAGTAGACACGCATTTCCAACTCGCCGAGCCGGTCGCTTTCGAGAGCATTCCAGCCTGCGACAAGATTTTCGGGGACTTCGACGCGGTCCGGGAGCTCTCCCTGGAGGAACTTCTCGGGGTGAAGGATCTGCTCGGTCGACACCGGTCGCTGCCGGTGTGCTCGGTCGACGCTCGGCCACCCTCCCTGACCGTGGATGGTGGCGCAGAACACCAGCCCGTCCACATAGGACGAAAGGAGGGTGACCCGGAGGATCGCCGGGGCGGACTGGAGCTCGGCGTTGTCGCCGTCCGCCTCTCCTTGTGCGAGGAGGTTTCGAAGGTTCTCCGGGTTGCCGGTGATGAGCTGAAGGGGGACCCGGTTTTGCTCCGCGGCGTAGCCCACCATCGCGAGGGTGGCGTCTCCTTCGACCACGGCCTGGTACGCGGTACTCGGGTCCGAGTCTTCCTCCTCGTCGAGGTCGTCGAGGCCGAAGTGCTGGTCTTGGAGCGCGTGCACGAGCTCGTGCACGATCGTGAGCTTGCCCTCGTCGGTCATGCCAAGGGTGCGCGTTCCAAGGCTTCGCATGACGTCGTCGCGAATCACGAGGCGATCGATCTCGGGATCGTAGTATCCCGCGACCTGCTCTCCGAGAACGCGGGTCAACAGATCGCGAATGTCGAGGTCTGGCGGAAGCAGCCCGAGCGCGGTGTACACCTTGCGGCTCACCGCGAGGTCTTCCTCGTCGAACTCAGCGAACAGGTGCGCGAGAATTTCTTCGCTGGTTTGCACCCGGATATCGAAGCGGGACCGAAACTCGAGACCCCGCGCGCGCTCGGCGATCGCGGCGAGCGACGCGATCGCCGCTCGCTCCCGCGCATTGGGCACCCGGCCGTCCGGAGAGGCCGCGGCCGGTGCCTCCTCGGATTCGACTTCCGGCGGGGGAGTCGTGGATCCGGTGGCTGGGGGAGACCCACAGGCGGTGAACAGGGCGACGAGGATGAGAGACTTCACGAGCGCTCCAACCGGCGAACGATACCTCGGCAAAGTGGGCGGCGCCCGGTCCGACGCCCGAGGAACTTCTTGAGGGCCATTCCTGCGGCTTCGCTGAGGTCCTCGCCCATGTCTCGGGCCGCCCGGGCTTCGACCGCATCGCGGACCGCGAGCTGGGCGTCGCGCAGGAGCGCTTCCTCCATCTCGGGCTCGCAGAATCCCCGCGTGATGATCTCGGGACGCCCCACGACCCGATTGCCGTCGCCGAGCCACACAAACACCGCGGCGAATCCAAGCGAGCTGAGGAGGCTTCGCTCCCGGAGAAGCGACGGGCTCAGAGGTTCGCCACGCTGGTCGCGGACCACCCGTCCCACTTCGATCCGGTCGACGACCTCGGCGTGCCCGTTGGTGACCTCGAGCACGTCGCCGTTTTCGATGAGGTGAATGTCCCGAACCCCCGACTCTTGGGCAAGCGCGGCGTGCGCTTCGAGGTGCAGGCGGGTTCCATGAAGGGGTACGAAGGTCTCTGGCTGGGTGAGCTCGAGGAGGGTCCGCTGCTCGTCGCGGCGGGCGTGGCCGCTTACGTGGATGTTCGGATCCATCCGTCCAAAGGTCAGGTGAATGCCGGTCCGGGCGAGCTGGTTGATCATCGAGAACACCTCGCGCTCGTTGCCGGGAATGATCCGCGACGAGAGGATCACCGAATCCCCGGGGTCGAGGCGGGCGGCCGGATGGTCGTTGCGAGCGAGTCGCGCAAGCGCGGTGGGCGCTTCGCCCTGGGTTCCGGTGGCGATCATCAACACGCGCTCACGGGGAAGGTCGAGTACGTCGTCTTCGTGTACCAGTCGATGAGAGACATCCGGGAGGTGGCCGGTGTCCATCGCCGTCTCGACGTGGCGCCGGACCGAGCGGCCGAGGAGACAGACTTGCCGGCCGAGATCCTTCGCGATGGAGAACAGGCTTCGCAGGCGGTGCACGTTGGACGCGAAGACCGCAACGCACACTCGGCCCTCGGCGTCGCGAATGCGTTCCTTCAGTGCTTGCCGAACGCTGTCCTCGGTGCCGGTGTGGCCTTCGTTCATCGCATTGGTGGAGTCGGACAGAAGGACCCGAACTCCCCGTTCTCCGAGCTCGCGAAATCGCGTGCGGTCGAATGCCTGACCGTCGGGCGCGGGCTCTTCGATCTTGAAGTCGCCGCTGTGGATCAAAAGGCCCGCAGGGGTGGACACCGCGAGCGCAGTGGCATCGACGATCGAATGCGTCACGCGAATCGGTTCGACCTGAAACGGACCGAGGTCGAGGCGCTCGCCCGGGGAAACCATCTCGAGTTCGCCGGGACGTCCCCGTCGGTCGTCGTCGAAGCGCTCGCGAAGGCGCTGCTCGACAAGCGCCAATGCGTACTCGGGGCCGTAGACCGGGAGGTCGGGAATCGCCTCGAGGAGAAACGACACCGCCCCGATGTGGTCCTCGTGGCCGTGGGTGAGAACCAGGGCCTCGACATCGTCGGCCCGATCTTCGAGGAAGCGAAGGTTTGCGTGTTCGAGGCTCCGGCCTAGGGAGCGGTGGGGAAAGGTAACCCCGCAGTCGATGACGAGCAGCCGTCCTTCCGTCTCTAGCGCGAGGCAGTTCATCCCGATCTCGCCGAGCCCGCCCAGGGGAACGATACGGAGGGAAGCCATGGAAACCACGGTCTACCTGACCCTCTCGAAAGAGACCCGCAAAAAACGAAAGGAAAAGGCGGATTTGGCTCCATTTGAGGCCATCTGCGCGCGCACTGGAATAAAAGGGCTTCTGGGGTCCGCCGAAAGTGAGCTAACCGCCCGTTGACCGGGCGTTTTATGGCGTGCTACCTCGCGGCTCCATCGCCCGGAGATCCCATGTCTGTTCAATCTCGCTCGGCTTTTTACTTCCTCGCGGCCTGGG
>JBCCZL010000611.1:0-6048 GCA_039187775.1 Myxococcota bacterium
GGCTCGCGCGGGAAGTGATGTTTCCAACCTACCGGACGATGGACGAGGCGCCCCCCCGGCTCGTCGAAGGGCGGGTCGAGCTTCACCCGACCTTTGGGCCGCTCTATCAGCAGGTTCGGGAGATGGGCGTGATCGCGGCGACCCGACCTGAGTCGGTGGGCGGGCAGCAGTTGCCACTCACGGTCGGCACTCTCGCCAACGCGTACCTGATGGCGGGAAACCTGTGCATCACCGGACTCGTGGGGTTGACCACTGGCGCGGGCCATCTGATCGAAGCCTTCGGCGACGCGACGGTGCGGGACCTTTTTCTTTCGAAGATGTACGACGGCCGCTGGACGGGCACGATGGCGCTGACCGAGCCTCAGGCGGGAAGCAGTCTCGCCGACATCACCACGAGCGCCACGCCGACCGAGGATGGGTATCGGATTCGGGGCTCGAAGATCTTTATCAGCGGTGGCGATCACGACATCGCCGAGAACATCGTTCACCTCGTACTCGCCAAGATCGACGGGGCGCCGCCGGGGACAAAAGGCATCAGCCTCTTCGCGGTGCCCCGGCGCCGGCCCGAATCCGGCGGCCTGGTGGACAACGACGTGCAGGTCGCGGGGGTCATTCATAAGATCGGCTGGCGGGGGCTCCCGAGCCTTGCGCTGAGCTTCGGTGACGAAGGGGACTGCCACGGCTGGCTGGTCGGCGAGCCCCATGCGGGGCTCCGGCAGATGTTTCAGATGATGAACGAGGCTCGCATCGGCGTGGGCATCAACGCCGCGGCGACCGCGTCGGTGGGGTACCACGAGGCGCTCGGGTACGCCCGGGATCGGACGCAGGGCCGGGCGCTCGGCGAGCGAGACATGACCGCGCCGCCCGAATCGCTGCTCGTTCATCCCGACGTGCGTCGAATGCTCCTTCGACAGAAGACGATCGTCGATGCGAGCTTTGCCCTCTGCGCACAGACCGCGTGTTACGCCGACGTCGCGGAACACGGGTCCGACGCGGAACGGGAGCGCGCGGGGCTTCTCCTCGATCTGCTGACCCCAATCACCAAGTCGTTTCCCGCCGAATATGGCTTTGAAGCGAACCACCTCGCGCTTCAAGTGTTCGGGGGCTACGGCTACTCCAGCGAGTACCTTCCCGAGCTGCTGCTTCGGGACCAGCGGTTGAACACGATTCACGAAGGCACGACGCAGATTCAGAGCCTCGATCTACTGGGACGAAAGGTCATGCAAAAGGGCGGCGCGGCGCTTGGGCATCTCGGTCGGGAGGTCCGGTCAGCGCTCGAGGCCGCGGAGTTGGCCGGGTTGGATGAGGCCATTCGAAGTCCGCTCGAGGAAAGCCTCGGAGTCGTCGAAGCACTGACCATGACCCTCGGCCAGCGCGGGCTTGCGGGCGATCTCGAAGGGATGCTCGGTCAGAGCACCGCCTACCTCGATCTTCTGAGCATCGTGGTGGTGGGGTGGATGCAAACGCGTCTTGCGACTGCGGGGGCTCGCCGCGGCGACGACTACGGAAGAGGGCTCGTTCAGGGGGCGCGCTATTGGGCGGCTCACGAGCTTCCCCGGGTCGCGCTCCTCGCGGAACGTTGCCGGTCGGATACGAGCTTTCGGGCCATGAAACCTGAGTGGTTCTAGCCCCACTACATAGTCGGGCTAAGGCTCGTTAAAGAGGGTTAGCGCTGCGCGAAGACGATGTTTCGCTGGGGGACGCCGCCGCGCGTGAACCAGAGGGAGCGACCATCGGGCGACAACCAACCGTCGGAGACGTCTTCGTCCGGGGCAATGCCGGCGATCGCCACCGGCGTGGGCGTGCCGTAGCCGCCGTCGGCGTGCGCCTCCATTTCGAACAGAAGATCTTGGCCGGACGTGTTGAGCGAGATGACGAGATTGCCGTCGGGAGTGCTTCGCGACACACTGACGAGGGTGCGATCCGGATCCGGCGTGAGGATGGTCTGGGCTTCGGACCACGCCGCTCCGATCATTGGGCGCGAGCTCTGAAGCACCTGCGGACGTTCCTTTCCGAACCACACCTCGAGGCCATCGTCCGAGATCCAGTAGGGGACGTCGTCGTCGGGAAGGGCGACTTCATCGATCCTTCGGTCGGGGCCCCATGGCTCTCCGCGGCGGGCTCGACTTGTGATGCGCAGATCTCGCTCGGTCGCGTCGTCGGTGATCGAGGCGAACACGAGAAAGAGACCGTTGCGCGACACCACCGGGTCGGTGAGCGATCGGCCCATGAACGCGGTGAGCTGTTGAGGCGGGTTCCACTCCGACGCGACGCTATCGCGCTCGGAGACATAGAGGGCGGATCCTCGATTGAAGTAGATCTCGAGGAGATCTCCGGTAAGGCTCGGATCGTCGTCATCGTTTCGCGTTCCCAGCAGGAGTCCCGGCAGCATCGTGACCGGGCCAAAGCCCGATGGAACCTCGGCGTCGAGCGATCGATCAGCTTGCGCGTCGGCGAGTGCGTCGGCGGCGCCGTCCCGTGTCTCTGCGTCTTGGCCTCCGCCCTGCAGGCCAAAGTCCACCCGGCCACAGGAGCCGAGACAGAGGACCACCATCACCAGCGCACGCACGTGTTCCAGGCTATCACTTCACTTGTCGAGGCACCGAGCGTGAGGACAGAGGAATCCGCTACTGTACGGGGTTCCGACACCATTCGCTCCACGAGCCGACGTAGAGGGCGGCACCGTCGAGACCGGCGTACTCGAGCGCAGCGAGGGTGTGACACGCAGTGACTCCGGAGCCGCACGACACGACGAGGTCCTCCGGGGACACCGAGCCGAGGAGAGCGTGGTATTGGCGTCGAAGCTCGGTCGGGGATTTGAACGTCTTATCGGGGCGAAGGTTGCGAGCAAGCGGGAGGTTCTTGGCCTGGGGGATCGAACCCGCGACGGGGTCGATCGGCTCTTTTTCGCCGCGAAAGCGCTCTTCGGTGCGGACGTCGAGAACGATCTTGTTGGCGTCCTGGTGATGGGCTTGGACGTAGGCGAGGTCGACGGTCGGCCGGAGCCACGTCTCGGGCGCAGGGTAGTGGCTTCTAGGGTAGTCGGTTTCGGTCTTTTCGAGGGGGAACCCCGGTGCAAGGCCGCCATCAAGGATGGCAACCGCCCGATGTCCGATCGCGCGCATCATCCACCAACATCGGGCGGCGGCCATCGCGCCTCCCGCATCGTCGTAGATCACCACCGCATCGTCCGGGCGGATTCCCCATGTCTCGAGACGTTCGGCAAACGCGGCGGGCGAAGGGAGCGGGTGCCGACCGCCGCGTTCCGGGTGGTGCGGGTCTCCGGACAGGTCACGTTCGAGATCTGCGTGCACGGCCCCGGGTACATGGCCTTCGAGAAACGCCGACCGACGGACCCGTGCATCGATCCAGCGCACCCCGGTCGGAAGCTCGTGTTTCGCGGCGATCGGTCCGAAATCCATGGGTTCCTTGGGTTCCTGGCGTACCAAACCCGATCTTCACGTCGGGTGCAACCATCTAGTGTCAAGTGTCACTTGACACTCTGCGCTCGCCGAGGCAGGCTGGAAGGCATGGAACGACGGCCCGGTCCCCTCGATGCCACGGCAAAGGTGTTGGCGCTTCTCATGCCGCCCCTCGAAGGGAGCATCGACCGCACTCGCCGGGACCTCACCGCCGTCTTCGATCAGCTCGGAGGACGACGAGTCGCCGCTCGGGTTCGCGACCATCGTCCGGCGCCTCCGCTCTCGGCGGTTCGGCCGGCGCATTATTTTTTGCCGCGGCGCGTGGTGAGGCGCGGAGAGACGACGCTCCGAGATCTTCGAATGGTCCGCGACACTCTGGTGGGCACGAAGCCGTCCCCGTTGGTTCGACGGCCTCCGGGAGCGCCGGCCGGAGACCTCGTCGAGCTTCGCCCTCGGAGGACCAAGAAGACCGCACCACCGAACACCGGTCGACCGATAGGGATTCGAGAAGTTCGGCGCGAGACGGATGACGCGGTCACGCTGTTGTTCGATGATCCTGGGGTCGTCGGAGAGTATCGCGCGGGTCAGTTCCTCACCCTCGAGTTTCTGATCGATGGGATTCCTGTGCGTCGTGCGTACAGCCTGTCGTCGGCTCCGGGCGAGGCTGAGGTCGGGGTCACGGTCAAGCGCATTCCCGACGGGGTGATGTCCGGGTTCATTCACCGCAAGGTGGTGGCCGGGGCCACGCTTCGAGTGCTCGGTCCCTCGGGGAGTTTCGTCCGCGCTCAGCCTGAGCGGCCGCTTTTGTGCTTCGCCGGGGGAAGTGGAATCACGCCGGTGTACTCGATCATCAAGGATACGCTGGCCCGGCATCCCGAGGCGGAGGTGCTCCTCGTCTACGGAAGTCGATGCCCTGCCGACATTATTTTTGAGCGGGAGCTTCGCGCGCTGGCGGAAGAGCATCCGAACTTTCAGATCGACTTTCTCGTCGACGAGGGCGAGCAATGGTCGGGAGCGGTTGGGCAGCTTGACCGCGAGGGCTGTCGCGAGCGGATTACCGCACTTGGGGTCGACCTCGGGGTTTCGCGCGAGGTCTTCCTCTGCGGTCCCGAGCCGATGCGGGACGGCGTCCGTACTTGCCTCGAGGAGCTGGGGGTTCCGTCGACGTCGATCCGCGAAGAGGTGTTTCTCAGCCCGCGGGCGCCCCGCAAGAACGGGCGCGTCGGGCCGACCCAGCCGGTGCCGGTGATCTTTGACATTCTTGGTGAGCGAACCCGCGTGGAGACGAAGCCGCAAGAGACGCTCCTCGATGCGGGCCGCGCGGCAGGCCTCGATCTGAAGTTCTCGTGCGCGATGGGCGGCTGCGGCGCGTGCAAGGTGCGCCTGGTTGAAGGCGAGGTGGACGTGGCGGAACCCAACTGCCTGACCCGTGAGGAGCGGGCCGACGGGTATGTGCTCGCGTGCGTCGCACGGGCTCAGGGACCGTGCACGATCGCAGCTGGGTCGGTTCGCGAGGAGTCTGTTCGTGAGGAGTCGGTTCGCGAGGGGGCGTCATGACGGCGGCGGCGAGCATCCGGGAGCGGTTCCCGTATCGGATGAAGGACCTCTGCGAGGCGACGGATCTGCCGCGGCAGGCGATCCACTTCTACATTCAGCAGGGCCTGTTGCCGGCGGGTCACAAGACCGGCCGAAACATGGCGTGGTACGGCGAAGAGCACATCGAGCGCCTTCGCTTGATTCGAAAGCTCCAGCACGAGCGCTTTCTTCCGTTGAAGGCCATCAAGGCGATGCTCGATGGCCGGGAAGAAGAGTTCAGTGAGGAGCAAGAAAGCTTCTTGCTTGCGCTCAAGCGCGAGCTTCGGACCTCGGTCGCCCGCGGGGTCGATTTTCGACGGGCGGTGGTGGACGTCAGCGATCGGCTCGAGGAGCTTCAGATCACGCGCGAAGAGCTTATCGAGATGGCGGAAGTCGGCGTCCTCGGCGTCGATGCCAACGAGGGACTCCGGATCGCGGAAGACGACCTGTGGATCCTCGAGTTCGTGCGCGACATGCGGGACGCCGGGTTTACGAAAGAAGCCGGCTTCGGCGTCGCAGAGTTGCGCATTTATGTCGAAGCGCTCGATACGATCGTTCGTCGGGAAGCGATCCTTTTGTCCAACAATCTGTCGAGTGAATCTCCGATCGCCGTCGCTCGGATGATCGAGCGAACTCTTCCCCTCATTCAGAACTTTCTGACGCGCTATCACGCGAGCCGCGTCCGCGATCTATTCTCAGCTATGTAGGAACATCGCCATGCCCATTACCGAACGACTGTCCAAGATTCTCCCGGAAAAGGTCAAACACCGTGTCGAGCCTTATTTCGAAGCGATCGACATCATGGGCGAGATCCGGGATCCCCGGGTCATGAACTCGCTCGGCCCGTCGGCGGTTCGGGGGCTCCTCTTTCGTCGAGGAAAGCAGGGAGTGCCGACGAAGGTGCAGGCCAATCACCAGGCGCACTTTGATTGGACCTATCCGGCGGACAACGCCGAGATGCGGGACCTCTACCGGCGAGCCCAGCAGGGCCCATGGGACGGCGAGCCCTCCGGAGACTGGAGCATCGACGTCGACCCGCGGACTCCCGAAC
>JBCCZL010000612.1:0-6043 GCA_039187775.1 Myxococcota bacterium
CGGCGAGCCGGTGGCGATCAAGGTGTTGAAGTCCGCACTCCTCTCCGAGGACCTGGTGCGCCGCTTTGAAATCGAGGCGCGCATCCGCATCGACCATCCCAACATCGCGCAGACCCGAGATGCGGGCGTCGACGCCGATGGCGTGCCGTTCATCGTACTCGAGCTTCTGGACGGCGAAACCTTGGCCGAACGCTTCCGCCAACCCGTGACGCCGGAGAGCCTCGTCCCGATCGCGCTCGGCGTCTGTGGCGGTCTCGCCGCCGCCCACGAGCGGGGAATCGTGCATCGAGACATCAAGCCGTCCAATATCTTCCTCACCTCCGACGGGACGGCGAAGCTCATGGACTTTGGCGTCGCGCTCGTGGACGACGGGGCGACGAAGCTCACTCGTCCAGGCGCGGTACCCGGCACCGTCGGCTATCTCTCGCCGGAACAGGCGGAGGGTCAGGCCCGCGTCGACGCGCGGAGCGACCTCTGGTCCCTCGGCGCGGTGCTCTATGAGGGACTCACCGGCCAGATTCCATTTGCGAGCGACTCGCCGTTGGGCACCTTGGTCGCGACGTTGATGGCGGACCTCACCCCGCTTCGCACCATCAACCCGGAGATTCCGCCGGCGCTCGCGGCCATTGTGGAGCGCGCCCTCGCGCGGGATCGGGAAGCCCGCTTCGATAGCGCCCGCTCGATGGAGACGGCGCTCCGTGCGGTCGACCTCGACACGAAACACAGCGAGATTCCACCGGCGATCCGCCAAGGCGAACGTCGGGTGATCGCGCTTCTCCTGGCGCGTGGAGACCTTCAGCTCGACGTCCTCGAGCAGGAAATCAAGAGCCGAGGCGGCACGTTTCTCCGGCTCCTTGGCGAGCGGGCCCTCGGTCTCTTCGGCGCGGACCGGTGGCATGGCGATGAAATCCAGTCTGCTGCCGACGCCGCCCTCGCATGCCGAGGTGCAGCCCGACGAGTCTCGCTGTCGTCGGGCTGGGTCAGCACCGCGCGGGGCCAGATCGCGGGAGACGCCCTCGAAGCCGCCGAACGCTGCGCCGAGGCGGGCCTGCGCGGCGTCGCCGTCGACACCGAGGCTGCCCGAACCCTCGTGGATTCGCACCCGCTCACCGAAGTGGCTGCCGGGCTCTTTGAGCTCTCGCTTTCGGAACGCGGAAGCGGTCTTGCCACCGCGAGCCTTCCGCTGGTCGGCCGCCACGCCGAAGTCGGCCAGCTCGAAGAAGCCATCCGAACCGTCCACATCGATCACGCGCCACTCGTCGCACTGATTTCGGGTCCACCGGGCATCGGAAAGAGCCGACTCCTTGCCGAGCTCGAAGCGATCGCGGAGGGAAAGTGCCGTACCGTCTCCGTGGTCCTTCCCCCGCGAAGTGAAGAAAAAGACCTCAGCCTCATGCGCGAACTCGCGGCGGTCCTCCTTCCCAAGGACGGTTCGGACCTCGATATCGCAGAGCTGCTCGGCAACCCGCGAACCGCGCAGCGTCATACCCGCGCGCTGCATGAACTCATCAAGGGAAGTCAGGGCGGAAGCTCGGCGGTGGATCTCGGCGCCCTCTGGGACCGATCCCGGGTCGCGATTCGAGAGTGGATTCTCGCCCTCGCGCGGAGGCCGCTCCTCCTCTCGATCGAAGACCTCCATCATGCGGATGACGCTTCGCTCGAAATCCTCGAGGAGCTCGTGGACGATGCCGCCGAACTCCCGCTCCTCATCGCCGGCACCTGCCGGGCAGAGTTCCTCGAGCGTGAGCCCCGCCCCTTCTCCGGATGTCCCGCGACCGTCATCGAGGTCCGTGGTCTTCCTGCGTCCTCCGCTTCCGAGCTCGCCAATGCGGTGGCGGGCCGCGAGCTTTCGGCGGATACCCGCGACGTCCTCCATGAGCGGAGTGGCGGCAATCCCTTTTTTGTGATTCAGCTCGTGCGCGCCCTCGACGACACGGAGCATGGGGAAGTGCGCCTGCCCTCGTCGATCGAGGCCACCATCCAGTCGCGCCTCGACCGACTGCCAACGGAAGAGCGCGACCTCTGCCGGCGCGTATCGATATGGGGGCGGCCCTTCAGCCGTGACGAAGCCACTGCGGTGGGCGCCGAGGCGACCCCGCAACAGCTCGCCGCCCTTACCAAACGCGATCTGCTCGCCGTACGAGGGCGCAGAGCGCGTGCGAAGTACCTCTTTCGCAACAGCCTGGTCGCCGAGGTCGCCTACCGAAGCCTCGATGCAAGCTTTGCCGCAGAGCTCCACCGTGCCGCGGCGATCGCCCTCGCATCACTTCGAGGCTCCGATCCCGAAGAGTGCGCCCGGCATTTCGATCGCGCAGGGGACCGTGCCGCGGCCGGAGAACAGTATCGGAGCGCGGCCCAGGTCGCACTCCGACGCGGTGATGCCCGGAGCGCGCTTCGCTGCGCGGAGGCAGCTCTCGATGTGGGGGTCGATGAAGAGCATCGATTTCCCCTTCGAGCACTCCTTGTCGACGCGCTGCGGTTTCTTGGGCGCATCGAAGCCCACGCCGAGGCCCTCGAGCGCGCGGTGAACGAAGCGCGGACCCCTGGGCAGCGCGCCCGCATCCTGAGCGAGCGGGCGGTGTGGCTGTCTCGACGAGGCGGAGAAGAGGAAGCGCTCCGCGATGCTGCCGCCGCCGTCGACGCGGGCCGGGAGGGCGACGATCCCGAGGCGCTCACCATCGCGCTCGGACGCCGGTCTCTGGTTCTTCACAACGCGCAGCGTCCCGAGGAGGCGCGCAAGTCGCTCGACGAAGCGGTTCGACGCAGCCGCGACGCCGATCTTCCGCTCCGGGCGCTGGTGCTTGGATGGCAGGGCTTCGATGTGTCCCGACGAGGCAATCTCGAGGAGCGACTCTCGGTATTCGCCGAGCAGGCGGAAGTCTGCGATGAGCTCGGGGACCTTCGCCGCGGCGCGGGCGCCAAAGCCAACCTCGCCGACGTGTACAACCGGCTTGGAACCTACTCGGACGCAATCCGTTCTCTCGAGGAAGCTCTCATCGACTGCCAGCGGGTCGGCCATCGAGTGATGGAGGGATACGTTCAGCTCAACCTAGCGTACGCCCACACCGCGCTTGGCCGGACGGATCTTGCCCACCTGCACTTGGATAGCGCGGAACGGATCGCCGAAGCTGCTCGGGAGGCGCGGCTTCGTGGGCTCGTCGACATCTATCGGGCGCGGGCACGGCTGAACGAAGGGGCGTTTGAACTCGCGGTAACCGCCGCCACGGATGCCTTGGACTCGAAGCCGAGTCGTGACCTGGAAGTCGTGGCCCACACCGTGCGGGCCCAAGCGCTCCTCGAACTTAGCGACGCAGAACGAGCACTCGCGGACGCAACGATCGCGATGAAGATGTACGAAGAGCTTGGGGGACTCGAGGAAGACGAAGCTCTGGTGTTCCTCGCCTACGGATCGGCACTTCGCCTCAGCGGTCAGCGCGAGCCCGCCGAAGCAGTGTTCGCCAAGGGTCGAGCGCGGATCGTCGCGCTTTCAAACCAGCTAACCGATGAAGAGCTTCGAAAATCCTTCGAAGCGATCCCCTCCCATAAAAAGCTCCTCGCAGAGCGTTGAGAGGCTCGGGGAGCCTCAGCGCATGAGAAGGGGACCGATGCCTGCGGTTTCGACCTGGTCGAGCGGCGGAAAGCAAACCGGGCCCACGGCGCCGGCGATGTCGAGGGCGCCAAGAAACGCCATGTCGTTCGCCAAGGTGGCTCCCAGCCGCTGCACGCTCGCATCCCAGCCGGGCATGATCGTTCCGTTCTGGACGATCGCGCCGAGCGCCGTGCCGCTCCCATCGATCATCAGATTGTCGGCGGCAAAGTCGCTGGTCGAGCCGCCGCCGAGATCGAAGAGCGCGCCGACCCGTTCGTTGTTGGCCATCGTCAGGTTTCGGAGTGCGCCTTGACTATCGATAAAGTGAACCCCGTCCCCCGCGCGCACCGTGCGGACGCCGTCGATCCGAATGCCCTCGGTCGTTCCGGTAACCTCGGCGCCGTCGAGCTCCACCCGACGCGATCCGATGGTCGTGACGCCGGCGAAGGCGTTATCGACGATCCGGCTCGTGCCGAGAATCTGAAGGTCGTCCGAGTTCTGCGCCCAAACCCCGGCGAACCCATTGTTTCGAGCCACCAGACTCTGGTGCGTCACCGTGGCCCCGTCATGGAACACCCCGAACGCATCCCCGTCCTCGACCATGAGATCGGCGGTCGTGACCGTCGCGCCGCCTCCAAACACCACCCCAAATGACTCGACCGCACCTGCACCGTCGGACGTATTGCGGACGGTGAGAGCGTTCACCGTCGCGCTCCCGTCCCAGACCTCGAACGCGGTTCCCAAGTGGTTCGAAGAGCGGCCCCCCATCCAGGTCGTGGTGGAGCGGAGCGCAAGCACCCCAAACGCGCTGAACCCGTCGACGGTGGTGTTGGTGACCCGCGCATCGGCGACGTCCACCAGCACAATGCCGTGGGTGGCGAGCGTCGACGTCCCGCACCGAAACGGCGGAAGGGACGGCATGGTGTCGTCCGCGGTCGCCGCGGTCACCGGGCCGATCACATCGACATCCTCGATGGTCAGCGTGGTCACTCCTTCCACCGCGAGCCCCACCCCGGTCGAGGCCCGAACGTCGAGCGAACGGAGTTCCACCGGACCACTCCCGGTGGCCACCACGGCGGCACAGCCATCGCTCTCCACGGAGAGCTGGCTCAGCCCGGTGCCCGCGCCGGCCTCGACGCGGACCGCGGTTCCCGAGGTACTCTGAATCACGGTGACCGCTTCTCCGCCCCCGGTGAGAGTGACCCCGGCGGGAACCCGGAGTGGGCCCGCGACGGTGCACGAGCCAAGGGTCACCGTGCCACCGGGACCCGCGGCGTCCAGTGACGCCTGAAGGGCGCTGGTAGAAGGGCAGTCGTCGTCGCTCGCGCACCCCTGCGGCAGGATGAACATCCCGAGAGCCGCGCTAGTCGAATAGAGCCAGTGGATTCGCATCAAACGCCTCAAGACGGGCGAGGATCGATTTCGATCCCCAACATCTCCCGCGCTTCCTCTCGAAACTCCTCGTCGCTCACCGTAATTTCTCGGAGCTTAGACAATACAATTTGCCGAAGCCGTCGCCGAACGTACGCGAGATGATTGGTCACATCGGTGACCTTCAAGTCGAGCTCCTCGGCGAGCTCCCCGTAGGTGGGGCGCTCATCGTCGGGCTTGAGGTCGTATCGCTGAAAGATCTTGAAGTAGTTCGCTTTCCCCTTCGAGGCGAGCTCCCCCTCGAGCTCTGCCACCGCGAGGGCTTCGATCTGCTTCGCGAGGTCTCGGTCGAATGCGTCCTCCAGGGATGCGTCGGGGTCCGCGAGCAGTTCGAGTTCGCGCTCCGCCTGCTCGAAGTCCAAGCTGAGGGTGATCGCTCCGCCCCCGCGCTTGATCCGTCGCCGCTGGGTCTCCGCATTGAGCACGAAGTTGCGCAAGCAGCCCCGGACGAACACTCGAAAGCGCGCGCGCCCCGGATCGAACGACGCGAACATCTCACGCTCCAGCGCATGGGTGAAGAAGTCCTGAGTGAGATCTTTGGCGTCCTCGTTGCTCTTTCCAAAGCGAATCCGGATCGACCGGTAGACGGGCTTCCAGTAGGCCGACACAAGGATGGCAAATGCCCGGGCACGCGCCAGCGGGTCGTCGCTTCGGGCGCCGAGCACCGCTGACGGGCGGGTCTCCGGGAACGCCGCGCGCGCGCCACCGATATCGGTATCTTTTGCCCAGGAAGCCATCCAGAACTCGTCGCCCGTCGTGGACGCAAGCAGCTCGCCAGTCTTCCACCCAAGTCCTAGCCGCGCAACACGGGCGAGTGTTCCGTCAGCGACGGGGAGCACGCCGAAGATCTTCACCGGAAATGACCCTTTGCGGCAGCAGCGTGTCGCGACTGAGCGATCTCACGGATTTGCTCCGTCGATCCTAAAGGGCCGGAGCCGAAAGCGTTACTCGAGGTTGGCGTCGTGAACAACTCCGATGCCGAATCTTTCGCAACGCGCTCGCCAACCCGTGGCGGGCAAGGAG
>JBCCZL010000613.1:0-6034 GCA_039187775.1 Myxococcota bacterium
CGACTTTCGAATCCGAGCGCTTCCGCTTCCGGGTCGGGATAGATGTGCCCGGTGGCCTCCAGAAGATCGAGGTCCCCATCGCGATCTGCATCGAAGAACGCGATGCCCCAACGGAACGTGTTCGAGAGGCGCTCGAGGCCGCGTTCTCGGGCCCGATCCTGGCAAAAGTCCGGTCCGCAGACGAAGAGCGCGGTTCCGTCTCGCTCGAAGCTCGTGCCCGCATGGTCGAGATCGCCATCGTTGTCGATATCTCCGGTCGCGAAACCCATGGTGTCGATGCCGTAGCCGCGACGGTTGTAGGCAAGTCCTCGCGCTTCGGCGATGTCCGCGAGGCCGCCCGGTCCTGGCTTCAACAGCCGGTCTCGGTACGCCCACCCAAGATCGTTGCCCACGTAGAGCTCCGGTCCAGGAACGCCATCGAGGTTGCCGATCGAGAGAACGAGCGTCGCTTCGCTCTCCGCGAACTCGGGCGCCCGCACCTCGGCAACGTCGACGTAGAAGCCTCCCGCATCTCGCACAAGGAGCAGGTTTCGGATCGCGGAGAAGCTCGCGAGGTCGCCCAGGCAGAGCACTTCGCCGCAGCGTTGCCCGGGTCGAAAGAGCTCGGGCTCAAAGCGAATGAAACCTGCGACGGCAAGTTCGAGCACGCCGTCTCCGTCGAGGTCTCCGGCGGCGAGCGAGGTGTACATGCCGCGAGGGTCGAGCGTGACCGCGGAGAAGCGGTCGCTCCGGTCGACAAATGTGCCGCCCTCGTTATGGAAGAGCTGGAGCGTGCCGAGGCCCGACACCACCAGGTCTTGGTCTCCGTCGCCGTCTTCGTCGAACGCCAGGCACCCGATCGCATCGCCGACTGCGCCGAGGCCCCGTCGGTCGGTTTCGTTTCGGTATTCGAAGGCCTTATCGGCCACGAAGAGGAACGATCGGGTCGTTCCGGAGGGCCGAAACGCAAAGAACAGGTCGAGCGGCGGGGCGCCATCGGCATCGATCGGGCATACGCCGCCGCTCATCCGATCCATGAGGGTGTCGTAGCCATCGGCGGGTTCGCGCTCGAAGCCGAGGCTCGCGGCGGCGGTCCGGTCGACGAACCGAAGCACCGATGGACTAACTGTGGCGTCCCCATCCAGCATCCCGCTCTCCGCCGACGCGGCGTCGATCACCGGAGCGTCCAGAAGTCGCCCGTCGATCGAGGCGTCGTCTACCACAACATCGGGCCGGTCCATCGGATCGGAATCGCCGCAGCTCACGAGCACAAGGAGGAGTGCGGGGAGTCGGGTCACGCCTCAGGGTGCCACAGCCCTGGGGCGGTCGCACCGAACCTCGACGATCAACCCATCGCCCGGTCCACCGCGTCGGCGAGTCGCGTGAGGCTCGATCGTTCGCGGAACTCTTCGGGCGTCCACCAGGCATGCCTGTCGTGCTCATCGGAAATCACGACGTCGCCATCGGTCGAGTCCCCTCGGTACACGATGACCACCATCGGTCGACCCGCGCGCTGCGCAGTGTAGGCGTCGACCGGCGCATCTCCGATCGAGACGTCGAGGCCGGTTTCCTCCAGAGCTTCGCGGATCGCCGCGTCGCGCGGTTGTTCATCGTGCTCAAGTCGACCGGAGACGGTTTCCCAAAGCCCAGGACCTGCGTCTTTGGTCAGCGCGCGACGGAGCGCCAGCACCCGCGCACCGCGCACCACGACGACCGCCACTGCTACAACAAACCCGTCGATGTCAACATCCTGCATTGATCCGATAATTTCGACGAACCGGTGCGGACCCCTACCATTTCAACGTGCATCGCGCACCCATCGAAACCTCCTCGCCGCATCACTTTCGGACCGACGCGCACGTTGACGCAACCGCCGCCTTCACCGGCTCTCGCGAAGCGCGAAACCTGCCGTGGGCCGATCTTGCCACCGCACTTCTGAGCCTGGGAGAGGCAAAGCGACAAAAGGTTGTCGTTCGTCTCACCGAAGAGCCGGCAGAGATCGCGCTCGTTCGCTCCGGAGACCGGGTGCTCTTGAGCTTTTACTCCACCGACACCGTCCCCACGGTCCACACGCTGAACCAACCGGCTCCGCTTCGGCTGCTCGTGGAGCGCTGTGCGACGGCGCTCACCCACCAGAGCGAAGGCAGTACGGGCTCGGCGCTTAGCTCGGAGCTCGACCTTGGCCTAGCCCGGAGGCTCGGCTCGATGCGGCCCGCGGCGAGCCCCGAGATCGTCATCGAGGAACGCCGTGGCGGACAGCTGACCGCGCCAAGCGGCCGGACCGCTCTATCCTTCGGCTTCTCCGCGGCATTCTTGCCCGCGGCAGCGATGGCGGGGGGCGCGTTCCGCGCCGACGTGCACGGCACACTGTTTTCCGGCGAGCTCTGGGCTTGGGCTCGAGGTCATCGGATTCCTCTGGTTCACGGCCCGATCGTGCTTCCCCTGCGAAAGATGCTGAGCGCCGCCGATGCCCTCGTCGATGCATGGCGGCACGGGCGCGAAGCCAATGTCCGACTCCGCTGGGGCCAGTTCATGATCGGAGTCCGGCGAGGCAAAGACGGTTCGGCGACCCTGACCCTTCGTGGCCGCGACGCCGACGCGATCACTCTTCCCGCGCTCGACGTACCCAGCGCCATTCTCCCGATCGCTCGCTTGGCCAGCGATGTGGCCCGAGCCGCCGTGGCGGCTGACCGGAGCCAAAAGCGGAACCTTCGAATCCAGGAGCTCCGTGACGAAGCGGAAGGCCTTCGACGGGCGGTACGGAACCGCACGCAGAAGAGCCGATTGGTGAACAAAGACCGCGAGCGAGTGCGCCACCTCGTGAGCAGTGCGCCCACCGAGAAGGCAACTCGGACTCCGATCGCTAGGCCGGGACGCCTGCGCTACGCGGAACGCTGGAATATCGAAGCCGAAGAGCTCGCCTCTGCATCCACGTTTCTGTGTGGAGATCGCATCGTTATCGCCTCTCCAGAGCGTGCGGTGGCCATCCAGCGCGAAACGAGCGAAGTCCTCTGGGTCCGCGAGGGTATCGGGGGAACCAGTACGATGGCCCACACTACCCTCCTTCGGCGCGCCGAAAACGGGCGGATCGAGCTGTGCGAAGTGACCACCGGCGAGGCGTACGCGGAGGCCCGGCTGGAGGCCGAGCGCGACCGACACGGGATCGTGTACCACGTCGGAGGTCCGGCGATGCCGCCGGCGGTGGTGCTGAGCGACGGCCCGCAACATCTCTCGGCCCTCGACCTTCGCAACGGGCAGGCACTATGGCGTTTTCGCGTCGCGTCACCCGTGGTTGGACTTCAGCGGGCCGGGCGATTGCTCCTTTTGGCCTCCGCCGATGGATCGCTCCGCGCCCTCGAAGCGGCAAGCGGAGAGCTCCTCTGGTGCTTTTCCGAGGAAGCGTGCTTTCGACATGCCCCCGCCGTGGCCGAAGGCGTCGTGGTGGCGGCCGCGGGCGAGGGCCACACGGGAACGCTCTTCGGCATCGATATCTTCAGCGGGGAGCTCCTGTTTTCTCGCGATCTGGGAGGCCCGCCAAACTGCGCTCCGTTTGCGGTGGGCCGATCCGTGGTGGTCGCCGCGGGCGCAAGGCCCAAGGGGTTTCTCACGTCGATCAACTGCCGCGATGGATCGGTGCGGTGGATGACTCGTGACCCGGGAATCGTCGGGGGTGGAGTGGCAATGGAGATCGATGGCTCGGTGATCGTCAATTCTCCTCAGGGCCGGGTCACGGTGATCGAAGGCGACGATGGCGAGATTCGGTGGAGCCGGCTTCTTTCGGACCCTCTGACCCACGAGATCCCGCGTCGACTCGAACCGGTGCTTCGCGGTGGTGCGCTGTTTGTTCCGTCGGGCACGATCCATGTGGTTCGACTCCAAGACGGGGAGCCGCTCGGAACCGCACCGTCGTGTGATTTTGTCCCCGACTGGCTTCGCGTCGACGAACGAGGCTGGGTCTACGCCGCCGAAGAGAGCGGAGTGATGAGCGCTTTTGCCCCCGTGGCCCACCTCAGCTTGGTTCCCGGCGGCAAACGTGACGCGGACCGCCCGCTCCTGCCCCGCCGATAATGTTCGGATGCCCGCAGTGGCGACACGGACGCCGGGATTGACGCAACCGGCCTAAAGACGACGGTGTCGAAGGCTCGGGAGCGAACCGCGCACCCGGTCCACGACATCCAGGTCGATCGTCGCGACCGCAATGCCTTCGCCGTCCCCGCACTCGGCGAGCACCGTCCCCCACGGATCGCAGATGAGGGCGTGCCCGTAGGAAATGCGTTTGCCGTAGTGATGCCCGGTTTGCGCCGCGGCGAGTACGAAGCATTGGGCTTCGATCGCACGGGCGCGGAGCAGCACGTGCCAGTGGTCTTTCCCGGTGCTCAGCGTAAATGCCGCAGGAACGGCGAGAACCCGCGCCCCCTGGTCCACGAGAGCGCGGTAGAGCTCGGGAAATCGGAGGTCGTAACAGACCGACAGACCGAGCTTGCCGACGACTGCATCCGCGACGATCGGCTCGGTGCCCGCCTCGACGGTCTCCGATTCCCGAAGCTGGGTCCCGTTCGGAAGGTCGACGTCAAAGAGATGGATCTTTCGATAGACCGCGCCAACGCTACCGTCGCTTCGCACCTGAACACACGCATTCTTCGCGTGCCCGGGGTCCGAACCTCGTTCCCAGAACCCGCCGAGGATCAGCTCGACTCCGAGCTCTTTCGCGAGCGCCTGGCACTGCGCGAGAATCGGGCCGCCCTGGGGCAGTGGCTCCGTGATCGGAAGCTTGCCTTCTTCTCTTCCGAGATACGCAAAGCACTCGGGCAGAACGACGAGCTCACATCCGTCCGCCGCGCCCCGTCGCACCAGGCGATCGACGACGGCAAGGTTCTCCGCGACTTCGCCGCGCGATGTCATCTGCACTACGCCTACTTTGTGTCGGTTCGACATGCCTCCTTTGTGTCGGTTCGACATGCCTCACTCTTCCTCCGGTGGATCGACCGGCTGCCACGACAGCGTCCGAACGCTGGCTTGGTACCCGAACCAGCCGTTGTCGAGCTCAATCAGGTCCGGGGGACGCGACCGGTGGGGCGCCGTCGGCTCGAGGCCTTCGGGAAAGCGAACCGCAATCGTTCCGTCGGGCGCGCCGTCGGCTCGTTCGAACGTTCGTTCGAGGAGGCGGCCGTCCTCCCAGCGTTCGCGGATCCGTTCGCCATCCCGTTCGAAGGACGCGGTCCCCTCTCCGCCATCCGGCGCGGCAGTGGGCTGAAACCAGCTCCGGTGCACATCGAACAGGATGTACTCTGGGGGAAATGGGAGCTCGACGGGAAGAAAGTTCTCGAAGGTCACATCGCGCCCTACTTGGCGGAGCGCGAACCCTCGACCGCCGTGCGGCCCCAGCGCCAAGACAATGATCTCGTCGCCGATCTTTTGGACCGCGGCGCGGAACGAGTTTTCGTCTTCCGGGTGGCGAATCGTGACTTCCTGCTCAAGCGCGAAGTCTCCAGCAAACTCGGACGGCGCGCGGAGCACGGTCGGGTAACCGGGAGTCTGGGTCGTGTCCACGGCCACCGGCGGACTGCCGCCACAGCCGAGGACGAGAGCCGAGCTAAGAGCCAAGGCGAGGAGACGCATCTCCCGGAGGCATACCAGCTTCCTCCGACCCGGCAACGGTCTCGCCCTTTTGGCGAGCATCACAGTTCCCTATAAGGTCCGCATGGCGTCGGATTTCCTTTGGGGCGATTGGTCCGAGCGGGACGGTCTCCGAATCGTGGAGGTGACGGTTCCTGCGGACCTCATCTACCTCGAAGGCCATTTCGTCGGTCGCCCGATGGTGCCGGGAGTCGCCCAGCTGGTGGGACTTGCCCAGCGTGGAGCGAGCCAGTGCTGGCCCGACCTGCCGTCGCCGAAGGCGGTAAGTCGACTCAAGTTCAAGGCCGAGCTCGGCCCCGGGGACCGGATCGAGCTCCGATTCAGGCGGAACCAGGACAAGGTGAGCTTCCAGTTCTTCAAGGGCGAGACCGAATGTTCCCAGGGCGTCCTTGAATACGAGCCGGCCTCCTAACCCGGC